>NZ_JBQCUB010000008.1:0-108710 GCF_051963655.1 Neisseria sp. P0001.S007 | reverse complement strand
TTGGCTGGGGAGGAAGGATTCGAACCTTCGCATGCTGGAATCAAAATCCAGTGTCTTAACCGCTTGACGACTCCCCAACTTACTAAATCATATGAAACAGCGGATGAATATCTAATCCTTCCACACAATAAGCTTCATATGATTGAGAAACCTGTTGGTAAATTGTATTTGCTTCTTGATGAGATGTACTTGCTATAAACAAACAAGCCCCGGAACCGGTCATTAATGCATAACCATATTGGGATAACTCAACATAAGCCTTCCAAACTTCAGAATATTCCTGAAATACAACCGTCTGCATATCATTTTGAAACGGCTGTAATGATTGGAAAGTCGGCATTATGCTGGGTTTGGAATCCCGTGTCAAGCCTTCATGTGCAAAAATTTTAGCTGTTGCCACATGAACAGGGGGCTTAACGATAACATACCATTGTTTAGGTACATCTATTTCAGCCAATTTCTCGCCTACGCCTTTGGCAAAAGCACTTTTTCCAAAAATAAAAAAAGGAACATCTGCACCAAGACTTACGCCTAAATCAATCAGTTGCTGCCTGCTCAAGCCGCATTGCCACCATTGGTTTAAAACCATCAAGACAGTGGCTGCATCAGAGCTGCCGCCGCCCAATCCGCCTCCGGTCGGAATCACCTTATCCAACCAGATTTCGACACCATACGCCACGCTTGCATATGGCAGCAATAATTTAGCCGCCCGATAAGTCAAGTCCTGTTCGGGTTCAAGCCCTTCTACCGGCGTATGCAGAATAATCTGCCCATCAGTACGTATTTTCAGATGAACGGTATCATATAAGCCGATCAAACAGAAAATACTTTCCAAATTATGATAACCATCGCTCCTGCGGCCGGTAATCCTCAAATCCAAATTTAATTTGGCCGGGGCAGGAAAGGCTTGGATTTCCTCTGAAACATACATGGCATCCTCTATTTGCGTGCTGCGCATCGGGTTTTTCCATTCTTATCCAAAGAGTGATTTACCGTGTCAAACACCAAGCGGATATTAAACTTGGCATTCTCAAGTTGAAGCGTTTTGGGTTGTCCTGAACTATTTAAAGTACGCGATATTGTCCAGTCAAACTGCTCCAGACGGCCATCAGGCAGGATTTTGTATGGCGCATTGGCAACGCGTTTACCATCAGCCCAAATATGCAGATATTGAACCGGCAAAGCAAAGCCTAAAAGCTGTCTGCTCAATTCCTCAGCCGTTTCCGCCTGATAAACCTTACCCTTACTGTCTACTGCCAATACGCCTTCGCTATCTTGACACAGCTGGCCAACGGTATTGCCCAATGGTGTATTCACATCAATGGTTTGAACCGCGTTCTGATAAGTCCAGTCAAAATTGGCATAAGAGCCTTTTCCTTCCACTTTGACAGCCAATCGACCGTCTGCGCTAAAATCCTGCACCTGCTCTGCTGCTTGCCAACTGTTTTGCTGAGGTAAGTTTGGCTGTGCACAAGCGGCTAAAAGCAATAAGGCTGCAACCGATGATAATTGTTTTACATTCATAGATATTCCTTCATAGGCCGTCTGAAATCAAACGCTTTTCAGACGGCCTTTCGGTTTTATTTGTGTTTTTGAGTATGCGGCTTACTGGACGTTATACCGAATTTGGACATTGTCTCTTTTAATACTCGGAGATTGCTTCCGCGTTTCAAACCGTCATTCCAGATTTCTTTGGCCTTCTCTTGGTCGCCAAGTGCCCATAGGACTTCGCCCAAATGTGCGGCGACTTCGGCTTCAGGTTCTTTTTCATAGGCATATTGGATATACGGCAAAGCCATTTGGGCATCGCCTTTAAGATAATATGCCCAGCCTACACTATCATTAATTGCTGCGCTTTCCGGCTCCATTTGATAGGCCGTCTGAACCATTTTAAACGCTTCTTCCAAATCCTTGCCGTTGGACAGCAAGGTATAGCCCAAAGCATTCCAACCGTGCGGATTATCCGGATACAACTCTACCACACGGCGCAAATCGGCAATCGCCTTGCCTGGCTGATTCAGCTTCTCATAAACCATCGAACGCTGATACAACACATTAGCAAGCAACTCCGGAGAAGCTTGGGTTTTCAAGGATTTTTCGGTGGAGTTTACCAAGCTGTTCAAAGCGTTCAACGATTCTTGAAGATTGGTGTTTTTAGACAATACAAACAAAGCCGTACTCAACAAATCCTTAGCTTCAAAATAACGTCCTCTTTGCTCGGGCATTTTTTGTGCGCGTTGTACCAATGCCCAAGCCTCTTTATGGTTACCCTGTTTGGCTTCGATAGAAGCGGCCAAAATGGTTTTATCAAACGTATAAGCAGTTGCCGTTACCTTGTCCAGCCATTGTTTGGCTTTGGCCAATTCTTCAACATCATTGTAAGAAACCGCGCCAATCAACGCCGCACGGCTGCGCTGCTCCTCCGTACCGGCTTTATAAGCCTTTTCTAGATAGCTGTTTACCGCAGAAATATTTTCTGTCTTGCTGGCTGACAATAAGGCGGCCTGAATATACAAATCAGGGTTGGGATTTTCTTCTAACAACGTCTGCAAGCGCTTGAATGCCTTATCATTTTGACCATGGGCGATCAAATTGGCGATATCCAATTCCTGCCAAATCGGAGATAAGGTTTTGGTGTCTGTCTCTTTGAAAAAGCCTTCCAGAATATCAGGATGCCGTTGCGCCATCAGCCGCAGGGTAACAAAAGTCGGCGGCAGAATTTCGTTGTCCAACTTGGCCAAGCGTTGCAATGCGGCAATGGCGTGTTTCTTTTGACCGTCTTTTGCACTAAAAATTGCATCTGCAATCGCCGCTTCAGGGAAGTCTTTATAATTCAATGCTGTTTTATGTACTTGCTTGACCGCATCGCTGGTCAGATTCGGCTGTTGTGCTGCGGTTTGTGCCAAAAGCAGGAACACGCGCTTTTGCTCGTCTTCACTACCGCCGGCAATCACCTTATCCAATCCGCTCAAATTCTTATCGGCTTTGCCCAGCAGCAAATTTCGCAACCAAGTCATACGCTTTTGTGTTTCACCAGGCTCCGGCTCGATTTCGCGCCATTTTTGGTAAATGGCTTCAGCCTGTTCAAAGGCATTTAAAGAAACCGCCATCTCCAAAGCGCGTTCGGCCACTTCGGGAGATTTAGTGCGATGCAACGTTAAAATATAAGTAAACAGCGCAGAAGCCGCATCACCCTTTTGCAAGGCTAGTTCTGAATTTAACAAAGTAAAAACCTGCGAAGTGCGGTTTTGTATACCCAACAGACGTATCCGCTCCTGCTCGCGCTCTTCAGGAGAAAAACGGTCAGCACGGCTTTTCTTTTTAATAATCTTAGCCGATTCAAAAACTGCATTTGAATCGCCGGGCGCTGCAAAAGTTTGTGTAGCAAACAACATCATGACAGCCGCAGCTGCCACTCGAATACGGGATGGGGAAAACAACATAACTATCCTTTTTGAGAACCTGCCGGCATTTTCAGACGGCCTAAGCACTTGCAGAACAGATGCAAAGCTTTATTTATCATTCAGGCATAACTGTAACACACGCACCCTATTTTGTTGACACGGTAACCGTAAACCTTGTGTAATCCTCATCTGCATAAAACGATCAGCGCTAAAAATGAATACCGACCAACTTATCCACTTCCTAACTCAAGCTTCACGCTTCAGCAGCCGTATGCAAGCAGAGCGCAATCAATTAGTTACCGCCCAAACGGTCAAAGAAGCAGCCGTTTTGGTCGGCATTGCCTTGCATGAAGGTGCGTGGCAAATCTTACTGACCAAAAGGGCCGAGACCTTAAGGCAGCACACAGGACAAATCGCCTTTGCCGGCGGGCGCAAAGATGTTCAAGACGACAGCCTAACGGCAACGGCGTTAAGAGAAGCATATGAAGAAACCGCCATTCCGATTACCGCATGGCAAACTTTTGCACCGCTACCCTTTTATGACACGCCTTCCTGCTACCGTGTTACGCCTGTTCCGGCAATTTGCACCCAGCCCATCAACCCAAAAGCAAATCCCGATGAAGTAGCAGAAATTTTTTATCTGCCTTTGGACTTCACCTTAAACCTGCAAAACTACACATTCCGCCAGCTTCATCACAACAATCAAACCCTCGCCCTCCCCGCCCTGCCTTTCCGACACTACGACATTTGGGGGCTGACAGCCATCATCCTATATGGACTGGCAGAACGTTATCAGCAATATTGCCAAGCTTTTAAATAAGGCAAGGCCGTCTGAAAACCAATATTCAGACGGCCTTGTTTGATCAATCCTCTTTATGCAGCTTCTTCATAGCATTCGACAAATTCTCCAAACCATTTCATCTCATCGCGCAGGGCAACCACTTCGCCAATTACCATTAAAGCCGGACGCTCTGCTTCGGCAGCCAACAAGCCCAAATCTTTCAGACGGCCTGTCCGCACGGTTTGATTGGGTAAAGTGCCATTAGAAATCACGGCAACGGGCGTAGAAGGCTGCCTGCCATAAGCCATTAGTTTTCCCGCAATCTCAGCCGCTTTAAGCGTGCCCATATAGATTACCAGCGTTTGACGGCTTAAAGCCAAAGTCTGCCAATCAGGCTGATTGCCCTCGTGTTTGCTGTGGCCGGTCACAAATAAAGCACTTTGGGCGCAATCGCGATGGGTTAACGGAATACCGGCATAAGCAGTAGCTCCAAGTGCAGCAGTAATGCCCGGCACAATGCGGTAGGCAATTCCGGCCTGATGCAGGGTTTGCACTTCCTCCCCGCCGCGCCCGAAAACAAAAGGATCGCCGCCTTTTAACCTTACCACACGCTCGCCTTTTTGAGCGTGTTCAACCAATAGACGGTTGGTTTCTTCCTGCTGAACATGGTGCGCACCGGCGCGTTTGCCCACGCTGATTTTCACCGCATCTTTGCGTACCATCGCCAAAATCTCATCCGACACCAAAGCATCGTAAAACACCGTATCCGCAGCCTGTATCGCCTGCAAAGCATGTATGGTCAGCAAGCCCGGATCGCCCGGCCCTGCACCCACCAAAACCACTTCGCCGCCAAACGGCGTTTCCTGATTCAACTGAGTTATCAACTCGCGTTCTGCCGCTTCGATATTGTTTTGAGCCGCAAAAATACTGAAACGGCTGTCGAACAACTTTTCCCAAAAATAACGGCGTCGTTCGACATGATGAATAGTCTGTTTAACCTTTTCGCGCCATTTTCCTGCAATACGCGCCATCGTACCCGTATGCAGCGGAATCAATGTTTCAATAATCTGCCGCCATTTACGCGCCAATACAGGCGCAGTACCGCCGCTGGATATGGCTATCTTCAACGGTCCTCTATCCACCACAGCAGGCACAATAAATGAACACAAATCCGCCGTATCCACCGTATTGCACAATTTTGCCTGTCGCTCCGCTGCTTCAAAAATACGGCGGTTAAACCCATCATCATCCGTCGCCGCAATAACGAAATACACCTCGTCCAACATGGCTTCTTCAAACAAGCCGCCCAGCCAAACTATTTTTTCTTCAACCGCCCATTGCTGAAACTGCGGATTCAAAGTTTCCGCAACAACACGCACGCGCGCTCCGGCAGACAACAGACTTTCCGCCTTGCGTTCGGCAACCTTGCCCGCGCCTGCCAGTAAAACAGGACGGTCTCTCAAATCGGCAAACAAAGGATAATGGCTCATGGTCGTGCTCTTGCTTTATCAATGATTGTCCGCCGATATTAAAGGCCGTCTGAAAAAATGGGAAAGAATGGTTTCTGATTTTCTTATGGTGTTTGGTTATATACCTGCCACAACAAAATAAGTTATAGCGGCAAACATAAAACAGGAGCAGAAAATTTCAAAATAAATGATTGGAAAATAGTGTAACGATATAAAAATTCATTTTTTAACAAATATATTGCGCTCTCTTCATTTTTCAGACGGCCTTTGCCTGCGTATAATATCGGTCTATTTACAATTCAAACGAGCTTAGCCCAGCCATGACCGAATCCATCCGCCTGCCCGCTTCCACACTCAAGCCCTCCATCGTTGCCCTGCCTGGTTCCAAAAGCATCAGCAACCGCACGTTGCTCTTGGCAGCACTCTCCGACAACGTTTGCGAAATCCATTCTTTGCTCAAATCCGACGATACCGACCGAATGCTTGAAGCACTCGACAAACTCGGCGTACACATTGAATCTTTACCTGAAGGCCGTCTGAAAATTCATGGCACCGGAGGCCGCTTTCCCAACCAAACTGCCGATTTGTTTTTAGGCAACGCCGGTACGGCATTCCGCCCTTTGACTGCCGCGCTTGCCATTTTGGGAGGCGACTATCATCTGCATGGCGTGCCGCGTATGCACGAACGCCCCATCGGCGATTTGGTGGATGCGCTACGCATTGCAGGTGCAGACGTACAATATCTGGGCAATGAAAACTATCCGCCGCTTCAGATCGGCAAACACCAAGACAACGGCGAGCGCATTATTCCGATTAAAGGCAATGTGTCCAGCCAATTCCTGACCGCCCTATTGATGGCTTTGCCGTTGACCGGACAAGCATTTGAAATCCACATGGTAGGTGAGTTGATTTCCAAACCTTATATCGACATCACGCTCAAGCTGATGGCGCAGTTTGGTGTGGACATCATCAATGAAGACTACCGTGTATTTAAAATCCCGGCCGGTGCAAAATATCATGCGCCCGAACATTTATATGTAGAAGGCGATGCCTCCAGCGCGTCTTATTTCTTGGGCGCAGGCCTGATTGCGGGTACACCCATCCGCGTAACCGGTATCGGCGCACACAGCATTCAAGGCGACGTTGCCTTTGCACGCGAACTGGAGAAAATCGGTGCGGATGTCATTTGGGGCGAAAATTTTGTTGAGATTTCCCGTCCCGCCGAGCGCAAGATTCAGGCTTTTGATTTGGATGCCAACCATATTCCAGACGCGGCCATGACTCTGGCTATCGTCGCACTGGCCACTAAGCAACCATGCACCCTACGCAATATCGGTTCATGGCGCGTCAAAGAAACCGACCGTATCGCCGCCATGGCAACCGAACTGCGCAAACTGGGTGCAGAAGTCATCGAAGAAGCCGAAGCCATCCATATTATGCCGCCCGAAACGCTTACACCTGATGCCGTCATCGATACTTACGACGACCACCGCATGGCCATGTGTTTCTCTCTGGCTTCGCTTTTGGGCGCCCCCATCATCATCAACGACCCAAAATGTACGCATAAAACTTTCCCCGACTATTTCCAAGTTTTTGCATCATTAACCAACTGATTGATTATTCAACATTTCAGACGGCCTGTTGCATACAAAAAACACAGACCGTCTGAAAAATAAAAATAAAACTATACTTTTTCTTAATTTATGCGATAATAGCTAAATAAATTCTTAGCGATTCATATTTCCTTTCGGAGAGAAAACATGTCAGACGAAAAAAGCAAAGCCTTAGCCGCCGCCCTTGCCCAAATCGAAAAAAACTTCGGCAAAGGCTCCATCATGAAAATGGACGGCAGCCAACAGGAAGAAAACCTTGATGTTATTTCCACCGGCTCCCTCGGCGTGGACTTGGCACTCGGCGTTGGCGGTCTGCCCCGCGGCCGCGTGGTTGAAATTTTCGGCCCGGAATCCTCCGGTAAAACCACACTCTGTCTCGAAGCCATTGCCCAATGCCAAAAAAATGGCGGCATCTGCGCATTCATCGATGCCGAGCATGCTTTTGACCCGATTTATGCCCGCAAACTCGGCGTAAAAGTCGAAGAACTCTATCTCTCCCAACCGGATACTGGCGAACAGGCATTGGAAATCTGCGATACCTTGGTGCGCTCAGGCGGTATCGATATGGTCGTTGTCGACTCCGTAGCAGCACTTGTGCCTAAAGCCGAGATCGAAGGCGAAATGGGCGACAGCCACGTCGGCCTGCAAGCCCGCCTAATGAGCCAAGCCCTGCGCAAACTGACCGGCCACATCAAACGCACCAATACATTGGTTGTTTTCATCAACCAAATCCGTATGAAAATCGGCGTGATGTTTGGCAGCCCTGAAACCACAACCGGCGGTAACGCGCTCAAATTCTACGCCTCCGTCCGCCTCGACATCCGCCGTACCGGTCAGATTAAAAAAGGTGATGACGTCATTGGTAACGAAACCAAAGTCAAAGTCATCAAAAACAAAGTTGCGCCTCCATTCCGTCAAGCCGAATTCGATATTCTTTACGGCGAAGGCATCAGCTGGGAAGGTGAATTGATCGACTTGGGGGTCAAACATAACATCGTTGAGAAATCCGGTGCATGGTACAGCTACAACGGTGCAAAAATCGGCCAAGGTAAAGACAATGTACGCGTTTGGCTGAAAGAAAATCCTGATATCGCCAACGAAATCGATGCCAAAATCCGTGCAGCAGTCGGTATCAATGTCGATATTACCGAAGGTAAATTAGACGATACCGACGGCGAACGTCCTGAGGAATAAGCCTGTTTGAAATTAAAGGTTACAAAAAGACCAAATAAAGGCCGTCTGAAATCCGACCATTAATCGGATTTCAGACGGCCTTTTATTTAATATAGTTTAAAGCCCTAATGCCTGAGCGTGAAACTCAATATGCGAATCGATAAAACTGGCAATAAAGAAATAGTCATGCCCATAGCCCGGACGTACTTTATATTGGATATTGAAACCTTTTTCGCGTGCTGAGCGGACAAACGCTTCCGGTTGCAGGACTTCAGGATACAAAGCATCTTCACTGCCGACATCAATCAAAACAGGCAATTTATGCGAGGCCGTCTGAAGCAGCTCTGTACTGTCATAGCGTTTCCATGTTTCCACGTTTTGCCCCAAATAAGCAGAAAACGCCTGCCTGCCGCCTTCCGTATCGACGGGATGACATAAAGGCGCAAAAGCGGAAACCGCAGCATATCGACCAGAATGCTTCAAAGCCAAATGCAACGCACCATGCCCGCCCATACTGAAACCTGCAATGCTGCGCTCTTTCATTACCGGGAAATGATGCTCGATCAAATCAGGCAATTCTTGGCTGATATAGCTCTCCATTTGGTAATGCTGCGCCCAAGGTGCTTCAGTTGCATTGACATAAAATCCAGCGCCCTGTCCAAGATAATGTTCACCGCTGTCGGCAACATGCTGACCGCGTGGCGAGGTATCCGGAAAAACCACAATAATATTCCATTGCGCTGCAAAACGTTGGATTCCGCTTTGCCGAACCAATTCAGAACCATCACTATTTAAGCCGGAAAGAAAATATAAAACAGGCGCGGGATAACCTTTTAAGACTTGTGGCGGCAGATAGACATCAAATACCATATCCGTCCGGCAGGTTTGAGAAAAATGGCGGTACCGTTCCTGATACCCGTTAAACATCTTTCTGCGTTCCAGCAAATGCAATTCTGAATTTTTCATTTTATTCCTTGTAAGGAAACAACAATAAGCAGAATGTTAGCGCAAAACCTGCCCATCGTGTTGTTGCCCCATCTTTTTAAGGCAACCAAATCTGCTTTAAACAAGGCTTGCCAATCATGCGAAATCATTACGCCGACAGCATTTAAAATCTATACACAATCTCTGTGGATAAATCTGTTGATAAGCTTTGGGTAATCGTAAAATTTTCTTTAGGAACAAACCAAGTCTTAAATTGACTAAAATTTAATCAAATAAAATATAATAAAATCAAATAGTTATATTTATAATATTTTACTATAATCATACAGTGAAAATTTATAGGTAAAACAAGGTTATGCGGCTTTGTGCATAAATTAGGGTTGACATCCCTAAAAATCGCCCCGAATCAAAAGCTGCGTAAAACAACGGCCGATTTCATCAGGTGCCATTCAAAAGACACGCGGCCATACATTTTGCGTTACAATACGCACTTATTTTTAAGAAAGAAAAATACGCCATGAAAGCCTCCCAGTTCTTCATTTCTACCCTTAAAGAAGCCCCTGCCGAAGCCGTACTTGCCAGCCACAAGCTGATGATTCGTGCCGGCTTGATCAAAGCCAACGCATCAGGTCTTTATACTTGGATGCCGATGGGTCTGCGCGTATTGCGCAAAGTTGAAAATATCGTGCGCGAAGAAATGGCCCGCGCAGGTAGCGTGGAGCTGCTGATGCCGGTGGTACAACCTGCCGAACTGTGGCAGGAATCCGGCCGCTGGGAGTTTTACGGTAAAGAACTGCTGCGCCTGAAAGACCGTCATGACCGTGATTTCTGTATGGGTCCTACTTGTGAAGAAGTCATTGCCGACATCGTGCGCAAAGAAGTCAACAGCTACAAACAACTGCCGAAAAACTTTTATCACATCCAAACCAAATTCCGCGATGAAGTGCGTCCGCGCTTTGGTGTGATGCGTGCGCGCGAGTTCGTCATGAAAGACGCTTATTCCTTCCATGCCGACTATGCCTCGCTTCAGACGACCTATCAAGATATGTACGACGCTTACTGTCGTATCTTTACCCGTCTGGGCTTGGAATTCCGCCCCGTCGCCGCAGACACCGGCAGCATCGGTGGTACCGGCTCTCACGAATTCCAAGTATTGGCAGAGAGCGGCGAAGACGTTATTGCATATAGCGACACTTCTGATTACGCCGCCAATATCGAATTGGCACCTACCTTGCCACTTAAAGGCGAACGCGCCGCTGCTCATGCCGAGTTGACCAAAGTACATACACCAAACGTCAAAACCATTGAGTCTTTGGTTGAATTCCTCAATATTCCGGTTGAACAAACCCTCAAATCCATCGTGGTTGAAGGCGAAAACGAAGGCGAACTCATCCTGCTGCTGTTGCGTGGCGACCATGAATTTAACGACATCAAGGCAGAAAAACTGGCCGGCGTGAAATCACCGCTGACCATGGCAAGCCCTGCCGCGATTGTTGAACAGTTCGGTGCAAACGGCGGCTCTCTCGGCCCTGTCGGCTTCAAAGGTAAAGTCTATGCCGATTTCGCCACCGAAAAAGGCGCAGACTGGGTTATCGGCGCGAACGAAGACGACTACCACTATACCGGCTTCAACTTCGGCCGAGATGCTGCTGAGCCTGAATTTGTCGATTTGCGCAATGTCATCGAAGGCGATATCAGCCCTGACGAACAAGGCCGTCTGAAACTGGCGCGCGGTATTGAAGTCGGCCATGTCTTCCAATTGCGCGACAAATATACCCAAGCCATGAATGTCAGCTTCTTGGATAATAACGGCAAATCCCAAATCATGGAAATGGGCTGCTACGGTATCGGTATTACCCGCGTTGTTGCCGCCGCCATCGAGCAAAACAACGACGAAAAAGGCATTGTTTGGACCAAAGCAATGGCGCCGTTTGAAGTCGTTATCGTGCCGATGAACTACAAAAAATCAGAAGCTGTACGCGAAGCCGCCGACAAAATCTATGCCGAGCTTTTGGCTGCCGGTGCAGATGTATTGTTGGATGACCGCGACGAACGTGCGGGCGTATTGCTGAATGACTCCGAGCTGTTGGGTATTCCTCACCGCATCGTGATCGGCGATCGCGCCTTAAAAGAAGGCAATGTCGAATATGCCGAGCGCCGTGACAATCAGGCTCAAGCCGTTGCCGTATCAGAAGTTGTCGCCAAGGTTTTGTCCGCATTGAACGCTTAAGTTTTTTTCAATAATGAAAAGATGATATATTGACCTGTCAATTATTAAAATAAGTTAATTTATTATATCATTGTTTTTAATAGATATTTAGTTATTGCATTTTCAACAGAAACGACAAAGAACGGCTGTTTTTACAGCCGTTTTATTTTGTATAAATTCGTTAAACCGTCTGATGTCGCGCTTTATCAAACGGCTTTTTAGTCTTGTGTATATAAAAGGCGATTTTCGCCAATTTCCGCATTAGTGCAACGATGATTATCATCTTAGGCTTTTTTGCCGCTTCCAAATTGCTTACAAGTTGAGGAAATGCATTCATTCGGTAGGCAACAAGGGCAGGCATGAACAAGGCGCGTTTTAATTGGCGGTGTCCGTATCGGCTCAATCGGCCTTTTTTATTGACACTTGTCCCTGATTGTTCAATTTTTGGACTTAGACCGGCAAAGGCTACAAATTTATTCGCTGTTTCAAAATTTTTATCTGTCAGGTGTCTTAGTAGGATCACTGCGGTTTCTTTTCCTATTGCCGGTATGGTTTGCAGGTTTTGATATTCGATATTTAGACTTTCTTTCTGTTTTATCATGCCTTCTATCCGCTTTGATGTCTGATCTATTTTTTCTTCAAGTAGTTCTATGATTGATTCATGGGTTGATTTTATGTATATGTCTTTTGCGGTATGCAACCTGTTTTGTGTTTCTTTTTGCTGCTCCTTAAGTTGTTGCAACAGATTTATCAGTTTGTAGAGGGTAGGATTTTCAGACGGCCTAAACGGTGTCAGTTTGTCTAAGTGTTGATTTGCAAATTCAGCGATAAGTTTTGAATCTGATTTGTCTGTTTTGGTATGGCTAAACTGACTTTTTGCGTATTCTTTTATTTTCAAGGGATTAATAACATAAACGGTGTATAGTGCGCTCAAATATTCTGCCGCCTGTTCGTAGTAAATGCCTGTTGCTTCCATACTTATGGCAATTTTTCTAATTCGTTTTGTTTTTATCCAATTAATCAGATTCTCAAATCCTTCTGTACTATTGGATATTTTTATATAGTCTTTGCTTCCTTTAGTTGTAATCAATGTTGCGTCCATGGTGTCTTTTGATACGTCTAAACCTATTACATTCATTTCATTTTCCTTATTTATTCAGCCTGTAATGGCTATGATGATATTCAATCTTTAAGGTAATTGGACGGTTCGACATATCTTTTCTTCAGTTTTTAACTTTGGCTGTTATACTGTCTAAACCGCCCAGGCTTTTGTTTTGCGCTTAAACAAAAACCTGTAAACCGTCTTAATTAAAACGATTTACAGGTTTCAATTTAATTTACCCAATTTCAAAAAGGCGGGAGTTCCCGCACCCCATTGATATTTATTTAACCGTTGATTCCGCTTAGGCTACATCAACAATTAAATAAATATCTCTTAACTGCCGACCTTAGCACCGTTTTGAAATCCTGTTTTTTCACCTGCTTCAACATAGCCGTCATACATCAGGTTTTGAGGGCTTTTACCGCCCATCGTAAGAACTTGTCCATTTTCAGGTGCGTAGGCTGTCTGCGATGCTGTTTGTGGCTGTTGCGCTGTTTGATGCTCATCCTTATATGGGTTGAACGGAAGGCCGTTTTTCACGTAGTCCTTGCACATGGTTTTAGAAACTTCTTTTAGCGGCGTGCCTTGGGTGCTATAACAAGTACAACCACTATTACCACCTTCAACGCAACCGGCGATGTATTCAAACGTTTTAACTTGTCTTACATTGTCATAAATGGGTTTACTTTCAGGTTTTTCGGCTAGGGTAGGTACAAAATCTTCAGGCTTAAGATTTGAATTTATATCTTGTGTACTTTTAGATTGATCAGTTTCATTTATTGCCTGCGGTTCACTTGCAGAGGAATCAGAAACAGATTGAACCACTTCAGATTGGCCGCTACCCTGTTTATAAATCTGATAGACGTTGAAACCTTTCCAAGCCATAAAAGCAAAAATAGCTACCAAAGCCCAAACAGCAAGCGGAATATTCTTTTTAAACTTCTGATGCTGGCTGGATGATTTGTAATACTTGAAAGCATCTTTAGGCGGCTTCCAACTAGCTGATTCAACACCGCTGACACCGGCGGGATTATCAAGGTTTGTAACACATTTATACCAAGAATACTGCTTCATGCCCACGGCTTTGCGTTCAAGATGAGTATGTTTTGAAACAAGATTACGTACAAATACGTCAAGCTGACTTGGGTGTTGGGTCATCAAGATAACTGTATGGCCGTAATGGCGAAGTTCGGTTAATTCTTGGATATAGGGAGGAACGGGGCGACCGGCAGCACGAACAGGATAGGTATAGTGCGCTTCATCTACAATCAAGACGGCGCCTTGCGGAATAATATCTCGCAACGGTGCAGACATGATTTCTTCTTCAGTAAGTTCATGCGCGTTAAATTTACGTTTATCCAAGCCGTCGATATGGCAGAAGTAAAGCGGACGATCTACTTCCGTACCGTCTTCAAGCTTCATTTTGAATAAGCCGTCTTCGTTATTCAGAATCATGGATACTACTGTAAGGCGGCGGCGGCTTTTGCACAATTTCGCGCCAGCTTTTGCACTTTGTGAGATTTTAAAATTCTGTCAGCTTTTGCACAAGAAAGCCCGTTTAAAGATGATTTAAACGGGCTTTAAATTTAACTAACCATTCCACTCTTCGACATACAAGTAAACGGAATAGGATACGTCGATTTTAGGCTTATCATATATAAGGCGGCGCGAACTTTAGCACCTTTTCGGAAAATCTTTGACACCTAGTTAGGCCGCGCTATAAGGTGGAACTTTGATACCGCCCGCCGTTTAGGCGGGTTAATCTATTTTATAAATCATATTGTCCTGATACTCGATTCCTTTACCCATCTTGGCATCTAGTGAAACGATATTGTAGCCGCTGAAGCGCCGGTATTTGTCCGGTTCGCACTCTTGCAAAAATTGGAAGTAGTCCAGCGCCTCGCTACGGGTGGAGCTAAATAGGATAAACGGTGGGCGCATATACTGAATCATACGCAGGAAGCTAACCATATTAAAGTATTTATCAGCGGCATACGCACCCTGAGCAGTGGACACATAAGGCGGGTCTAATACCAGCAGAGTATTGGGGTTATGCTGATGCTCAGCCATCAAAAGATTATAGTCTTGCCGGGTGATTTCGAGGCCGTCTAAATAGTCGGCAGCGATGGAGTACGGGGATTGGCGTACCTTATTGTAGAACTCAATCCCCAGCAATTGTTCAAGCGAATTTGCCTGTTTGGCACTAAATAAAAGCCATGATGAAAGTACGCGCACATCAATGTGGCCTTGGAAATTAGTGATTGTTTGTTGCACTGATCGGGTGCGTTCAGGGTCTAGCCTTGAGCCTTTGGGGATGCCGCCAACTATCTGCGCGATTTGTTCACGCAAACGGTTGTAATCTGGGATGTGCCGCAGGCGGTCTGAGTAGTTGTCATAGTCGTTGTAAATTACCCGCGCCTGCGGTTTGATACGTTTTGCAACGTGTGCCAACAAGCCGCTGCCGCCGAATACGTCTACAATTGTCCAATGTTTGCCGTCAGCGGGAATTTGCGACAATACTTTAGTGAAGTGTTTAATGAAATATCGCTTCTGTCCGACAAATGGCAGCGGGGCCGTTGAGTGGTATTTTTGCATCATTTTTACTTACTCTCCGACACTCTCGCTGGTGTTCTGAAATCAGTTTTAAAATGATGCTCGACGACATTCTTAGTAATGGTTGTCTAGCTGAAAGTATTAACCGTTTTACAACGGTTACACTTGATTTGTACGTTACCGCTGCCCTTGGCCAACAGTTTTTTGCAGTAGACACAACGTAATTCACGATAATAAACCATGTCGCATTAACTCCGTTTAGGTTAGAATTACCGCCGCCTAGCTAGGCAAAGCGGCCTTGAAGTCAATGCAGGGTACATCTGCTTGGCTGGCGTGCCGGTGCTCGCAACACAGACACGTCGCCGCTCCTCTTTATTATTTAAAACTTTCTAAATTACTTTGTTTCCTCCATTTTCTCAGACGGCCTATCTTTAGTTGATACCGCGGCATACAGGGTTTGCGGGCTGTATCGGCACGGGTTAGTGTAGCCTATTACATATGTGCACCATTCGCTGCAAAACCAGCGGCTTTTGCTGTGTGGTGATTTGAGTACTACGCCAATCGCACCTAGCCAGTCGTAACCTGCCCCGTGTGTACGGTGGAACAAGCGGCTGGCCGATATGGCAACAGATTGCGGCAGCGGGATTAAGTCCCATTTATCAGCAGGCAGCGGCATAGTTTTAATGCGCACCCCGCCGTCTCTCGCGCTAGACGAATAACAATCAAACAGGCCGTCGCGTGGGTGCTTAACAGCGATTTCACAATGGCTGTACGGGCTGCATGTTGCCAATCGTACAACGCTGTCGGCAATGCGTTTAACCACATCGCGCGGGGTGTTGATTGTATAGAGTGCCAAATAGACTTGAACCATTCAGACGGCCTCCGGCAGTGTGAATACGACTGCAATCTTATCAAGCGCGGCCTGAGTTTTCGCTGCTTCGATTTTGCTTTGCAGCGCTTGTCGTTGACCTGCCACATGTGCAGCGAGTTGTTCGTAAGCCAGCGTTTTACGCAAAGCCGCTGCTTTAAGCGTGTCTGCTGACATACCGCGGGCGGTGGCAATGCCGTCAAGCACTGGCGTTGGCGCGGCTTTATCTTCCTGCCAAGCCTTCGCTTCAGCGGCTTGAATTGCCCAGCTTGCAAACTCAAAGTCTGGAACTAGGTTTGCTCCTGAATTTGTGTCGATAAAAGCTTGGGCAGAATTATTCAGGTCTTTTAATTTTTGTTTTTTAGCAGCCGATAAAATCATTTCGGTATGATTTTCAGGCAATACCCATTCTCCATTTTGGAGGATGTAATCCACAGAAGGAGGCGGGACATCTGTCGACAAGACGGCGCGGCCATCTGAGAATAGGTACTCTCCCATCTCTTTCGAATCAGCTACTTCCAAATAAAAATATTCGGCCGGCAATACTTGTGGCTTGAATGCCATTTGCTCCACAAAATGGCCATTACTACTAAAAATATAAAACATAATTCCCTCTGAATCTTGTATTAATCACTTACTGTTTTTTGCATGCCACGTCGAATATCCATATGCATAAGGGGTGTCTGACAATGGCTTAATGCTGATGTATGTACCACTCCACCAAGGAACGATCGCACCGCCAAAACCGCAAGCGATATCTCGAATCGGACGGTAGTCTTGATTTCGGTATCGTTTAGGGATCTCTTCTGTTGTAACAATTGTCTCAACACCTGCCTTAAACCCATAAACTGCATCAATTCTCAGTTCAATATCACCACCAACTTGTCGATATGCAATTGCAGCTCCGTCTTGACCATCGCTACCAGCAGTCAATCCATTAATGACAGACACTGGAATCCACCCAGTGTTATAAGGTTCAACCACATCGGCAATAATTTCAATTGCCGAGGGAATTGCCCGACCAGTTTGAAAATTGCCATCAGAAGACGGACATGCGTAGGCATCACCGTACCAAACTTGTGATGAGCCTCCTGCATCTAAGGCAATGGCAGTTACACATTGTTCATCCGCCATAATTTGGGCAGACTCCTGAAGGGTTGCCCCATAAGAGCCACTAACGCCTTCAAGATTCAGGAATACAAGGCTGCGGTCGGCTCGCTGGCCGATTGCGGCTCGCGCGCTTAAATAAGTGTCTGCATTTGGAACAACACGACCATCCTCTACAAGCACGGGGCCACGGGCGAAACTAGCCGTCCACTCTGCCCCTTCATCGACCCATTTTGCTGCACTTTTCCCATCCTTACTTTTCGCAGCCTGCAGCTTGCCGTTACGCAGCCAAACTGCTGCCGCGTTAGTATCGAAATCGGAGGTTGCCCAGTCTCTATGCACTTTACCATCGACAATTTGCAACCCTTGCAAAGCTGCCTTTCCGTCAGCAGGCGGAGTTGTCCACCCGTCGCAACTCAATAGGATGCGGGACTGGCTTTTACCGACATACTCATGCAGTTTTTCCAATTTAATTTTTTTCTGTTCATCTGGGGTACCAAGCAGAATTTTCTTGACACAACCCGGGCGTGGGTTGATAACTTCCGTGATATTCCAACGCTTCCCACCCTCCGTACGGTAACGGCATCGAACAACTGTCGGCAGGTTAGACTCAGTATAAGTATCATCGAAATGCCCGAATGACTCGTTGATTGGCAACCAGCCGGGCAGGTCCGGAATATAACGGCTGCCAGCTTTCTTTTGATAGATATAACCTTGCACCACAGCCACCGCACCATCAGGAAGGCCTTTGATTTCTTTAGTTTGTTGCTTGGCGATAAAATCTGCCCTTGTAACTGCATAAATTACCATAGGTGCATTTTTAACAATTTCACTGCTACCTTCTTTGCTAATCTTGCGAATGGCCTGCAATAGCTGCGTATCATCGTCTTTATCTGGCTCAATTCCAGCAGCTTTAATAACGTTTAAGGGCTCCGCCTGTTGTTGATTAAGCCACCAGGCAGGCACTGGAGTGCCGGGAATACGGCGCGTACCGTCAACGAATTGGCCGTCGTGGGTTTCGATTTGCTTCATATCATTCCTCGTATTCAAAGCGGCACAATGTCCATGCCGGTTTTAATTCTTCAAACATAGTTTCGATGATTGGATCCATATAGACACTGATGCGGTCGCCTGCACGGCTTTGTCCGGCTCTGAAAATATAAGCGGTGGCTTTCCCGTCGGCGATGTCGACGCACCAACGCCAAATAGCATCTTCAGTATTCAAACAATCTCCGGCACAGCTTTCTCCGGCACGGAATTGGTCTTCTTCATAAATGTTTACGGTGTAGCCCGCCGATTCGGCGATGGCGGTAAAGTAGGCAATGCTCAAACCACCCAAGGCGTTGAGTTTGGCCAGCACAGCATCAGTACGTTGTTGGGTATTGGCTCCGGCAGGCGGGGTGATGGCCAGCAGCTCTTCCCAGCGGTACAGGTAATCGTTTTCCGCGTCAGGGAACGGCGCATTTTTCACTCCTTCCGCATGATCGGCCACAATATCAAACACACCCGCTTCAGCTTTGATTTCTGCCGTATCTCCTACGGTGTCGTAGCTGACAGGCGGGCGCATAGCGGCAAGTAAGGCTTGATGGCTCACGTGGTGTACTCCACGCTAATACTGCCAGGACGCAGCCAGTAAATGTCTTCGGCACTTTCCTGGGGCTTGATATTGCCTACGGGTGTGGTTAAGACACGGTCATGCACGCCGTACACTTCGCTTATTAAGGTTTCCAACTGGCTTTTAATTAGGGCGTCACCAGGCTTTAAAGCATCAAAATAGGCGTTCACAGCTGATTTGATGGCGGCAGTGGCCGTATCGGTATCCGTGCCGTTGCTTAAGGTAATGGTGACGGTCACATTTACAGTCTGGATACTGGGCGCAAGGGCTAGAAAGCCGTTTTTACGGGTAACAGGTCGTACCGCATCGACATGAGCTTGTACGGCGGCCAGTGTTTCCGCGCTGGGAATACCGTTTTCACCCAAAATAACAGCATCGACAAAGCCGTTGCCACGACGTAACGGGTAAATGAATGCATCAATCACACCCGGCACTTCCAAGCACCAATTGCGGAAATCGTATTGGTTACCGCCCGCAGCTGGTCGGCGCAGGCGTTCTTCATATCGTGCCAACAGGCTCTCATCGCTTTCGGCATCTGTACCGCCAACCATCGTTAGCAAGACGGCAGAACTGTCAATCCCCGCAGGTACGCTTTGCAGCGTAGCCGCGGTTTCGGCGGTTTGATTTTGAGCACTACCCGAAATAGTGGCGATAACGGCTATCTCGGTGCTTCCAAGCGTACCGATAACGGCAGATTCGGCGGCTAAATACACCTTATCGCCCACATTGATTTGTTGGCCAACAGGCACCGTTGCACCGACCGCGCCGCGAACACGCACCTTACCGCCCGCAAAGGTGGCAGTTTTTCGGTAAATCCCATATTTGGCAGCGTGTTTTTCGAGGTAGGCACTGTCGGCGGTATCGGCAAACGCTTGACGCAAAATCCACTCTTGATGCTGGTATTGGCCTTCACCCACAGCAGCAATAGCGGTAGCACGTACATGGTTGTCGCTGCCTGCGTGCACATGGGCGGCAGGGTTTTGGTTTTGTAGGTCGCGCAGATAATTGGCGCGGATTTGCTCGAAATTAAGTGCTTGCGTCATATCACGGCCACTTTGTGACTAAGGGTTACGGTATCGCCTGCGGCATCGACAGCTTCAATATGCAATTTCAGCCAGCCACGCTGCGGCGTGGATGTGGTTACTTGGATGGATTGGGCGCGTTTAGACTGAAGCACAGGCTGTAATGCTTGCTCGGCGTATTGCTTGGCCAGCACTTCAATGCGCTTTAAATGCTTTTGGCGGCGCAATTCGTGTAGGCGGCTGCCGAGCGTGCGATCTGCCCAATAACTGCCCAAGGGTGTTACCAAGCGGATATACAGCTCGTTTTCGATGGATTGGGCGGATTGGTTGACCACATAGCCGCCCGTTTGTGGGTTGAGTAAAGCGTCCATACCTGAATTTTCGGATATGGACGCTCTTTCTTTGAGTGGATTGATGTCAGACAAATATAGAAAGGCCGTCTAAAAACCCAATAAGGATTCTGTTTCAGACGGCCTTTAAAAGCAGTTTAAATGACTTCACCGGTTTCCGAACCGTTGGTCTCAGTGTGTTTGTGATTACTGCCGACATCTTTACCGTTGTTGGTTAATGCGCCGGTAGTATTCAAATCGCCGATCATATCCACGTTGCCGATAAATGTCGTACCGCTACCGCCTTGCACGGCCATACCCCCATTGCCGTTGATTTGGCCTTGCGCGGTTACTTGAGCAGAGCATTTCACATTATCTGCTGTAATATCTACACCGGCAGCAGCTTTAATATTTACACCGCTTGGGGCTTGGATATTCAGCATTTCGCAGTCTATTTCGATAACCCGGCCTTTCTTTAACACCATCTTAGCACCGTCAGCGTTATAAACAGCCGTTTCGCCATCAGACAAACCGGTAATGCGGTACGCGCCGTTTGTCGTGGTAACGATAATACCGTGGCTGGTTTTACCCCCCAACGGCACAACAACGCAATCACTCCCGGCAGGCGGATTGCTGGTAAAGCCGAAGTTTTCGGCATGCTCCAAGTCTTGCACGGTTTCGCCGTCCAAGCCTTCGACTTGGATTTTTTGCACACCGCCACCTGCCTGGACTCTGGCAACCTTTCCGCGAAAGGCTTGCCGGACTGTGTTAAACGCCTGTTTGATACGCTTATCTATGGTTTTAATATCCATTTAAATAACCTGCAATTCCTGTTTTGGCTTTTTAGCCTGACGGCGTTTCTTCGGCTTGACTGGCGTTTGGCCGTTGGCTTTTCTATTTTCAGACGGCTTGTGTGCAGTTTTCTTGCCATCTTTTTTGCCTGCGCCTTGTTTTTTCTTAGGCGGATCGGCATCCAACACCCATGCACCGTCTTCTTTAAGCGTTAATACAGTTTCCGTGCATTGGCCTCTGCCTCCGACAAAGGTACGCGCCATCAGGAAATACACCGAATCGATGCCGTCCGGTTCGCTCAATACGTTGATTCGTTGACCCGGTTGCCACAATGTACCGTCATCGGTTCGGTGTCCCTGTACCACCGCCGTGATGGTCAAGCCTTCCAAGCGGCTGTCCGCCAGGCGTTTCTTTGCTTTACGTTCCGCTTCCGCCTGACTGTCAACATCAGGCTCTGTCACAATTAAAGGCCGGCTCAGCTTAAGGGATTCATCTTTCACCGTCGCTTTGATATTGTGCTTGCCGGTATGACTTTACCCCAATACCGTGACCTCACTGTACCGAGCGGCCATATTGCGCTCGACTTCCAAGCTCTTGATATTGTTATTGTCGCCACTGACCCGTAAGACCAACTCGGCAACAGGTGCCGTGGTGTAGTCAGGACCACCGACAACCAACGTGCCGTCAGGCTCCACCCAAGGCCATACACCGTTGGCTTCGGCATATTGCGTCAAGGCATCCCATGCACGGCTTCCGGGCTCGATTTGAACTTTATGGGTTTTATTGGTTTTGGCTGCATCGATACGGATTTTTGACAAACCCAAAGGCTTGACGATTTTTTCAATAATTTGGTTTAAATCCATATCCTGCGCATTAAACAACGGTGCAGAACAGTCCAACAGGATACCGGCATCATCGCGGCCCTGAATGGTCAGCGTTTTATTGCCTTTCTCCGTCGTAGTGTGCACACGGTCGATACGGCCGCTCAATACCGTATCCCCACCGACACGGACTTCTACTTTATCGCCTTCTTTCACAGCAGTTGGAACAGCATCCACAGGACGGCCTAGAGTGACTGAAAAGTCATCGGCGGGGGTGAGCAGGTCAGAAACGATGTCGTAATTCGTCCACTGCCCATGAGTTTTGCCGTTAATCATCAGAGTGACAGTATTATTTGGCGTAGGCATTTAACACCTCTCCTTTACTGAGAAAGTTCGGATGCCGGATTTGCGGATTCAGACGCAACAACTCGCCAAAACGGCTGTAATCGCCATACCATTCAAAAGCCAACAGATGCAGGCTGGTATCACGTCCTACAATTTTCTGTACTAACGGAGGGCGCATATTCAAAACGGCAAAAGCCTGTTTTTGCAGCTTGTGCGCCGTATCACGCAAACTTTCAGTCAGTTCGGCGGCAGTTTCAAGATATGGTGTTTTCGGCAACAGACCGGCCGCTTCGATACGTTGGTACACGTCGTCGGCGCTGTCTGCCGGTGTTTGGTATAACCTTAGCAGGGAATAAGCCATCTTCTCGGCCTTTGCCTCATCCGCCGACATCATCGCCAAAATACGGTTTGCGGCCAGCGTGCGTTGCAAAGCAGCATGGGTATCGGATAATAGGCGTGAGATTTCCACGGGCGTCAAAGTTGGCGCATCAATTTGTGTTGCCAGAATATCTGCGGCCTGTTCTGCCAAAGCACACGCTCCAACAGTTGCGGTGAACACTGTGAAAGCAGCGACATCTTCAACCTTTGCACGCTGAATCAAATCGATTGCCGAAACGCTGCCTTCTGTCCCGCGACTTACCTGCCACGGCGTAGTGGCGGCTTTTGACACTCCGCCAACCATATCGCGCCAGCCATCCAGCCCACTTTTACCTACGACGTGCATATTTGCCAACACACCGAATACTGATTTCAACTCAGCCACCAATACGCGCGGGTTGTTAAGAAGATTCATGGAGCCGGTGAATACGCCGTTTACCTGACCATACATAACGCCGACTGCCGTCAATACTGTGGCATGAAATGCGTTCCAACGGCTTTGTGCCTTTTGAATCTTGCCCAAGGCCGTCTGAAACACCTCAAAACCCTGCCATGAGGCCAAATCTGCCAGCCAATCGATTTCGTCGGCCAGTGCAGACGGCAATTCACGGTCAAAGAACGGGGCGGCTTTGACACTTTGCTTAAAGGTCATCCGCACCGTACAGTAATCGGGATTTTCTTCATTATGAGCGGCTTCAAAATCAGCCACCACGCAATCGGGCACGCTGCCGTAAATCGGGTGGATCAATTCGCCCGCACCAGTCTCCCGCAAAATACCTAACAGGCTTTGCAGCCTGCTTTCATAATCATCCCCCCATAATACCGTCGTCAGGCTCATATCCATTGCCGATACGCCCGTGTCCTCAATATCCGAACCCTGAACAAACGGGTATTCGTGTTCGGCTAAGGCGTGCGTGCCACGCAACGTATCATCGATTACATCAAAGCCGACACCCTTGAAACTGGCATCAAGCAAAGTATCTTTCCAACTCATCACGGATCCTTAATTTTTAGCTGCCGCACGCGCCGCTGCTTGATTGATATAGGCCATAATATTGCCGTTTTGAACGGTGACTGTAACGGGTATCGGCTTACCTGCCGCCGCCCGCATTTGCGCCGCCGCCGCAGTCATCTGGGTGGCCGCATTGGTAAGCTGGGCAGTTGCAGCCTGATTTTCAGTTGCCGCTGTGACATACTGTTGGCTGGCTTGCTGATTGGTTTGTGCAGATTGACTGAGCTGCGCCATACTCTCTTTGAGAACAGGGCTGTCGAGCGGAGAGTTATTCCCACCCAATTCCTCCCGTTTTCTCATGTATTCGTTTTTGGCAGACGACATAAAATCAGGCAAAAACGACTGCAAGCGGTCGGCGAAGGCCACCAACGGTTTACTCCAGTCGTCATATTTATCCCGTTGCGCCGCCAAATGTGTTACGCCGCCCATAGCGGCCAACGGAGCAGCACCTAAAGTAAAGGCACCCATTGAGCCTGCAGAAGGCAGAAAACGGCCGGCACTGG
The DNA here is from genome assembly GCF_051963655.1 of Neisseria sp. P0001.S007. NCBI lineage: Bacteria > Pseudomonadati > Pseudomonadota > Betaproteobacteria > Neisseriales > Neisseriaceae > Neisseria > Neisseria sp. P0001.S007. The sequence goes on along the minus strand of NZ_JBQCUB010000008.1, from coordinate 84,669 downwards.
CAACACCTTGACCGCCTTGGAAGAACCGCCATCCGCCGCTTACCATTGAGCTTGTCCCCACAGTTGCGGATACTGCCGCAGCCCCTTGACCCGCCGCCACCGCTGTCTGCGCGGCTTCCTGATTACCTCTGGCCCAGTCGGCAATACCTTTAAGCTTATTGGCCACCATGTCGGTAAAGCTTGAGAATGCGCCATATTCAGCTTCGCTGTATGCCGTTTTGAGCTGTTCTTTTTTGAATCCGGAGCCATCGGCCACAAATTGATAAGCCCCATCTACTGCACCGGCGGCGTTGGCTTGTCCTTGCTGCAGTCGTGCGGCTTCTTGCTTGTTGTTGATGAGCGAGAGCAACGCCATTAAGGCTTGGCGGTCTGAAACCAACTGGCCGACAGCCGTACCGTCAACCAAAGCTTTCTGGTTTTCCAGTAAAGCAAACTTAGCCTCATCGCCTTGAGCAGCGGCCATTTGTTTCATTAATGCCGCACTCTTTTCATCCTTGCTCACGATTTCACTGACAATATCGACCAATGCGTCCAGCGAGTTCATGCCTGCAGCCTGACGCTTATTCATACTGGCCGTGAAGTCAAAACCCTCTTGGCCGTTAATGTCGATTTTCTTTGCCTTAGTAACGATGTCCTGACTGCTGATTTTCGCCAGCAGGTTGACCAGGTTGTTACCGGCTTCGTCTGTACTGCCTGCAGTCATAAACGCCAGTTGGTTTGCATTTAACAAACTGCTGAAATTATCCAGTGTCGCGCCCATACCTGCGGACTTCATTGCTGCCAACTGTTGCGGCAACCATCGCGCCATGTCTTTCAGCTCAAAACCGCCATCCGCGCCCGATTGCATGGCTCGGTCAAGCAAAGCAGGAATATCGGCTTCTTTAAACCCTGCCTGCTTCGCCTTGGTCACAATATTGGCAATATCATCGGCATCGGCATTGGCGGCCAGTGCTGTTTTCATTACGGTTGGCAACATCTGCTTCACGGCAGCATCACTCAACGAACCGCTGGCCACCATGGTATTCATTGCCTGCAAGGCTGCTTCCTTAGATGTTCCGCCAAGATAAGCGGCATCGTTTACCGTTTTATTAATTTCCTCCATGCCGGCACGTTTTTCCGCCAAAGTCTTGCCTGCATACATGGTATTGGTCGCGTGACGCAGCTCCGTGTCATAGTCCATTGTCCGGTTGACCGGCTGGGCCAACACATAACCGCCGGCCATGACACCGGCGGCAACCGAAGTCGCACCGCGCGCCAAACTTTTACCTCCTTGGATCATTCGGTTGAAACGGCTGCCGCTGTTCATTTCGGCATTTAACTCACGAATACGGCTGCGCGTCTGTTGAGCGGCTCGCGCCAGTTCATTGTGCGAAGCACGGCCGCTTTTGGCCATTGCGTTGTAGGCCGCTTGAGTACGTTGGATTTCACGGCGGATTTCACGCTCTGTGCGAATGCCCAAACGGGCGGCAGCTGCATACATCAGCTGTTGTTGCCTGCCGGAAGATGATGCCGCACGGCTTTGAATCTGCATCGTACGGTTGGCCTCGGTCGCCAAGCGGCGCAGGCCGACACTTGCGTCATCTCGGAACTTGGCAACTAATTCGATTGTATTACGGCTCATTTTTTCTTCCGTTTACTGATAAAGGTTTGAGTGTGTCCGCCAGATGCAGATGGGGTTGAAGTTTTGGCAGACGGCGCAAACCAGGGCAGCACCACGGGAGCGGCACGGCCACGGTCAATCAAATCGGCCTGTTTGAGCCATCCATCAAGCTCCGGCTGAGTCATCTTGCCGATATCGTCGGCAGAGATACCGTAGCTCCCCAGCTTCAAGACTGCGTATCGGTAGCGGTCGGCACGGGCTGAACGGACAGACGCTTTTTTGCTAACAGCTCTTGGGCGAAATAAAGCGCGTCAAAATCGGTGGCGACCAACTCATCGGCCAAGAAGTCTAGCGTTAAGGCATCAGGTTGAATCGTACCGATATGGTCGAGAGAGGCTGAATAGGCTGCCAACATACGCGCCTGACCCTCCAGCGTTGGGTCAATAGCCATATCTTCGCGCACGGTCAGCAGATGCATGGAAAAATCACGATGGACAGCGCCGTCAACAGAGATACCGTACTTCAGACGGCCTGAAACGGTTTTCAGGTCGGGAGAAACAACCAGCTCATACTCTTTTGCGGCATGTTCGAGTTCTTTGGAAATTGAAGACATAATAAAAGCCTCTAAACGGTTAATCGGATAAAAATCCAATTATCGTTTAAAGGCTATTTAAACCGTCTTTAACAGGTGTCAGTTTCGGATGGCTTACTCAATCACTTTACGGGTTGCAAAGCCGGTCACATCAATGACCAATTCGTTGTCCACCGTATAGCTTTCACCGGCTTCCTTCGCGCAAAAACCAAGATAGGAGGTTGGGCGCGCACCATTGATATCAGGGACCAGCGAGATTTTTGCGTCTTCGATTTTGTCCCAATCGATAACCGTACCGTCTGTCGGCACGACGGCGGTAAAAGAAATATCATACTGGCCGACACCGCGCGTAAAGCCTTTGACGCGGCGTGTGCGGTTCATGGTTTTCACTTCTTTTTTGCCTGTGATGTTTTTCACATCAATCTTGGTGACTTCCACCTCGGTCGCACCGACATACAGCGTTACGCTGCCTACATATTCTGTACTCATGTTCTTTCCTTTTTACAAATACAGGTCGATAACCATGCCTACTTGGTGCAGGCCGTTAACCACATCGGACGGCACGCGGCAGTTGAGCATGCCGGTGTTTTGCGCATCGCGTTCCACAATCAGGTTGGCCAAATTGTTTTCAACGTTTTCGACGATTTCCAACTCTTCGCATTTCATCAACACGTCAATCAACTCAGAGCGGACACGGGCAATGGTGCGCTCGGTCATTTTGTCACGCGGGAAACGCAACGCGATACGGTCGGCACACGCGCCCGATACATAAATCAATGTGCGCACGGTAGTCATGTCGAGCAGGCTTTCATCTGCCGTACCGTTGCCTGACTTGGTATAAGTCGAAATGGCGCGGACGATTTGAGCGGATGTGCCGTCGGGACTGGTTTCAATCGGGGTAACGCCGTTGTAGAGCGCGTTTTCCTGTTCGGTACGCATAGTCTTGTCTGCGCTGTCGCACACACCGATGCCGTTGAGTTTCAGGGTATTGAGCGGACGAGCCGGATCTTCCTCACTGGCCACGACGGCTGCAAACGCGGCTGCCAGCTCACATGGCAGGCTGGGTGTTTTGCGATACCAGGCCGAATACAGATAACCGCTGTTCAGACGGCCTGCCTGTGTCGTTGTTTGCGCCAATGCACCGGTTTGGCCATAAATACCCAATGCCCAGCGTTTTTCTTCAGGCGCGCCGACAGTTTCCAAATGTGTGCGCAACTTTAAGAGGTTCGCCTCATCGGTACAGCCTACCGCAATCAAATTATGACCTTCGGCGATCACGGCATTTAATGCGGGGCCGATATCGGCATCGGCATCGCCGCCGCTCATCGCTTTGACTGCAACGGTAATCCCTTCGGCGGTATTGCCGGTACGGATACGGATATGGTTGCCGTGCGTGCCTTTATTTTTAGCCGTCAGCGTTACCAAGCCTTCAGAGGCTGTCGCCGTTACCGGCAATGATGTTTCGGCATCAATAGCGGCTTTGACGGCAGCGGCTACGGTTGCGGCGGTTGCATTGGCGGCGACACCGACGGTCAGCGTATCGGCATTGCCGATGTTGACGCGTAAAACGCCTTGCGTATCGGCAGTGCCTGTAATCGTGATATTGCCGGTGGCCGCAACGCCTGCTTCATTGTCGGCAACGGTAATCAGGCTCAAATCTGCATATGCGTAAGCCTTGATAGCGGCCAATGCCATCAAATGCGCCTGAGAGCCTGCACCATACGCAGCGGCGACATCGGCCGCAGAATAGATATTTGCCAGCGCAGTCAGCTTGCCCGCCTTGGGATTGCTGTGTTGCGCAATGAGCAGCACACGTTGCTTGTTGGTTGGCAGGTTGCGCACGGCAAGCTTGGTGTTCCATTCGACGTAAACGCCCGGCTTACGCGTACTGGTCTGAATTTTGTCGAAACTGACGTTTGCGGAAGTCATGATTTGTTGCCTTTCGGTTTGTCCTCAACAATAACCAAGTCGCCGTAGTGAATACAGCGCAGGTAATACGCGGCATTCGGCACTTCGACCGTTTCTTGGTCGGTAATATATTCATGGGGCTTGCCGGCCATAGGTACTTGCAGACCTGCGGCGGCACGAACTTTAATAGTTTCAGTCATGTTTTACCTCGGTTTTAACGGTGGCCGCCATATCGGCGGGTTGGTTTGGTTTTTTGGGCGGGATACGCAGCTCAAGGTTTGCGCCTTTCAAGTCAGGATGTTCTGGATCGGTACGGCCTTGGTATTCGGATACGTCGGCATATACTTGCGCCTGTTGAGCATCTGAAACCGTAGGCCGTGGCCAATCGCCGTCTCGCAGTGCGTCTTCGAACCAATGCGTTTCAAAATCCAGCGCAAATACGCTGATTGCGTCCAACTCCATTTGCTTAGAAAACAGGCTTTTTGCTTTGCCCGGCTTCAGACGGCCTATACACAAACCCATAGTCTGATTGATCAGCAACAGGCGCACGGCCTGCATCAGCCGGTAAGTGCCGACATCGTTTCGGTGTAAACCGCCGAAGCGGCTGTCCGCCTCGCTGCCGCTGGCACGGTCGCCGACCAAGACAGTAAAGTGACCAGTGACTTGGTAGCGTGTTCGGCGCGTATCATGGGGCTCGCTGTCGGTAATGCCGGCAAACATGACCCAAACGGCGGGGAACTGGTTGACCACTTGAGCCAAGCCTTCACCGTCAAATTCGCCACCGTAGGTATGCACACCGCTGACCATTTGGCCAAGGCCGTCTGAAAGACGCTGTTTGATGGCTTGTTCAATAGACGCTATCACGGCCGAACACCTTTTCCTTGGCGGCAAACATTACCGCATCACCTTGCACGGTCGGCTTGGGGTCGGCATTTTCAGCCACACCCAAACCAGCCTTGCCTGATGCCACCAATTTGAGATACGCAATCGCCGCCTCATATCGGTGCACCATATCTTCCGTCATTTGGCGCTTGCCCGTTGCCAAACGGTAAACGGCAATGTCGCAGCAATAAAGGCTCAACAGGCGCACAGGGGCAGGCAACGGCAATTCATAACGTGATGCCAGATAGCCGTCGATTTCGGCGGAGGCATCATCCAAACCTTGTTGCGCAATTTCGGCATTCACGCTTCCCAAGCGCGTCAGGTCGGTCAGACCTGCAATCGTCGGCTCGGTATAACGCGCCACCAAATCGGCAACCGTTGCGTAAGCCATTAATCCTGCTCCACAGGCAAGGCTTCACAAACAACAGCCATCGGTTCGGCCAGCAGGCGCTCCCACGCTTCGGGCTCAAAATCGGCACGTTTCACAAAGGTAAAATGCGGTTGAACGTGATACCCGCTGCGCCAAAACGCATGGCCATGTTTGGATTTGATGGCAACCACTTCAGCATCGGCCGCCGCTTCACCGCCCGCCTGATAGCGTTCTTGCGCTTCTGCCGCTTCAACGGCACCTCTTGCGGCCTGTTCCAATTGAGCTTCCAATTCGGCGATACGCACACGTGCAGCTTCAAGCTCGGCGTTCAATTTTTCGACTTCAGCCTCAAAGGAAGCCTGCAACTTAACGTCTTCGGGATTTACATCCACAGTTGCGCCAACCGTTTGCTCGGTTTTTTCATCTTCGTTTTTTACTTTCGCCATTTTTTATCCTTTCGGCGGGCAAAGCCCGCCTATCTAAAGGGTTACAGCAACCAAGGAGATACGATTACCTTGCATTTGCCTTTATTCGGGTTGTACGCACCATTCGCCAGGCGGTCGCCTTCCACCAACTCTTTGGCGGCGTTTTCCAAAGAAGGAGGAACCAGCAGCACATTCGGGCGGATACCCAGCGGTCGGCCGCTGTCGCCTTTCAGGCTAACCATTGCGTTGTAAGCCTTTTCAAAACCTGTAGCATCCAGTTTTTCTTGCGACTTAGCCGCCATTTGCCAGAAGCCCAAACCAACATTACAACGGCCGTCCACGCCGTAGCGGTATTCGTTGCGCATGAACACGCCTTCGTCGGTAGCGGCGGTCATGGCGGTGAACTGTTTAGGTTTGCGTTCTTGATAAATCAGAGGTTTCAGGGCGCGTGATGTATCCAGCAAATACCAAGCGGCTTCAGTACCGGTGAAAATATTGGATACAGTACCGGATGGAATGTCGCCACTGGCTTGGTCATATACCGGGTGGTCGTTGTCGAAGAAGTTCTGACCGTCATAACACAACGTAGCGTGCGCGTTTTTCAGCAGGGCGAATACCAATTCGTCAGGATGAACGGCGGAAGCACGGCCCATTTCGGTCATCATCGGCGCGTAAATACCGACATTGTCGTCTTCGATATCGTTGCGGTTGACCTTGACCGAACTTTCAAAATGTTTGTTGGTGATGGCATAGCCGTGTGCCTTCATATCTTTGAATACTCGGTCGCCCACCCATTCGCGGAAGGCAGGCCATTGACCGAGCCAGCCGTAAGTATTGGAAGCAGTAGAGGACGGGATAACAGTGGCGATTTCCTTGTATTGGCTGTCCGCCATTTGCAAGCCGTCTTGGAAGTTTTTCTTAAAGCCGGTAAACAGCGCCTTCAGGGTATCTGGAGTGATAATCATGGTTTAATCCTTGTTTAAAGCCTTATTTGGCTTTTTGATAATCTTCAGCCGAAATACCCAATTGCTTGGCTACTTCGATTTCTTCCGGAGTCAGCGCAGGCTCACCGCCTTCCGCGCCTTTGCCGCCGGTTTGCGTTTTACTCAACGCGGCCAACTTCAAACTGCCTTCCATCAGATTCTTAAACGCTTCAGGGTCTTTGGCGGCCAGTTGGCGCGCCGATGCTTCTTGATGCGGCAACAGGCGGCCGTCTGAAAGCGCGGCACGGATCAGGCCGTCTGAAGTGCCGCCCACTTCCATTGCAATCACTTTCTTGCTCAACGCGGCCACTTGCGCTTTGAGTTCGGCTACCTCGCCGTCGTCGGCATTGCCGCCTTGCGGCTTGTCTTCGGGCTTGCCGGCATCGCCTTTACCACCTTCGCCGCCTTGCGGTTCTTCTTTGGGTGCGGCCAGTGCTTCGGCGAGCGTTTTACCGCCCAGCTTTTCCTGTGCTTCGGCCAAAGCCGCTTCGATGGCTTTGTCGTCGGCATCCGCCGCCAAGCCCAAGAGCTTGATTAAAGCTTCCTTGTTCATACTTGTTTCCTGTTTGGGGTTGATAGAGTTTTGGCGGCTCAATGCAGCCAGAGCCATGCCGTCCAGTGCGGGCGAATTGGTCAACGCCACACTGTGCAGCCCGCGTACATTGCCCAGCGTGTCGTATTCGAGTACCGGCGACAGATAGCGGTATTCGCCGCTGTCTATCATGTCTTTGGCGCGCTGCGTCCATTTCACTTCGCCCATCAGGCCGCGCTCGTCATCCCACACATATTTGCTGATCCAGCCGGCGGCAGGGTTTTGCTGCCCCGTTTCGGCGGCTTTCAGCGTGGCGTGTTCGTAGTCGACCACAAGGTCGGTTTGCGCGGCGTCAAAGGCGGCAATGATTTGCTGCGCCAAGTCGGCGGACATCGTCCAGTGCGGCACACCCGTATCGGTGCGGCCGTCAACCGGTGCAAATTGGCCTTTGGGTACGATTTTGATTAAGCCGTCCGTATTTCCGACTTTGGCGGCAGATAAGGCGGCAAGAAAGGTTTTGGTATCCATTGCCGAATCATGCGCCATCAAGCCGGCACAAGAGGCTGAATCACTGTCAGTAAGGAACGAAAATGAGAAATATTGGAGAATGGGAAAGAGAGTATGTTTAAAACCGTTTCAGAAGCCTTTTAAGCCCCTCACAGATTGATTTAAACATTTCGGGAAAGGGTAGATAAGGGAAAGGTGTATAAAAGCCGTCTGTGTGTAATTTCAGACGGCTTTTGTTTTAATTGCCAAGAGCGGCATCCAAGTAATCATTTACCGCATCGACTAAAGCCTGTTCGTCGTCAGGTTGAAGAACCATAAACGGACGTGCAGGAATCTTACTGCCGGGGTGATTAACACGTTTGGCAAACCGTCCGCCAAATTTTAAGGCTTTGCCGTTTTTCGGCAATATCGTATGCGGTGCAGTTTGTCCGCCGAAATTATGAATGGCCGCATATTCCACATTGGTACCAACCACCGCTTCCGTGGCCGTACTGTTCTGCGTAATCGAATTGCGCAAACGCCCACTGGCCTGCAACAGCCCCGATCCTTCACGCGCGGACGGATACTTGCGCGGAGCCCACGCGGGGCGGCCGCCTGCCTCGAAGTTGTCCAGCACGGCATTGCGCATGATGCGGGCAAGCTGCGTCATCAATGGCTGGGTGTTGCTTGTACGTTGCGCAATGGCGTTTAAGCTGTTTTGCAACGTGTCTGTGTTGATTTTTATCTCAATCATCAGTATATTGTCCCTAACAAAGCCGTAAAGCGTGGGTTACCAAATGGAAAGGGAGCGGTGGCGTAAGCCCCCGTGTGATCCTGTTCGAATCAGGCAAAACGCTTTACGGCTTTTTCCATAACAGTTCAATTGCATTCAAACTGATTATCCGGTTTGGGTCATCAACAACAGCGCCTGTATTCACCATATTGGTTAAGAATTTCTCTTTTTTACCGGTAAGCAGATTTCGTGCCGCCGCTTTATAATCCATCGTAACAACCAGCTTGCCCTTGCTATTTGGTAAATCATAAACAAACAACAGCGCATCTTTTTGTGCCGGGTCATTCGAACGTGACAACCTGATTTCATCCGGCGCATTCAAATGCTCAGGCAAACGTTCCCAAAAATCTATCGGCAACTGTCGCACTTTCTTATCGCGCCAAGAATGCCAAAGCCTGTCATCATTTACCGAAATTAAGGCCGACGGTGTGAAACCTTTGGCCTCCAATGTTTCTAAGACCGCCAACGGCAACACACCTACATGAAGAAACTGACCTGTCTGAAAACCGTCTGCCTGTGCTTTGCGTACCATATTGGTCATTGCCTTAATGGTTGAGCGCATAATCATTGGGTCTTTTAAAGCAGCACCAACCGCCACACTTGCCAGCTTCGGCGGTAAATCTACCGCACGCTGCATCTGCAACTGCCCCAAGTTGGCCAAATGGCTTTTACCCACATTGTTCTGAAAACCTGCATCAGTATAAAAGCGGCTGCCGTCGGCCAGCTTCACCGCCTTGGCCGGGCGGGTATCGCCCTTGCGGTTGACCACCACTTCCGTATCTTCCAGTTGCGCTTTTTGTGGCAAAAGATTTCGACGCTTCAAGTCACGGTCTGAAAATGCCCGCACGGTACAGCGGCAGTTGAAGCCGTTGGGAGGGTAGAAGTAATTCCAAAACGGGTCGTCGATGTGATACACCGCGCCATGCGCCGCAGCGTGGCTTTGTCGGGTACGGCTGTCAAGAATGGCCGAATACTGCAACCAGGGCGCAGAGTCTCGACCATCTTCAAGAGCCTGCCAATGCCCGGACATATAGGCTGACTGCATTTGCGTACGGAAAATGGTTTCCAGTCGATGCCGCGTGATGCCTTTACCATCTACTTCGCCGGTGTTTATATGCACAATGTCGCCATCTTTCAGCAGCTGCCAATCATGCTGTTTCAGACGGCCTACCACATCATCACGGAATTTCTCAAATGACGTACCGTTTTTCAGGCTTTCATACAAAGCACCGTGGATTTGCGCGACAATATCCTGCTTGTGAATGCCCGCAATCGCCCGTGCCTTAGCCTGCGCTTCGTTCCACGTTACTTTCCAATCGGACGGCACATTAAAGCCCAGCCCCTCAAAATACTTGACGGCCTGTTCAGGCTCAAGGCCGAATGCGTAGCTCAAATCAGCCATTCATCCGTCCCCATAAGTCCGACACAAAAACCACACGCGCCAAGGCCGTCTGAAATTGCTCGGCAGTCAGGTCGGGATAAACGCGCAGTAAACGCTCCTGCACATCCTCATAACTATCACCCTCGGCCAAAGCCTGGCCTAAGCCGCGTAAAAACGGCTCAATCATTTCTGGCAAGGCCACTTTGCTCAAGTCCGCATTATCCAAATCCGCCTGCGCCGCGCCGACAATCTCGCCAGTTTTACTCAAAGCCACACGGCGGTAGCTTAGAGAAGCGTTTTTTAAATCCGTTTTAACGTCGGTTTGAAAAGCCAATACCGGCTCGTCTTCGGAAGCCAAAGGAATAGCTAATTTTTCCTGCGCCCACGACAACGGAATCTTCATGCCGATTTTCACCAATTTAGGCAAAGAGTCGGAGTACACCGTCAAATCTTCAGGCAATTGCGTATCGAACACAAAGCGCGGCAGACGTGAAACATCGACATTGCCTTTATTGAGCTGCAACAATGGCAGGATCAATTGGCGCGTCAATGTGCCGGCCAGTTGTTTGGCATCGGACACCAGCAAATCATGGCGCACCTCGTTATGGATTTGCCCCAGCGCATTGGTAGCAGTCTTGCCGTCAGCCTGGCTGGTCAGCGTGCCGCCTAAAATCGCTTTTGAAGACGTTTTATCCGCCCAATCAATCATTGCCTGAAACGGATCCGCGCTGCCGTTGGCCGCGTTGAGCAGCTCAATCTGCATGGTTTCAGGGATAATGCCCGCCGCGTTATGGCCGATTTCGCGCACCGCATTCAAAAGGGTGAGCTTATCTTTGTCGTCTGCCCCGGAGGCATATTTGCCGATTCGGGTCGGCAGGCCGTAAATCTCCAAAAACTCGGCCAAATCACGCACCGAGTAATTCTTGAACAAATAAGGCCACACCAGCGTGCGCATCAAACCGCTTCTTGCCAAAATGCCCGAACGGCTGCGGTGCTTATGGACAATCCAGCCTAAATCCCACAGCTTTTCGCCATCTGGGCTGCCGTCTTTGCGCAATAACACCTCACCCATTGCATTGACCTTAAACCAAGCCTGCGGACGATGATGGAATGCCTTGGGCAACCATAACGAACCAAGGTTTTCCCATTCGATTTCCACGCAGGAGAAGCCGTGTCCGACCGCGTCCAAAAGGTCAAACATCATATCCTCTAAATCGGTCATCTGATTGAGCCAGCCACCAACCTCTTCGGCCAGCTTCCGTTCCGCTTCGCTGCTGTTCGGGGGCGGAACAATATTCCAATCCAAGCCGATTACCGCGCGCTTGCGTTTGCTCATCTCCGAAAAGATATGGCCGTCCTTCTCCTCAATATCGACAAAGAGTTCGGACTGCGCCTGAATATCGCCGTTTTCCGCATCTTCCAAAATCCGATGAAGCGACTGCGGAGTCAGCCCTTTGCTCGGATGCTCATGGGTAGTGCGGTTTTTAACGATATCCGCCGTTTGGGATTGTTTATCGGGCGTTTTAGGTGCGGCTTTACTAAACAACGCACGGAGTAGGTTTTTCATGACGTAAAAAAGGGCAAGTTAAACTTGCCCCATTTTCAGCCGTGCCACTCCTTAGCAGGCTGTATCCCGTGTCAGTTTTACCATGCGCCGCTCCCCATCCGTCCGGACAAACCGTGCTCTCTAGGCACGGCAATATAGCCGCCGACAGTCGCGCTGCTTTGAACCAAGCCCCACAGCATATGCACCGCATCAGGACCGTCGTCATGGTCTGCCATCGGAAAATGGCGGAATTGGTCAATCAGTGTGCTTTGACTGGCGTGCAAACGGATTTGACCGTTTTGCATATACGGCTGCAGGCTTTCAATACGGAGCAACTTGTCCGCACTCGGCTTGATACCGCGTGCCGGAATCGGGATACCGGCAGCCGCGCCGCGTTTGACCAGCTCAGTCTTTAAAAACTCCTGAAACTGCACCGTCTCAATACCCCACAACACACAACGGTACCGCCGTTGCAATTCGATAATGTCGGAAATAATCTTGTCCGGCAGGCGTTTCTTAATCAGAGCCTCCACCACATCCAACACACCCGTGCGGCGGTTGTACCCGCCGATACACAACGCAGACGGGTCACGGCTGTTGCCGGCCTTGCCCAAACTCGGGTCGCACGCACCATAAAAAATCCAATCCGAATCACGATTGACCCAAAAATTCAGGCTGTTCGCAAACGGCGCGGCCTCACCGGCAACCGGATCATTCTGATATTCCGAATCGAACGTCGCATGGCCGTCACGCGCACGGATTTTCATCAATGCCAATACGCCGCGAGCCGCCCAGCTTGTTTGCGCGCCACGCTCCATCTCGTCTTTGTGCGCCTGATAAAACGCTTCGGCTACCTCCGCGCCATCGTTGCGGTACAGTTCTTCCCATCTGTCCCACAAATCCATGCGATCAGGCCATTCAAGCATGGCTTTAAACTTAGTCGCGTGCCAAAACGGGTTATTCAGGGTACGGTTCAAGACGCTGTCGTAGTGCAGGATGGTGCCGATATAAATCACGTCAAACTTCTGCCCCGCACCACCCAATGCGAGGACGGCTTTTTTCAGCCAAGTTTCGAGTTTGTCGCGTTGCTCTGGGTTGCGCACCTGTTCGTCGTTCTCGATATCGTCAAGGACGGCAAGGTCGGGGCGGTATGGACCGTGGCGCAGACCGCGCAACTTTTTGCCACTGCCCGCCACTTGGATTTTGACTTCGTTTGCCGTTACCGCAGTCCCCGCCTGCCAAACGCGCCCCTGTCCGCAAGCCGCCGGAAAGTCGGTTTTCAATCGTGGGTTAAACTCAAGTTCTGCCTTGATTGCCTCCAGCATGGGATAGGCTTGGTCGATACTGTCCATCACGATGACCGCGTAATGCTTGCGCCCCGTTACCACACACCAAAGCGTAAACAGTTGCGTAACCAGCGTTGATTTCGCCTCGCCGCGCGGGGCGGCGGTTGCCTCGTTGATGCCTTCAGACGACCTCAAGATTTCGGGCAGTCGGGAAAATAAAAACTTGTGCAGCATCGACTTTTCGGGCGAGCGGACATAGTGCGGAAAATATGTGTTTACGAAATATTCGTAACCGTTGACCGGGTCTAATACCTTCGCCCGACGCTCGGCAATGGCGGCAGTCGACGCGTCGAAGCCGTCCACCTCTGCCTCAATGATTTGGCGGAGTTGGGTGGCGTATTCGGCAAGCGACTTTAAAAACTCTTTGGACTTCATTTTTCAGACGACCTTCATCGGTATTTCTTTTCAATTTCCACGCCCAGCGGCTCAACCAACTCGACAAAAGCCTGCAAGTGTTGCGGGTATCGCTCTTTGACTACTTCGCCAAACAATTCCAACACCTCAATCGCCGTCGCCAATTTTGACGTTTCCGGCATCACTTTGGCGTTTGCGGCTACGGTCTTTGTAAACGCATCCGACAGGCTCGCCAACAATTTGGCGCGCTCGGACGGCATCAGCTCCTCGACCGACGTGTCTTGCAACATCGTCATCGTCGATTGGTACTGCACCAAAAACCCCGCCAACAGCGAGCGGCTCAAGTCTTCGATACCTCCGCCCGCCAGCGTGTAGGCGGCGCGTACTTTGTCCCAATCGTCGCCGGTCTCTTTGGCGGCGCGTTTCCAGCTACGGGCGGTCGTAGTCGGGATTTCACACATCATCGCCGCGATTTCGAGCGTCTGACCGTCGCTGACGTACAGTCGGCGCAGCTTTTCGCGGGTTTCTTTCGGGTGTGCCATATCAGCCTCCGAACTTGGCTCGCAGCAGTTCCCAACCCGTCGTTACAATCACGCCGCCGAGACCGCCATAAACCGCAGCAGATTTCTTGCAGTCTTTCTTAATTTGCTGCAATTCCTCGTCCATGCGCGCCTGATTGGCAAGCAGGTCATCCTGCTTGGCTTCGATACGCGCCAAGGCTTCTAAAATCGGGTCGCTCATTTGTCCGCTTTCCTGTCTAATTTTTCATTCATTTTTTCAAGTTTGTCTTCGATACGCCCCAAAGAGGCCGCAATACTGTCGCGGTCTTCCTTGGCATCCTGCTTGGTGTGATAAGAGAGCTTGACCGCGTGCAGCTCCTCTTTAAGGTCGTTGATACGCTTGTCCGCTTCTTTCAGACGGCCTGAAATGCCGTTGACCCAAAACCAAAACGCCGCCGTCGCAATCGGCCACAGGGTTTTAAACCCAAATTCAAAGTCCATTTAAAACCCCTTTAAACCGGCACGTCGCCGAATACGATACGCACCGCATAGCCTTCGGGATTTCGGCTCGCCGCCTCGACCTTTTGGCCGTCAAAAAAGACTGAGTAATATTTCCGCAAAATACCAATCACATCAGCAGGAGCGGTCGCGGAAAACTCCACACAAAAGGTCGTCTGGAAATCCTTATCCATACGCACTGCGTACTCAATGCCTGCCTTATCCAACAGGTCGGAAACATGAATGACAAACGGCTCTTGCTCGCGTGCGCGGCTCAATCCCAGCTCTAAATCCGCATGGCGGCAGGCGACCGTGCGTTGTACCAAATCACGATAAGTCGTCATCGTTCGCCCTCCGAACCGTCAACTTCCGCTTGACTGTTGACCCAGTCGCGCCAAGCCTGATTTTGGTTTTCCAGTTCGGCAACATAGCCGCCAAACTCAGCAGCGTGTTCCAACAGCGTGGCCGTCTTGCCGTCCTTCGGCGGATTCGGGCGCACCGGCGCGACCATCAGCGCGGCAGGCGGGGTCGGCATGACCGCCTTTTCGACAACCTTAATTTCCGTAGCCGAGGGCGCGGTTGTAGAGCTGCAGGCCGTGATGGCCAAAGCCGTCAATACAACCGCCGCCTGCTTTTTGGCGGTCTTGAGTAAGCGCATTTTCGATTTCCTTTTTGTTTTGCGTTTTCAGGCGGCTTACTTCCGCCTGCTTTTGTGCCAAAGCCACACCGACGGCGTGCGCCTTGGCTTCAGATTTTTTAGCTTCCGCACGCGCCTGTTCCAATTCGCGCGCATAGTTTTGAGCCGACAACAGCAGGGCTTGCGCCTTATCGTGCTCCATCTTGTCGATGACCGCTTGCTGTTTGGCAAAGGCTGCCTTGTAGCCTTGATGGTGCGACACCGCCAAACCCGTGCCGATAAGTGCGATGATGGCAATCGGTTGCCAGTTATTCGTCAGCAGTTTCACGAGATTCATTCTCGACCTCCTGACGTTTGACGCTGACAAACGAGCGCGCCACCGCATAGCCGCCGACAATGCCCAAATACACCGCCCAGATCTCCGCCGACGGGTCGGGCAACATCACAAACTTAAACGTCCCCGCAGCGCAGGCAACGTTTGCCCACAGTTTCGAGTGCGACACATTGCCTGTCGCGGGGTTTTTAAAAATATCCAAAATACGCATTGCTATTCCACACTTTTGGTTTGCAGGTGCCGTTTCAGCATTTACCGATAATTGGCCAGTTCTCCCTCCGTAAAATCAAACGCAGGCAAGTCCGCCTGTTCGCTTGCCTCACGGCTTTTGCGCGACCATAGCTCAATCATCTTTTCGTAAAACTCAACCTGTCCCATGATTAACGACGATTCTTGCGTTTACGCGCCGCACGTTTGGCTGCTGCCACACCCGACTTACCCATGCGCATAGACGGATGTTGTTTCAAATAGCCTACCCGAACAGGGCTTGGCGTGATTTTGATTTCAGATAACGGTGGTACGCCAAAACCGTTTTTCAACTTTGCCCAACAGGCAATAGATAAAGCAATCAAAGACTTTTTCATACCTTAGCCGCTCCCAATTCCATCGCAATCGCGTCCGCAATCGCGCGGCAGATGCCCCATTTTGTAGCCTTAAACAAGGCTAAATCAGCATCGTTGCTGATAAAAAACGGCTCAAACACAATGCCGCCGGCTTGTGCATAAGCCAGGCGCGAATGCTGGCCCCCATTGTCGGGTTTAAAGCCGTCTTCGCCGCGCAGTTTCCAGCCGGTAGCCTTCGCAACAGCCTTGCTCAGCACCTGACACCAGCGTTTGTTTTTGACGGTACTCAACGCCTCAATGCCCGTAGCTGCTTTGCTGACGGCCGCATTGGTATGGAACTCAATCGCCACATCCGAGCCGCGAATCAGTTTTACAGCCTCGCGCAGCGGCATATTGCCTTTGCCCGTGCCGTCGGTTTTAACGGTCAAGCCGTAGTCATCGCGCAAAATAGATGCCACGATGTTGCGCATATCCTGCGCCAAGTCCGCCTCACGGTCGGAGCCGTTGACCGCGCCTGGGTCGGTGTTACTGTGTCCGGCAGTCAGACAAATAATTTTGCTCATTAAAGCCTCCCTCAAAATCAGATTAAAATGCACTTTCAGAGGCTTACATTTTCAAACGGCATGGCTTTTGCAGCGGTCGAAACAGTGTCAGTAGGCAACAAAAAGGCCGCCTGAAATTTCAGACGGCCTTGGCATGATTCAACCTTATTTGATTTTCATCGGACAAGTAAATGTGTCAAATGGTTCATCTCCGGTCAACACGGCTAAACAATCATTTATAGGCAGATTAATACCTTTACGGGCATAGACAGTTGCCTCAGCTTCAGGAGGATGTTTAATTTGCTCTTTACAAGCGGCCATAGCGTTGTCGTAGTTTTGTTTATAATTGGCAACCATAGCATTTTGGTTTTGTCTGGCGGTAAAGTAGTCATATGCAGCATTGGCGGCATTGGTACACTGATACAATCCAGCCTTATCTTCCAAAAATGGCCCGCCGAAAGTTTCATCGGCTGATTTGGCGACAGCAATAAAAGCCTCGTTAAATGTCTTGACCTCCGCCAAATTGCTACCGTTTAACACCATGCCGCGGCTCTCCTTTTCAGCTTGAGTAAGCAATGCCACCAATTTTTCCGCATGGCTTTTCAGTTCGCCGTGCCGGCGGATTTTGTCTAAATTATTCTCCCCTATAAAGTATTCTTCGTTTTTCAGGCGCTCCACGATTTTCACTTTCGGGTCAGGCTGAGTTTCTTGCTGTGCTGGGGCTGTCGGTTTGACTTCCTCTGATACTTGCCCACACGCTGCCAAACCCAACGCCAGCAGCACAAAATAAAACGTTTTCATATTTTTCTCCAAAATAAAATGCCATACATCTGCATGGCATTCCATTCTAAAACAAATTTTCCTGCTCCGCTTCCTTATCCGCCTGTTTCAGGATCCGCCACACATGGCGGTCGCTTAGGCGGTGTGCCAAGGCCAAATCGTTAACGGCCTCATATGCGGGGGTGCCACCCGCCGTCTGTCGGTCAAACTGACTGCGGATTTTACGGTTTCGCAACTCATACAAGGCCGTCTCGCAACGGGGTATAAACAGATTGCACGGAGCCATCGCTTCCACCAGCCGACCGGCCGCCTCACTGCCGATAATCTCCTCCAAGTACGCAACACGGGATTGACTGTTTTTCGTATAACCCTGCCGCAACGGATAAGTCGTACCGCCCATCAGGCGCACCAACTCCAGCGTTTCATTAAACCCGATGACCGTAATCAACGCCTGTACACTATCAGGAAGCAGATGCTTGACCGCGCCAAAATCTGCCGTCTCATACATCACACAGCCCCTTTCTTACGGCGGTTCGCCGCAATCTGCAACGCCGCCACCAGCTTGTGCATATTGCCGTCGGACAACCATTCCACACGATCAACCTTAAACATCTTTTTCGCCGTACCGTGCGCATAATTCCAGCTCCAGCCGTTATCCAGCAGCAGGGCTTCAATTTTACGCATCATCGGGTCGGCAGAGCTTCGGCGGTTCGGGCGACGGCCTGCCGTCTTTTTCGGCGTAAACCCATGTTGTCGCAAATCCTCGACCACGCGCTCCAGCTCAGGGATGCTGCACTCGGTACACGACCGCTTGCCCGTCACGCGCTCCAACACCGCGCGATAGGTACCGTCATCCAAGCCCAGCTCCTTTTGAGCAATCTTAATTTTCGCAATCAACGCTCGGCGCATTATCTCTCCAATACAATATATAGTATAAATTAGCGAATATTATACCAATAAAATACAATATATAGTATTAAGTCGATGTTTTTTTTTGCGAAACTGACAGACATAAAAAAGGCCGTCTGAAACAGGTTTTAAACCCCATTTCAGACGGCCTTTAATCAAGCTTTAAACGCCAAAGAAAAATAAAATCAACGCAAGAAAAAACCAAACCACCCCGAAGCAGTAATAAATAAAGGCTTTTTTTCGGGCGCGCATAGCCTCTTTTTCTCCTTCTTTCACTTTTCCCCACACGAGAAAAGCGGTTTCTAATTTTCGGTTGGCGTTTTCGACTTGAGCGTGGATGTAGAAGGAATCGCGTGCGGCAGTTCTTAAAAATTCCAGCTCATCGGTATTTAAATTTCCGTTTTCCATCACGACATCTCCCGCTTTGACATACCTTGTATAGCCCCAATCTTTCCAAGCATATCAATAACATCTTGCACAGCAATCCAAGTTAATTGAGCAGGAGTGCCGCCATCTCGGATAAGGAGATCTCCATGAGGTACATAGCTAACTTTACCATTAGGCAAATCTTCAATTTCAATCACAATTTTCGCCATCACGCCAACTCCTGCTCAGTAGGCTCAATCACAAAATCCTCAAGCCCCGACACAATCTTAATTCCCGGCACTTGGCCGTCTGAAAAACGCTCTTTTTGATTCAGGATGGCGTCTTTGTCGATTTCCTTTTTAGTGCGGACAAACTCAGCAAAGGCGGATTTCTCGGAGAGCCACGCCAAGACGGCGGCCACGCCCGTTACCTTGACGGATGGCGGACGGATACGCCATTTAATCAGGCCGGTAGTAAAGTCCACGGTTTTGGTTTTACCGTTTTCCGTCAGCTCGTCCTTATGTGCCTCGCAGTATGCGGCCACACGTTCGGTCAGGCTCATGATTTCGGCACACATCGGCGCGGCTTTGGCGGCATATTCTTCTTCGATGACCGCTTTTTTGTCTCCGGCTTCGGTTTCCAGGCGTTTGACTTCGCGCTGCAAGTCGCCGATTTGGCGGATAAATGCGGTAACTTCCGCTTTGTCTTGTGCCGCTTCGATAGCGGGTTGTTTGATTCGGGTTTTAGCCATTTGCTTTTTCCTCCAGTTTGTTGAGTAGTTGATATACTTCGCTTGCTTCAAATCCTTTAGTTTCAGCAAAACTGATAAAGGCATCCCAGTCTTGCTCTAAATATTCGTCCAATAGACGGTACTCGTGCGGTTCAATCATGATTTTTTCCTTTTAAACTATAAAATTCTTAAGACCTTTAAATCACCGACTTGGTGTGTCCCAATACGATAAGCCAATATTCTTTCGCGTTTTTCCTTCGGTCTGATATAGGCAACCTTAACCTCTGTTAAATCAATATCTCTAACTCCTCCTCGTAAATAATTGTGGGTTATTACCAAATCGCCGTGCTCTGCCTTCAACTTTTCTAGTTGACTGATTAAGTCCGATATTCGGTTATTACTTGTAAAATATACATTTTCCATTTCAATGACCTTTCTTGTTTAAAACATCTTTCACTTCCGCCATTTTCTGACGGCCTTTTTCCTTATCCGGCGCGGGCTTTGCCAGCATCGCCCTTGGTATCAACCGTGGCGGCAGGTTGCGGAGCAGTTCGGCGGGGTGCGGCCATGTTTCCGCCGCCTGCAATACCTTAAACCCCGTCTGAATCCGTATCGGGTCATACTCCGGCGAGACGATTTCTTTTTTCTCCATCAGTTTCCGATACCAAATTTCCGCAACTACCGGCATATCCTGCGCTGCCGGTCGGTTGGGCAGATTGAGCGCGGCGAGCAATGCAAATCCTGCCGCGATTTCCAGTTTCGCCCAATCATTCCCCGCCCATTCGCCCAAGGCTGCCACACCCTGCCGCAGTTTTGACGGCGCGCCGCCTTCGCCCACTCTCCCTGTTGGAGAGGACTGGGGAGAGGGCAACCCCGAACCCTGCCACTGGCTCACAATCTCCAGCAAATAACCATGCGACTTTAAGGGCAGTTTCAGACGGCCTTGGTCGCGGGCATTAACGGTTTCATTAAAACCGTGAATCCAAGCCTCGGTAGGGGCAGGAAAACAAACCCCGTCACGCGCCGCCTCCTGCGCCTTAATCATCGGCAGCAACTCATTCAGCAGTTTCGCGGTACGCGCCCAAGAGAGCTGGGATTTCGCAGGACGGAACAAACCGATATACCGTATCGCCGCCTTGCCCAATTCCGCATCCATCTCCAATACAGCCTTTAATACCGCTGATGCGTCTGCGTCATTGATTAAGCTATCCAGGCTATGCACCGCCCCGCAGTTCGGGCATTTGATGTTCATGACTCGCTCTCCCATAATGTTCGACGTTCAACCGTCTTAACGGTCTTGACGACTTTCCGTTCCCATCTTCCGCAGTGTCGGCATTTGCGTGTTTGTTTATTGGCATAGACCCATTTGTGATGCCATTCAGTTAATGCACACCCTCCGATACGTTCGTATTCGTCCCATTTGACTTCGGCAACCACCTCTGTTTCAGGGGTTTTAATAAAACAAAATGTCTCATCCATTAGTTCTGAGTCGTAACAAATCCTGCTGCCAATAAAGTCCCCAAGACCGTTTTCAATAAACCAGCCGATACACCAGCCGAATCCATCTTTAAATTTAACAATTCGCGGATAAGCTCCTAAAGCTTCACGCAACTTGGATTTTTTCTTCAAAAATCGGAAAATATAGCCAATGTATTTAGGGTCTTTTTTCGGGTTGAATTTTTCGATGTTCATTGTTTATCCTTCCAAACATCGCCACCAGCCTGTACATTTCCATTGCCTTTTACGATTTGAACATTGCCTGCCAAGTGATTTTCAAGTTCAGCTTGTTTATCGATCCATGTCTTAAACTCTGACCAAGTTTCAAACTTAGTTTGCTTGTCACGCATCAACCTGCCCAACTTAATGCCCAGATAAGACAAAAACATTAAACCGCTGATAAATGTCCAAAACACTGAGGCTGACCAATGGCTGATATACACACAAAACCCTAACATCGCCCCCGTGAAAACATCCTTGATGATGCTTTCCAAAACACTTTCACTTGCGTTGTACGCGATAAAGTTTTTACTTCTGATTTCAATCATTTAACTACTCCAATAATTTCCAAAAACGCTATAAAGACAACAACCTGTTGGCCGCTCCGCAGTTAGGACAACGGCAAATCATGATTCAATCTCCCAAATATCGCGGCGGCGAATAACTTTCTCGGTTTTAACTTTCCGTCGTATCCATTGGCCGCAGTATTCGCAGCACCGACTGTTTTTATTAACTTCACGCCATTTATGCGCATACCCGTCAATAGCACAGGCTCCAATACGTTTGTAATCACACCATTCGACTTTTTCGACAACTTGTCCGCCTGGCTTAAATGCATAAATCTCTACCTTTCCATCGGGTAAAAAACTGATGGGAGCACCGGTAAACCATCCGTCACTGTCATGCCATCCGATACGCCAGATACCCAGCGTGTCAAACTTTTCGATAACCGGCATTCCTCTATGCGGTATATTTTTTTTGTTCTTTTTCAAAAATCTATAAATAAAATTGCTATATTTCGGACTCTTTTTAGGGTTGTATTGCTCAATGTCCATCACGCTTCCTCCCATAAAGTTATCGCCTGAGCCAAAGTTCCCGCCTCGGCAGTCTTCCACATCCCGTCCGGCGACCGCGCAGCGATTACAAAGCCTTCGCCGTCCTTCTTCATGATCATCAGCTCGCCACGGTCTTCGATCCATTCTGCAATTTCTTTTCCATTCATTTCTTAAATCCTTTTAAATCAATACCTTACATTTTCAATAAGGCAAAAAAATATAGAGCAACATCAACGGCTTACCGTTTTAATTGTCGTCATAACCGTCATGGCCTTCGCCGATCATGTGCAACACGACGATTCGGGCCAACATTTCAAGCCAAATCCCCAGCAATACCAACACCGCCAATCCGACAACAAACCAAATCATTTTTTCTCCTCCTTCTTCTCGGCAGGCCGTTTAAAACGCGCCTGATATTCTTCGATTTCACGCTCTCTGTTTTTTTGCGCCATTCGCGCCGTCGTACGCCTGCGGTGTTGTCCCCAAGCCTGCCAATCCGTATTACGTCGTCCGAAACTCATTTCACACATCCTTTCACAATCGCCTTATCGCCATATTTCGCGCGGATTTCCTTTACCGCCCGTGCCAAAGCCTCTTGTTTCGCCGTAGGGCTCAATGGCTTATCGCTCATAAACAATCCCTTTCATTTTTTCCTCCGTACTCATCGCCTCGTATTGCTCGCCTAAAGCTTGAGCCTCCAAGTCCGCCAGACGCTCGCGGCGTGACATTTCCAACTTCGCCGCCGACACCACCGGCTTAGAGCAGCTGTGAAGCATCGTTCCCACCAAAACCGCCCAAAACAACAACCAAAAAGCCAAACCGATCCACTTGGTTTTTCGTTCGCAAAACAAATTAGACATTTTCCTATTTCCTTATAAATCAATTACTTAATATTTTCTCAAGGCAAAAAAATTATTGCGCACCCAATCCGCCTTAACCTGCGCCGCCCATTCCCTGGCTTCCTCTTTGCTTTCAAAGCGTTTCCGCAGTCGGCGGATTTGCAACCATGCGAAGCCTTCTTTGCGCTTGCCGCGCACATCCGCCCGCCAAATCTTGCGACGTTTATGGGTTTCATAATCGTGCCAAGTGTCCTCATAGACTCCGGCGTGTACCGCATATTCGTGTCTCATTTCAGACGGCCTTTCTTATCGGATAATCAGGGAGCTGTATTTCTTAACGATACCGGCCTGCATCTTGATACCGTTCTTGTTCGCCGTGCGTACCGCGCCGCGCATCAATTTGCTCATCCGGCGTGTATTGCCGTTACTATGCTTAACCAGTTCCAAGAGCGTCTCCTCGTCCGCATCAGGCAAAGCCGCTTTCGCAATCTCAAAGAGTTCGTCATCCGGCAAAGATTCGCCTAAATTCAGCGCAACAGACACGCGGCTATAAAGTTGCACCAGCTCGCCATGCTTACCGCGCAGGTTGGCCACCAGTCGGGGCATACCGCTCAACACTAAGCCGCAGCCAGTCTCATCGTGCAGACGGCGTACAATTTCAAGGGCGCGTAACGGCAGGTTTTCCGCTTCATCGACCACAATCAGACGGCCTGAATCGCGCAGGCGGTCAGATACAGACTCAAACAAATCATTCAAACTGCCCATCGCCGATACCTTCGCCGCCGTCGCCAACTTGCGCATCAGGACAAGTGCCGTGAAGCTCGGATTAGCCTCAATCAAGATAGCCGCAGGGTTTTTCTCGCAGTAGTTTTTGACCGCCTGCGTCTTGCCCAAGCCAGCCTGACCGTAGATCACCACCGTTTCGCCGCCTTCGTGCGCATCGCGCATCACTTCCGCAATGCGGCGTGTCGTCTTAGTCGATACAAATCCCAACACCAGCTCTTCACGTTGCGCTTTGCTGTCCTGCATCTCCAAAAACGCCTCGATTTTCGGCTCGATGGTTTCATAATTGCCGCCTTTTTCCGCATAAGTACCATTGAGATACATACTGATGGATGCCGGCGAAGTACCGATACCGCGTGCCAGTTGGGTTTGGTTCATACCTGATTTGGCTTTAAATTCAGCCAGTTTTTGTTGCAATGCTTGATTAATTTGTTTCATTTTTTTTAGTCCTTTTAAAAGAGGTTTAAAACCGTTTTAACTTCTATCCGCCTCAAACAACACAAAATCGTCTGTGCCCGTTTTCGGCAATACCGCATACTCCGCCTCGATGACGTTTCCGCCCAAATGTCCCAGCTCGTCCCAAACCGCAGCCTGTTCCAAAGCCGGATTGACTTCCGCGTTTGCGAGCTTGATTGCATTTTCCGCCCGCTTGATTTTGCCTTTTCGGCGTTTTTCCGCCAGTTGGTCGATACGAGCCGTCGGGAAAGCCTCGCGGGTATTGCCGTTGGCCTGCGCCTTAGTGATAAACTTGCCGTCCATATCAAACACATTGACCGCCGACGCATCGCTCAAATCGTAGCTGACCCGTACCTCGTCTTTGTGATACTCCGCCAGCTCAGTTGAGAAATAAGAGTTGTTGAACAAATCCAGCCAACCGCGCTGTACCTTTCGCACCTCTTGCGGCATAAACATCGTCGCCAGCTCTTCTGCCGACAACATATCCGGCGCGATACCGTCCTGTTCCAGCCTCATTTCCCGATAAGCCTTCGGCGTATAATGCCCGCCGTCAGGATGTCGTGGCAGCTCCCCGTGCGGGCGGTTGTTGTATTCGTCGATACACTTGACCACATCCGCTATAAAACGCGACCAGCTCGGCAGTTTTTTCAAATATTTCTGTTGTTCCTCCGTCAAATCCTTGCCTTTTTCCAAAGCATTAAAAGCACTTTCCATCTTGCGGTACATCAGGTTCTTCGTGCTGCTGTCCATCCCCGCGCCCGCAAACGTCTCATACTGTCGCGCCATCTCAATCAGATTGTCTTTCCACCATCGCTCAATGATGCCGCGCCCTTGCGGGTTGCCCGCGATACCCGTTTCATGCCGGATACCCAGTCGGGACGTAATACCCGTGATTTCATGGTCTATCGTCTTGCCGGTTTGGCCGCCGCCGTTATCCGAGTAATAGATAATCGGCAAACCAAAATGCTTGACCCCGATACGCAGAGCGTCCGATACCGCCACACAACTTTCAGCAAGAGATACCGAAAACCCGACCACAAACCGCGTACAACCATCAATAATCACCGTCACTTCCGGCTTAAACGGCCTGCCGTGTACCGGATGCGCCACCTTCGCCTTAAAGCTGTGGCCGTCGCCGATCCAAACATCGTTCGGCTTCAAAGCCCCCCAATCACGTTTCACATAAGGCAGCAGCGATTTATAAGCCGCCCCCGTTTTCCTGCCGCGCTCCTGCATAATCAACGGGAGCTTGTCCCAAACGCGCCGCACCATACTCAAGTTAGGCACATCGTTAACCGGCATATTTTCCGCTTCTGCCCACTGCACAAACCGGCGGTAGCTGTGTGCCAGTTTCGGCGCGGACGGGATATTGTGAAACTGCATAAACATCGGCAACCAACCGTAGCTCTCAATCGGCTTAACCGCCTTCGTCGTCTTCGGAGCCAAAGCAACCAACCGCTCCGTCGCGTTTTCCGCTTTCAAATAAGCAGAAATCCAGCCGTCTAAAGTACGTTCGCCAATCTTCGCCGACCGGCTGCGGTCATTGGCCTTTTCCAAGTTCCCAAGCGTGACCGCGTCCAATTTACCTTCTGCCAGCAAGCCCAAAAACTGAGCCACCGCAGCCTTCGCAGAGCAACCGTATTGATATTTGATACCCAACACCGCCGCCACCACCGCACATCGCGCATCCGCCACCGACCGTTGTTTCTCGTTCAACAGCTTGGCCGTTTCGGCCAGTGCCTGAGCCGACATCGCCGTCCCCGGTCTGACTTGGGGCAGGGTTTTCGGCATCTTCTCCGCCAGCTCGTCCGACTGCCGTTTCATGATGGCTGCTCGGATTTCGGCAGGGAGGGAAGCGATTAAGTATTTTTTCAGACGGCCTCCACGCGCTTTGCCAACTTCTTCGATGTACGGCCAGCCTTGTGTCTTGGCTCGCTTCTCAATCGCCTGTCTTGATACTTGTAGATTTGGCAACCGTAAATTTGCGAGTTCTGATGATGAAAGACTATCTGTTTGCATATAAAACTCCACTTATCCCGCTTTTAGTTCATTTGTAATCATTTGCATGATTTCTCTTAAACATCTGCGTATAATTAGTGCGAAGCACTTAATACTGGCTTGAAATTACGTTCTTCATAGCGTGTCGGCCAAATTACTTCAGGTGGGACGCCTATTGCATCTGCAATGATTTTTTCTCCTTTCAAATAAGGGAATTGCAATGCGCCTTTCAATGTATTTGGCGACAAGCCGGATGCAACACTAAGAGCTCTTACTGACCAACCACGTTTTTTGAGTGCTGCAACAATATCTGCGCGGTGCCAATCTGCGTTTTTTTGTACCATTTCACTTACTCCATACGTTAAACCGTTTTTCTAACCGTTTGTTCTTGGTTGATTGAATAATATATGCAACCAGATAATATGTAAAGCGGTTGCATAGAGAAAAATATAAGCTTTCGCTTAGGTTTTCTGTATGTTTTTGTTTATTAAATGAATTAATTTTATGCAACCAAATACATTTAGTTGCATAGAAAGTTGCATAGATATTTTTATGTATGCAACCACATATAGAGATAGCTTATGAATACTTTTAAAGAAAGATTGACCTACTTATGGCGCGATAACCCAAAGCCTGCGGTTATTGCAAGAGATATTGGAATGAGCCCGCCTGGATTTAACCGGATTTGGTATAACGACGGCCTTCCAAACACTGAAACCCTTATAAAGATTCAAGAATCTACTGGGTGTGATTTAAACTGGCTGCTGACCGGCAAAGGCTTACCGTATCTTGATAAAGCTAGGCCGGAAAACGCCGGAGCATTCTCTGTAAGCAGAAATTCTGATGGAATTACCGACACTATGGGCAACCCTGTCGACTTGTCAGAGTTTGTATTCGTGCCGCGCTACAACGTAGCCGCAGCAGCAGGGTATGGCGCACCGGTCTTCGGCGAAGAACCTTTGTTCTGCTTGGCTTTCCGGAAATATTGGATTGACAACTATGTGACCAAACAGCCGGAAAAGCTGTCTGTAATTACCGTAAAAGGCGATTCAATGGAGGGAGTGCTCAATCATGGGGATTCCATTCTCATCAATCATGCCGAAACCGACCCGCGTGACGGCCTATATGTCTTGCGTATAGGCAATGACCTCTTTGTCAAACGTGTGCAACGTATACCGGGCAAACTGCTTGTAACGTCTGAAAATCCACGTTACGCACCATTTGAAATAGATTTGAGCAATACCCAAGACGACATCGCCATCATAGGCCGTGTTGAGTGGTATGGCCGGAGTATCGATTAAATCCATTTTAAAAACCTCTTAAAATAGTTTTAAAAATTTCCCAATCCCGTCAGCTTTCAACAAAAAACCGCGCATTCCGGCGCGGTTTTGTGAAAAAGCTGGCGTAACTTTTCCGGATACAAAAAAACGCCGAAATCCACGTCTTTCCGAGATTTCAGCGTTTTTTTACTCTATTTGTTCCTTGTGCAAAAACTAACAGTCCCCCACACTACTCGTGATGTTTTGCCAGTACCCATGTTCCCTGTAAACAAATAAATCATAAAGCTACCTTGGCATAATAAAAGTTAATTTATTTAATGTATTCATTCCAATATAAAAGCTGAATGCGCCGAATAAATAACCGAGACCTTGTCCAAAACCACCTATTAAAAGTAAATTTAGAATATCAGACGGCATAGAATTTATGGCATTCAAGGTGTAATCTTTAAATTTATTTAGCGCAATAATATAGCCTGCATATGTTACAAACGTCATGCCAGTAGCAATAATTATTCTGACAATTAGCATTTTGAGCAAAATTGCCAATAAAGGTATAAGACCTGCAAGTAATTGCATAAGTACCTCTTATTTCCTCAAAGACCCAAAAACAATAAAAGCTGACATGATGATGAATCCGAGCAGAACGGCAAAACGGACTTTTTCCATGAAAACGCAGAGCGGTTCATAGCTGATTTGTACCGGCTTTCCCCAAATACTAAAACTTTTTGGCTGAGGACAAACGCCATTTGGCGGTAGGAAGTTGTCACTGTTCCATGTGTTTTCATCGGTTACCCGAGGAATATTAATGTCATCAAACATACCTTCTTCTGGTTTGCCCATTTTGTCACAGGCTAAAATGTCTGGGAAAAAATCACAAAGTAAGCCTTTTGATTCTTCTTTCTTGTCATCTTTTTTATCTTCTTTTCTTTTATCTTTATCTTTATCAGATGGATCATCATCCGGATCAGGTTTATCATCTGGACGTTTATCAGGCTTATCATCGGAATCAGGATTATCATCAGGTTTTTTATCAGGCTTTCCATCGGGATTACCGTCAGGTTTTCCGTCAGGGTTACCGTCAGGTTTGGATTTAGGTGCTTCTGAACTACCCGGATCAAGATCAGGACGCTGCGTTGTTTCAACTTTTGCAGTTGAGTTGCCATTTGAATCTTGGCCGAAAGTAATGGTAATTTGCACCGGCTTGCCATTTTCGGGGGTAACAGGGCCAATGGTTACAACAGTACCGGCAGGGACTGATACTTTTTCGTTATATTCTGGTTTGCCTGTGCCTTCGACGAAGGGGGTAGGGTTGCTATCTATTGAATGGGTTGACATTTTTAGAAATGTTTCTTGATCAAGGACTTGTGTATCTCGCATTTTTAAACGAAAAGAAACTGAACTTCTGCCGTCACTACCTCTTTTAACTGAACAACCACCTCCATTTAAATCGAATAGACATTCATCTAAATGGTAATATTCCCAAAATTTAGAACCTAAATCTTTATCAAGTTCCTTTTTACGTTTTTCCCAAAAAGGGCCAGCCAGTTTTTCCATTTGGCCTTTCATAAGTTCTTCTGCTTCGCGTTGGCTTTTACCGCCTTTTCTGTAAGCATTTAAAACCGAACTATCAACGCCATAACATGCAACATCTTGCACTCTGTCGCTTTCATCTCTAACCCAAATACAATTTCTCGCAGGCCATTCTTTTAGGAATTCTTCGCTAGCTTCATTCCATTTGTAGCCTTCAAATTCAAGATCAGATTTAACAACTTGATAGGCATCATAAGCATATGAAGCAGCACCAACATAAGGAACAGCTTTTAGACCAAGTTTTGCGCCTGCTTTTACCAGGCCAAATGCGCCTGATAGGACGGCTTTTCGGGATACTCTAGCTTCTAACGTTACGGGGACAGTTGAGGCAGATCTAAAGCCAGTTGATACGTCACGGACAGCTAGGGATTTACTGGAATTTTCATGATAAAACATATTCCCACCCATACCACCACGACCATTATCTAAATACCGCCAAGTTCTAACGCCATTTTGATTAAAACCGCCAGTCGAAACACGTACTCTACCATTTGGTTCAACAACTAATTCAGCATGAGCTTTAAAATTAAATCCTAATAGAATAACGGCCATAATAATAAGCCGTAGAAATTTGACCATCATAGAACTCTTTGCATTCAAAGCCATGTTCTAAAAACTGAAATTTTAAAAACGAGCCATCTTCAAAAAAAACTAACATATCATCAAGATATGTTCGATTTAAGAAATATTGAGATGCACTTTTTACCATGTTCTTAAAATCAGAAATTGGATAAATTTCTTTAAGTCTGAACATTTCAGCTATAAACACATGACACAATTTTTCATTTAAATAATTGGGATTCGTATCTTTTTTAAATCTCAATTCTTCTTCTGAAATGTAAAACATAATACTAACTTTCATAATGGTTGCTGAAAGTTAGATTTTGCCATTACCCGAATAGGGTATCAATCCTTGAATAAAATCGCCCCTATCAAAACAGGTACTGCCAGTCCCAAGTAAAAATAGTAATCCATCATTTGAGAACCCTTTTTAAAATGGATACAAAATACACAGAGGCCATCACGCCGAATAAGAGCCATCCTGTATCCAAACCGCTTTTTAAATTGTCACTTGGATCGCATTTAGGTAAATCGGCTTTAATCGTCTGTCCGTTCAGTTTCCATACTGTGCCGTTGTATTCAGGTTTGATAATTTTGCCGTCTTGGGTTATTTGAGGTACTACCAAGCTGAAATAGACGTTTTCAGCTTGGCTTTGCTCAAGACATTTATTCCCGACTTGGTAGTACATCTTAATTACCTATTAACGTAACAAGCGTTTCACAATGGCAATTACGAACAGCGCTGCAAAAACGCCGACAACCAGCCATCCTGCTTCAAGGCCGTCAGCTTTGGCAGATTCAATACCTGTTTTTGCGCCTTCGGGCAAAGCGGCATAGGCTTGTGTAGCAAAAGCCAGAGGAGCAGCGGCAACAACGGCCAGTTTTGCGCCGTATTTACGGCAAGTGTTCATCAATTTCATGATGTTTTCCTTAACGAAATGTTTAAAAAAATGTGTTTGCGGGCTATGTGAAGGTTTTAGAGACCGCCCGCCGAGCCTCTTAAACTTAATCTTCTTTTGTATAAAAACTGAAAATTAAAAATTCTCCACCAATTTCTTCAATCGCCGAACTGAAAGCGTCTTCATAACTTTCATATTGACCGGCAGATTTAATGTTTGGCGTAAAGCCAATATCGCCGAATGGATCGGGATAGATGAATTCATGATTTTCGAGTTCTTGAACAATAAATTTTTGCTGATACTTACTCATGATTCAGCCTTTCTTAGGCTTTGGGCGTTGCGCCTTTAACTTGGAAATCAAGCAATTTAGGAACAAGGCCTTTACCTGTTGATTCCATTGCTACGGTTACATCAACCGCGCATGGGAATTTGAGATTTTTCAGCTTTTCGAAATTATGGCTATCGCCAAATTTCATGCTTGCCGCGGTAAAGCCCACAGCATTTCCGTTTGACGGCATGGGGCTGGCTACCAAAACAGTGCAAGAATCGATTTTGTTACCGTCAATTTCGCCTTTGAATTGTTTTGCTCCCAACAGGGTTGCTGAATACGTGGTTACTTGGCTTTGCTCAAACATTTTGAATTTCCTTTACTTGTTTAAAAAATTTGAAATAATTTTCTCTTCGAGTTCGATTTCTCGAATGTGTTGTTTTTCCCTGTCTTGTGGGAATGCGGTTTCTTTCTCATCAAGCAAATCATCAAGTAATGTTTGCATGTTCAAATCATCAATTGCTTTTTGCTCTTCGTGTATATACTGGATCTTTTGTGTCTGATCTCTACAGTCGTATTGTTCAGGTTGTAAACCTTTGGGATAACCTTCAATGCCTTTTACAAGTTCATCGACAATTTTTGTATCATCCCAGCCTATATCACGGAGGAAATTAACCATCTTTCCAACCTGATTACGCGCATGAAACAGTTTGTGATCGAAAGATAAATTTACTGTTTCTGTCTTGGCATCCATCCGCTTAGCTTCTGTTTTGAATATCGCCGAACATATCGGGTAAGCACCACCAAGATACGAACCGGGATAAAGCAAAACATCTAAGGGGATTTCTATATCGCCTGCCCGAAATTCAGTTTCAAACCTGACCCATGGACTGTTGACATCGCCAAATTGTTTTCCTTTCTCATAGACACGTGTAAATTTAGAATTTCCGCGTTTACCTACATAAAAGGTTTTGCCGCTACCATCATCATTGCGCCATGCAGTACCGCGGCATTCACTTTTTGGCCTCATGTTATGAACATCAAAATGACCGTTATCATGATCAAGTAATGCTTGATCGGGCGTGTATTCGCCGTTAAAAAAATCATGGGCCACATCAACACGGGTAATTTTTGGACGTATGCACTTACTTAAAAACTCGTACAATCGGTTTTCCCAACCGGGTATAGCAGCCTGACAACCTGTACCATTCAATTCAACCAGCATTGTTTCTCGCTGACCGCCGTAATGAACCTTGCCGTATTCAACGTTATCCGGGCCTAGTTGGTAACAGCTTTTATAGAAAAACTTTCCTTTAAACGGTAGTTTTTGGGTAATGCCAAAACCTAAAATTTCTTCTAACAGCTCGCTATACTTCACAACGAATTCCGTATCGGATACCAATCCTTTACCTGTTACTTTCGGCAAACTGTCTTCGTGAATTGTGAAAGTGATTTGGTCAATAAATGCGCCGTCATCCCTTCCTCTTCTTAACGGTATTTCAATGAATTTACCTTTTCCATCCGATACGAAATGGCTGAAATATTCAAATTCGAAGTCTTGGTTCTCCGATTTTTCCGCACCCTTCGGATTAGGGGTTTTATTTTGCTCCCCCCCCCTATTAGCCTAGGGGGGCAGCCTTCGGCGGTTGTCGCAGCCTTGCCGTCCGCTGACGCGTCCGCCATATCCGCGACCACCGCCACGGCTTTATCTTCCAAGGCTTTCACGGTTGCATTCCTTATCCATCAGTTCTTTTACAAACAATCTGCCGCATTCATACGCTTCGTTTTCGGTTTTTTGTTTCAAAGTCGGATTGCGGATAGGGAAACAAACTGTTTTGATGCATTGGGATTCGTTGTCTTTATCCTTGAACACTTTCAAGATGTATGCTTTCGGGAAAGATAAGGGTTCGGGATTGACGGTATAGAAAATAAACATGATTAAGCCCCTTCACTGGCTATAGTTAAGGGGCTTTACAAGAATTAAAAATATGCGCCCCTGATGGAACGCAATATATAAGGCCGTCTGAAACTGATTATTTCGTTTCAGACGGCCTTTTTCTGTTTTAATAAATAATGTTTTTTCCGTAGCTCTCTAATATTTCTTTGATTTTCAAAATGGTTTCTTTGGGCGGTGGATGTACGCCTTTTAACTTGTATTCGTCACCGCACAAAGCCCATTTATGTGCGCCCAATTCGTGATACGGCAAAAGCTCGACCATTTCGACATTATCCATATCACCGATAAACTCGCCCAATAAATGCGCCGATCGCTCATCATCGGTATAACCGGGAACAACCACATAACGCACACGCGTCGGCTGATTGCGTTCGGCAAGATAACGCGCAAATTTCAGCGTTTTGGTATTGGGAATACCGACGAGTACTTTATGAATTTCAGGATCGATTTGTTTTAAGTCGAGCATGACCAAATTGGTATGATCTAGCAAATCATCCAAAATCGAATCATAGTGCAAAGCATAGCCATTACTGTCGAGACAGGTATGGATATCGTGTTCCCGGCAGGCCGTAAACCAATCGCGTACAAACTCATATTGCAATAACGGCTCGCCGCCGGTTGCCGTTACACCTCCGCCTGTCGCACGCAGATAATGACGATAGGTCATGACCTGCTTCATCACGGTTGCCACATCCAATTCCTGCGCCTGCTCGGTATGCAAATCCCAAGTATCGCGATTATGACAATACAGGCAGCGCATCAGGCAACCTTGCAAAAAGAGCACGTAGCGCAAACCCGGACCATCGACAGCACCGCAAGATTCAATCGAATGAATAATACCTTTGCCGTTATAGTGACGGTGGCCAAGGTCTTTCAGTTCCGGCTCGGGGGTAATGGCAAAAGTCGTGGACATAGTGTTCGGCTCAAAAATGTTTTTGCTTATATGGATTGTACGATAATAAAGGCCGTCTGAACATTTCAGACGGCCTTGGAGCTTTGTTTCAAAACAAACCAAATGCAAATTTAGCTTCTGGTTTGTTTCGCCACCCGATTACATGGTTTCTGTGAATGTACGGGTAATCACGTCAAGCTGTTGTTCGCGGGTCAGCGAGTTGAAGCGAACCGCATAACCGGAAACACGAATGGTCAACTGCGGATATTTCTCCGGATTGTGCATCGCATCTTCCAAAGTCTCGCGATTCAATACGTTGACGTTCAAGTGTTGGCCGCCTTCCAAAATACCGTCTTCATGGTGGAAATAACCGTCCATCAAACCGGCAAGGTTGCGTTCGCGAGAATGCTCGTCTTTACCCAACGCGCCAGGAATAATGGAGAAGGTATAGGAAATACCGTCTTTAGCAAACTCAAATGGCAGTTTGGCTACAGAAGTCAATGAAGCGACTGCACCGTTGACATCACGACCGTGCATCGGGTTTGCACCCGGACCAAACGGAGCGCCAGCGCGGCGGCCATCCGGAGTATTACCGGTTTTCTTACCGTAAACAACGTTGGAAGTAATGGTCAGTACGGACTGAGTCGGAGTGGCGTTGCGGTAAGTTTTGTGGGTTGCCACTTTTTTCATGAAGCGTTCTACCAAGTCGCAGGCGATGTCGTCCACGCGGTCGTCGTTGTTACCGAATTGTGGGTATTCGCCTTCGATTTCGAAGTCAACAGCAATACCGTTTTCATCGCGAATCGGTTTCACTTTGGCGTATTTGATGGCGGACAGTGAGTCGGCAGCTACAGACAAACCGGCGATACCGCATGCCATCGTACGTTTCACGTCACGATCATGCAGCGCCATCAACGCGGCTTCGTAGCTGTATTTGTCGTGCATGTAGTGAATAATGTTCAGCGCAGTAACGTATTGGGTTGCCAACCAATCCATGAATTTGTCCATGCGCTCAAAGACAGTGTCGTAGTCCAAAACTTCGTCCATAATCGGCTCGGTTTTCGGACCAACTTGCTCTTTAGATTTTTCATCCACGCCGCCGTTGATTGCGTACAGCAGAGTTTTAGCTAAGTTAGCACGTGCGCCGAAGAACTGCATTTGTTTGCCGACCACCATCGGGCTGACGCAGCAGGCAATGGCGTAGTCGTCGCTATTGAAGTCAGGGCGCATCAAATCGTCGTTTTCGTATTGGATGGACGAAGTATCGATGGATACTTTGGCGCAGAATTCTTTAAAGCCTTGCGGCAGTTGTTCTGACCACAATACAGTGATGTTTGGCTCAGGAGACGGGCCCATGTTGTACAGGGTATGCAGCACGCGGAAGTTGGTGCGGGTTACCAAGGTACGGCCATCCAAGCCCATACCGCCGATGGATTCGGTTGCCCAAATCGGGTCGCCGGAGAAGAGTTGGTCGTATTCGGGCGTACGCAGGAAACGGACCATACGCAGTTTCATCACCAAGTGGTCAATGAATTCTTGAGCTTGGGTTTCGGTAATCACACCGTTTTTCAGGTCGCGTTCGATGTAAATATCCAAGAATGAAGATACACGGCCGAAGGACATCGCTGCGCCGTTTTGAGATTTAACGGCAGCGAGGTAGGCGAAGTAAGTCCATTGGATCGCTTCTTGTGCATTTTTTGCAGGGCCGGAAATATCGTAGCCGTAAGAAGCCGCCATTTCTTTCATTTGGTTCAATGCTTTATATTGCTCATTGATTTCTTCGCGGCGGCGGATCACTTCTTCCAAGTCCACACCGTTTTCCAAATCGGCTTGCAGTGAGTTGAACTGGTTGAGTTTGTCTTTCATCAAGAAGTCGATACCGTACAATGCCACACGACGGTAGTCACCGATAATACGGCCACGGCCATAAGCATCCGGCAGACCGGTAATCACGCCTGATTTACGGCAACGGCGGATATCGGGAGTGTAAACGTCAAACACGCCTTGGTTGTGGGTTTTGCGGTATTTGGTGAAAATTTCGCTGACTTCGGGATTCAATTCAACGTTGTACACTTTGCACGCGTCTTGCACCATTTTCAAACCGCCAAACGGCATGATAGAGCGTTTCAAAGGCTCGTCTGTTTGCAGGCCGACGATGGTTTCCAAATTTTTGTCGATATAGCCTGGAGCATGGCTGGTAATACCGGAGACGATTTGCGCGTCGATTTTATACGGCTCGTGCGTACGGTTTTCAACCTTGATGCCTTCCATCACTTCCGCCCACAGCTTGGTTGTGGCTTCGGTTGCTGGTGCCAAGAAAGAGGCATCGCCTTCATATGGCGTGTAGTTTTTTTGAATAAAATCGCGGACATCTACGTTGGTTTCCCAGTTGCCACCGACAAAACCTTCCCAAGCGGCTGGACGTTGCTGAACATCATTTGACATATCAAGCTCCTAATTTTATTGAAAATATAGACTGTAAATTTTCTGAAAGGATAACATCAATACCCATTTATTTACAGGGGTTTTTATGAAATAAAATTACAGATTTGGTTTTTCTTGATTTACGTCAATGAGAATAATTGTTACTTGGCACTACATCTCAGTTTCCAAACACTCGCGTTAAAAAACGGCGTAAAATACAAAATTCAGCCCTGAAGACAGACGTCCTTCAGGGCTGAATGTTTATTGCATTTATATAAAAGGCCGTCTGAAAATTCAGACGGCCTTTTATTCACTTAATCAATCAAGCAAACGGGTGATGCAAAACAATGGTTTCTTCGCGATCAGGACCGGTTGAAACAATAGCCACAGGCGCACCGCAAACTTCTTCAATCCGTTTCAGATAAGCTTTAGCGTTTTCAGGCAGCTTGTCGTACTCTTTCACGCCGAAAGTCGACTCGCTCCAACCCGGCATAGTTTCATAAATCGGTTTGCAGGTTTCTACCGCATCAGAGCCGCAAGGCAGAATGTCGGTTTTGCTGCCATCAGGCAATTCATAACCTACACAGATATTGATGTTTTCAATACCATCCATCACGTCCAGCTTGGTAATGCACATGCCGGAAATGCCGTTAACTTGAATAGAGCGTTTCAGAGCAGCCGCATCAAACCAGCCACAACGACGCGCACGACCGGTTACAGAACCGAATTCATGGCCGCGTTCAGCCAAGCCTGCGCCCACTTCGTCAAACAATTCAGTCGGGAATGGACCGGAACCCACGCGAGTGGTATAGGCTTTAACGATACCCAAAACGTAATCCAGCATTTGCGGACCTACGCCTGCACCGGCAGAAGCTGCACCAGCCAAGCAGTTGGAGGAAGTGACAAACGGATAAGTACCGTAGTCGATATCCAGCAACGTACCTTGAGCACCTTCAAACAACAGGCTTTCGCCTTTGCGGTTTTTCTCGTTCAAAACACGGGAAACATCGGTAATCATCGGCGTAATGCGCGGTGCAACTTTTTCAATGACCGCCATCACATCTTCAACTTTTACCGGCTCGGCATTGTGCAGGTGTTGCAACTGGACATTGTAATAAGCCAAAACAGCTTCCAGTTTTTCAACCAGTTTTTCAGGGTGTAACAAGTCCACCACGCGAATCGCGCGACGGGCAACTTTATCTTCATAAGCCGGGCCGATGCCGCGACCGGTTGTACCAATTTTGCTTTTACCGCGGGAAGCTTCGCGTGCTTGGTCAAGCGCAATGTGGTAAGGCAGAATCAATGGGCAGGTCGGCGCAATTTTCAGACGGCCTTTAACGTTTTTCACACCGGCAGAGTTCAATTCGTCGATTTCGCCCAACAATGCTTCAGGAGAAACGACAACACCCGAGCCGATGAAGCAGTCCAAAGTCTCATGCAAAATGCCGCTTGGAATCAGGCGCAAAATGGTTTTTTTGCCACCGACGACCAAAGTATGGCCGGCATTGTGGCCGCCTTGGAAACGTACTACACCGCTGGTTTCTTCCGCCAGCCAGTCAACAATCTTACCTTTGCCTTCATCACCCCATTGGGCACCGATTACGACAACATTTTTAGCCATAGCCATCTAACCTTA
Source organism: Neisseria sp. P0001.S007 (assembly GCF_051963655.1). Lineage (NCBI taxonomy): Bacteria > Pseudomonadati > Pseudomonadota > Betaproteobacteria > Neisseriales > Neisseriaceae > Neisseria > Neisseria sp. P0001.S007. The sequence continues at coordinate 47,477 of NZ_JBQCUB010000008.1, read as the reverse complement.
TTTCAGATACAAAATTTCAAAATAAAACTCAATCGTTCAAAGCGATTACTTTCCAAACGCCGTTTACCTGTTTCAGACGGCCTGTAACCTCTTCTGAACCGTTATAGCCGATACCGTAATCGATAACGACACATTGTCCTTGTTCGCGCAAAGCATCTAACGCTTCTTGAGCCGCAGGCATGTCTTTTACATCGACAGCCACCACGGATTCTCGTCCGATAGCAGGAAGGCGGCCGATAAAGCTGCGCAAATCAAAACTGAATCCAGCAGCAGGACGCGCACGTCCGAAGTATCCGCCCAATCCGTCATAACGGCCGCCGCGTGCTACGGCATCATGACGGTTTGAACCATAAGCCGCGTAAAGCAAACCGGTGTGGTAATTGTCAACGCGCAGTTCCGACAAATCGATATGCACTTTTTGATTTGGGAACGCATCGCATACCGCCTGCAATTCATCCAAAGCCGCACTGACTGCGGACAATTCCGGTAATTTCTCACGAGCCACAGTCAGCACTTCACGACCGCCGTACAGTCGGGGCAACAGTGAAAACGCTTTTGCCCACATGCCGTCGAGTTTCCACTCTTTGACCAACTGGCTGACAGCCTCGGCATCTTTGTCCTGCATCGATGACAGCAGGATTGCCGATTGCTGCTCATCCAAATGCGCGGCATTTGCTAAAGCACGGAATACGCCGATATGACCCAATGAAAGCAAAACTTCGCCCATGTCGGCAATCTTCATGCTTTTCAGCATCAAATCAATCAATTCGATATCCGCTTCAATGCCTTCCAAGCCGTACATTTCCGCACCGGCCTGCAAAGGCTCGCGCATATTGAGCAATCCGTCAGGCCGCGCATGAAGCACCGAACCGGCATAGCATAAACGGTTGATACCTTGATTGGCGGAAAGCAAGTGGGCATCAATACGCGCCACCTGCGGCGTAATATCCGCGCGGATACCGAGCTGACGACCGCTGAGCTGATCGACGACCAAAATGGTTTTCAAAGACAAACCGGCATCGATATGCGTCAATAAGGAATGGCTGTATTCCATCAATGGCGGTTGCACCAATTCATAACCATGCACGCGGAACAAAGCCAATAGCCGCTCACGGGCGCTTTCCAGTTGTCGGGCATTGGTCGGTAACACGTCGGCGACGTGTTCAGGAAGCTGCCAAGACTTCATGAGAATCTACCTCTGTTTTTTTGTAAACATAAAGGGCTGATTAAATTTAAAACCAAATCAGCCTGACGACTGAAATTTTCCTGAATGCATCAACGGCAAATCCGATGCGGCTTCAACAAAACTGATTTTAAATTTAAACAGCCCCTGAGTAACGGCTTCAAACCGTCGAGTTATTAAAATCAGACTTTACCATATTAAAACGAATTTTGCACCCTGTTTACAGAGAGCGTAAAAAAACATTAAAAACAAAGGCCGTCTGAAAACCAAATGCATAGCTGCATCATTTTCAGACGGCCTTAATTCATGCCTGAACAACCCGACGCTTAGCGCCAGTAACGCCACCAAGGCATATCGTCAGATCGCCATTCGTGTTGCAAGAACGGGCTTTGCGGAAAGTTGGTTTCCAAAACGCGGCGTGTATCGGCAGCCAGTTGCGGCTTGTCCAGTTTTTTGTACGCCAATTCCATCATCGCCAAAGCTTCTTCGACGTAACGGGTATTTTGGTAACGGCTGACGATTTTTTGCGCACGGTTGGCTGCTGCGACATAAGCACCGCGTTTCATGTAATAACGCGCCACAGATATCTCGTTACCGCCCAACGCGTCCACCAGCTTGGCCATACGCTCGGTTGCATCGGCAGCGTATTTACTGTTTGGATAACGTTGAACCAACTCGGCAAACGCCTGATAAGCATCGCGGTTGGCTTTCGGGTCGCGGTCGGACCAGTCTTGAGAAGCCAGTTTGTTCAAGAAAGACTGGTCTTCGTTAAACAGGACCAAACCTTTCAAGTACAACGCGTAGTCCATATTCGGATGTTGCGGATGATGGCGTTGGAAACGCGCAATGGCAGCCAAGGCTTTTTCCGGCTCATCGTCTTTATAATAGGCATACGCCGTATCCAACTGGGACTGCTGTGCATAGCGGCCGTTTGGAAAACGGGACTCTAAAATTTCGTATAACTTGACAGCTCGCGTATAATTGTTGCTGTTCAATTCGTCTTGCGCTTCGGCATAAAGCTTTTCCACACTCCAATCTTGAGTAATTTGGGCGTCTTTATCGATTGTGCCTTTATTTGCGCAGGCACTCAGTGCCAAACCTAAAGAAACTACTAAAAGAATTTTTTTCATGCAGAATACTTCCTTTGATAACGAAGCCGATTATAGCGATGATTTAGACTTTCCGTCATCCCCTGAAACAGAAAGTTGTGTTAATTTGACCGTTCCGCTCGAAATGGCGGGCGGAAGGCTGGATGCCGTATTGGCCAAACTCATGCCCGACTACTCGCGCAGCCGCCTGAGTTCGTGGATTAAAGAGGGTGCAGTCATTGTAAACGATAAGCCCGCGCAATCCAAAGATAAAATGATAGGCGGTGAATTGATTGCCGTTACGGTACGTCCGAGCGAAGAAAACCTCGCGTTCACACCCGAACCGATGGATTTGGACATCATTTATGAAGACGATACCGTCATCGTCATCAACAAACCGGCCGGATTGGTCGTCCATCCTGCCGCAGGCAACTGGAGTGGCACCCTGCTCAACGGCCTGTTGGCGCACTGTCCCGAATTAAGCCAAGTGCCGCGTGCGGGCATCGTACACCGTTTGGACAAAGAAACCAGCGGTCTGATGGTGGTCGCTAAAACCCTGCCGGCGCAAAACTCATTGGTTCAGCAGCTTCAAGAGCGCACAGTCAAACGCATTTACCGCGCAGTCGCCAACGGCATTGTTCCTTTCGACGGCAAAATCGAAACCCAAATCGGCCGCGATCCGCACAACCGCCTGAAAATGGCAGTCGTCAAATTCGGCGGCAAACCTGCCATTACCCACGTCAAAGTGTTGGAACGTTATTTGGCACACAGCTACATCGAATGCTCGCTCGAAACCGGCCGCACACACCAAATCCGCGTTCATATGCGCGAAGCCAACCATCCGCTGGCCGCCGACCCTGTTTACGGCAACCTGCGCCATCCATGTAGCGACGCAGTTAAAGAAGCCATCAAAGCCCTCGGCGCGCGCCAAGCCCTGCATGCCTACCGCTTGAGCTTTGTCCATCCGAAAACCGGCGAAACCGTTTCCTTTGAAGCGCCTATACCTGACGATATGTACCACCTGCTTTCCGTCCTGCGTCTGGAAGCCGGTTTGGATTCGTCCCTAAGCAACGAGGAAGAATGGCAAGAAAAATTCGGCACAGACGATGACGACGATTGGAATGAAGACGACTACGATGTCGAAGTCGTTTATGTAAGGGATTAAACCCATATTTTTAGACGGCCTAAAATATTATTTCAGGCCGTCTGAAATCAATCCGTTCCAATATTCAGCGATTCAAAGATTATGAAAACCATCACAGATACCCTAAACCTCGCCCCGCAAGGCAAGAATTTTTTGACTGCCGACTGGCCTGCTCCTGCCAATGTTAAAACGCTTATTACCACGCGCAACGGCGGTGTCAGCGAAGGCGTGTACCGCAGCCTGAATGTCGGCTCACACGTCGGCGACGATCTGGAAGCCGTGCTTCGCAACCGCGAAATCGTACAGGAACAAGTCGGCCTACCCGTTGCCTACCTCAATCAAATCCACAGCACCATTGTTGTAAATGCCGCCGAAGCGTTAGGAAATACACCCGACGCCGATGCCTCGGTGGATACAACGGGAACAGTCGCTTGCGCTTCGATGACTGCCGATTGCCTGCCTGTCTTGTTTTGCGACAAAGCAGGTACAGTCGTTGCGGCGGCTCATGCAGGCTGGCGCGGTTTGGCCGGTGGTGTTTTGCAAAACACTATTGCAGCAATGAATATCGAGCCGTTGGAAATCATGGCCTATCTCGCCCCTGCCATCGGCCCTGATGCGTTTGAGGTGGGACAAGATGTATTTGATGCGTTTTGCACCCCTATGCCGGAAGCTGTCGATGCGTTTGAAGACATCGGCAGCGGCAAATACCTTGCCGACATTTACGCTTTGGCGCGCATGGTTCTGCACCGCGAAGGCGTGAACATGATTTATGGCGGCACCCATTGCACCGTCTTGGAGCGCGATACTTTCTTCTCCTACCGCCGCGACGGGCAAACCGGCCGCATGGTCAGCCTGATTTGGTTGGAAAAATAAGATTTGCGCCATCAAAAACAAGGCCGTCTGAAATACTTTCCGTTTACGGTTTCAGACGGCCTAAACATTATTCGTTATAATCCGACGATACCGTAACCGGTTTCAACGAAGGAATATCCAATGAAAAAAATCCTATTGCCTGCACTCGCTCTATTGCTTGCCTCTTGCGGTTTTCACCTGAAAGGCACAGGCGTGACTTCGCAGCCGCTGCCTTATCAAAACTGGCATGTAGAAGGCGGAGCCGTCATGCAAAAAGCGCTGGAAAATGCCTTACGCCGTGCCGACGGTCATCCGGTTAGCGAAGCCGAATCACAAATCACCCTGCGCGTTGTCGACTTCCAAAAACGTCGCGATATCTACACCATCACCCGCGCCGCCGCGATCAACGAATACCTGCTGGCCATGACCGTCAAAGTCCAAGCCTTCCGCAACGGCGAGCCGGTTGGCGAACCGATAGAAGTTAAGGTTCACCGCACCATGGACTATGCCGACAGCGAAGTTTTGGGCAAACAGGAAGAGGAAGAAACCATCTGGTCTGAAATGCGCATCGACGCCGCAGATCAAATCGTCCGCCGCCTGACTTTCCTGAAGGCGCAATAATGGCTGCCGCGCCCATTGAGAGCCTGCACTCCGATACGCCGCTCAAACCGTTGTACATCATCCACGGCGAAGAGGATTTGTTGCGCATCGAGGCTTTGGATACGCTGCGCGCAGCCGCAAAAAAACAAGGCTATCTCAACCGCGAAGTCTATACCGCCGAAAACAATTTTGACTGGACCGAGCTATTACAAAGTGCCGGCAGCGCAGGTTTGTTTGCCGATTTGAAACTGCTGGAAATCCACATTCCCAACGGCAAACCTGGCAAAAACGGAGGTGATGTCCTACAAGCCTTCGCCGAACGCCTGCCCGAAGATACGGTTACGCTCATCCTCCTACCCAAGCTTGAAAAAGCGCAAATCCAGTCCAAATGGTTTTCTGCATTGGCAGGCAAAGGCATCGTCTTAGAAGCCAAAGCCGTTGCGCCACATGCTTTGCCGCAATGGATACAGGGCCGTCTGAAACAGCAGGGTTTGGATATCGAACCTGAAGCACTCGCCCTTTTTGCCGAGCGCGTCGAAGGCAATCTTTTGGCCGCCCGTCAGGAAATCGAAAAACTCGCCCTGCTCCATCCCCAAGGCCATTTAATCAATATTGCCGACGCAGAAGCCGCAGTTGCCACCGTCGCCCGCTTCGACGTATTCCAACTGGCAGGCGCATGGATGAAAGGCGATGCTCTGCGCGTTTCCCGTTTGCTGGACGGTTTGGAAGAAGAAAGCGAAGAGCCGGTTTTGCTGTTGTGGGCAGTTGCCGAAGACATCCGCACCCTAATCCGCCTGACTGCCGCACTCAAGCAGGGCCAAAACATCCAAAGCCTGCGCAACAGCCTGCGCTTATGGGGCGACAAGCAGACTCTTGCACCGATGGCGGCTAAACGCATTTCCATCAACCGCCTGCTCGACGCGCTCAAAACCTGCGCCAAAATCGACCGCATCATCAAAGGCGCGGAAGAAGGCGATGCATGGACCGAGTTCAAACAGCTCGTTACCTCGCTGGCTGCTTGAAACCGTTGCCACGCGTCAAGAAACTTGCACGCAATACGCCCCAAAAACAGAAAATACTGTAAAATAGCGTAAACTCAAATTCAGGCCGTCTGAACCTCGCATTTCAGACGGCCTCTTCCAGCAAAAAACAAGGAAACATCAACCATATGGATAATAAAACCAAACTTCGCATCGGCGGTCTGGCCCTGCTGTCCACTGCCGTATTAAGCCTCATCATCGTTCTGATCGTCGATTCATGGCCGCTGGCCATCCTGTTGGCCGTCATCATCGTGGCCGCTGCCGCAGGCGGTTTTGTTTGGACTTCACGCCGTCAGCAACGCCAATTCCTCGAGCGCCTGAAAAAATTCGACATCGATCCGGAAAAAGGCCGTATCAACGAAGCTAACCTGCGCCGCATGTACCACAGCGGCGGCCAACATCAAAAAGACGCAATTACCTTGGTTTGCCTGTCACAAAAATGTTCCGTTGACGAAGCGCACGCCATCTTCAAAAAACGTCCGACCCGTCAGGAAATGAACCAAATGGCTGCCCAACAGGCACGCGGTCAAAAACGTCCACATCGCTAATCCCGACAGTAACAGGCCGTCTGAACATCCTATCCCGTTTCAGACGGCCTGTTTTTATTTCCATCAAACCCATTTCCGTTTCCATCGCATTATGACCCGTCTTCCTACCGCCCCACTCAAACGCCGCCTCGCCGCACTGGTTTACGAACTTCTGCTGACCGGTGCCGTTACCAGCATTGCCGCCCTTGCAGCCGGCATTGTCGCCATCTTTCTCAATCCCGTTTCCACGCGCCTGTCTATGCTGACAACCTGTCTGATTCTGTTCTACGCATGGTGGCTCTACTTCCGCGCCAACTGGCACAAAAAAGGCCAAACCCTTGCCATGCAGACATGGAAAATCGGCTTAGCCGATAAAAACGATACCCAGCCGCTCCTGCCGCAGCTGCGCCTGCGCTTTATTTGGGCAAGCATTTTTATTGTCTTTATTCCCCTGTTTGCCTACGCCGGATTGCGTCATCTGCTCAATATCCCGCCCAAAGGTGCATTCGGCGCCGCGCTCATTTGGCTCATCCTGCCATGGGGCTTCGCCCTGTTCCATCCCGACCGCCAGTTCCTCTATGACTTCTTGGCCGGAACAAGGCTGGTGGATTTAAATCAGAAGAAAACAAACGAATAAAATCCAAAAGCGGCTCAAGCTCTAAATAAAATAAAGGCCGTCTGAAACTCCAGATAAGTTTCAGACGGCCTTTAATCATAACATCAAGCAATGATTATTCTTGCCAACGTTTGAACACCAGCGAAGTATTGACGCCGCCAAAAGCAAAGTTATTGCTGACCACATAATCGGTTTGAATCTCACGTCCGCCAGTTTGGATGTAATCCACCTTGCCGCAACGCGGATCGATGTTTTCCAAATTGACAGTCGGCGCAAACCAACCATTGTTCATCATTTCGATGGTAAACCAGGCTTCCAATGCGCCGCACGCGCCGAGTGTATGTCCGAGATAGCTTTTTTGTGAACTCATCGGCACAAAACCAAACACTGCCTCAGTCGCCAATGTTTCGGCAATATCGCCTTTTTCGGTCGCTGTACCGTGGCCGCTGACATAGCCGACTTTATCAGGCGTAATACCGGCGTCTTTCAGCGCAAGCTCCATACATTTTTGCATGGTCTCTTTTTGCGGCTGGGTAACGTGGCTGCCGTCGCTGTTTGCACCATAGCCGACAAGCTCGGCATAGATTTTCGCACCGCGCGCACGGGCGTGTTCTAATTCTTCCAATACAAAAATGCCTGCACCTTCGCCGATGACCAAGCCGTCTCGAGCGTTGTCGTAAGGGCGCGGGGTCAACTCAGGTTCGCCGTTGCGGCGACTGGCGGCATAAAGCGAATCAAATACATACACTTCGGACGGACAAAACTCTTCGCCGCCGCCGGCCAGCATCATATCAATCAGGCCGTATTTAATCGCTTCGTAGGCATAACCAATGCCTTGGCTGCCGGAAGAACACGCGCTCGAAGTCGGGATAATGCGGCCTTTTAAGCCGAAGAAAATACCGATATTGGCGGCAGTCGTATGCGGCATCATACGCACATAAGTATTGGCGTTGAAATTACGCGATGTGCCGGTGAGCAAAAGTTCGCCCATATCGCCGATGTCTTTGGTACTGCCGACAGACGAACCGCACGCCACGCCCATACGGCCGTCTGTAATGCTTTCATCACCCAGCAAACCCGCATCCGTCAAGGCTTGTTCCGCCGCATCGACACACAAATGCGATACGCGACCCATGCTTCTAAGCTGCTTGCGCGTCCAGTGTTCGGGAGGAGAATAGCCTTCAATCGGAGCACCCAGTTGCGCTTCCAATTCAGGAAAGCGTCCGCTCCAGTCCATGTATTTGACCGCGTTTTTTTCGGCTTTAAAGGCCGTCTGAATACTTTGCCAATCACGGCCGAAAGCGGTAATACCGCCGATACCTGTTACTACGACTCTTCTGGTATTCAACACAAACCTCCGTTCACAGCAATCACTTGGCGCGTAATGTACGCCGCTTTTTCATCCATCAAAAAGCGCACCGCATGCGCCACTTCCTCGGGCAATCCCATACGCGCGGCAGGGACGGCCTTTAAGATTTCTTCAACAGGCACGTTCTCATCGATAATATCGGTATCGATAAGGCCCGGTGCCACGCAGTTGACGGTAATTTTGCGTTTTGCCAACTCAACCGCCAAGGCCTTTGCTGCGCCGATCAAGCCCGCTTTGGACGCGCTGTAATTGACCTGACCGCGGTTGCCCGTCAAACCGGATACCGACGCCATGCACACAATCCGTCCGGCTTTGCGGCGGCGGATCATCGGCATGGTCAAAGGGTGCAACACATTATAAAAACCGTCCAAATTGATACGCAGCACCAAGTCCCAATCATCATCAGTAAACGCAGGAAACGCATTGTCGCGCGTCAGGCCGGCATTCAGCACCACGCCGTAATATGTGCCGTTTGCCTCAATGTCGGCAGTCAGAATTTCACGGCAGGCTTCGCGGTCGGACACATCAAACTGCAACACGCGCGCATTTCTACCCAATGCACGGATTTCTTCCGCTACAGCTTCCGCTTCATCACGGCGGCTGCGGCAGTGGACGACAATATCAAAGCCGTCCTGCGCCAAACCAAGCGCGACGGCTTTACCGATACCGCGATTAGACCCTGTAATTAAAATAGTTTCACTCATACGTTTTCTCACTATATCGACAGGCCGTCTGAATCTTTGTCTTTTCAGACGGCCTTGTAAACGGTTTAAATGACTTGACCGTCTTTCGGACTGTACACATTTAAAGAAGCTTTTGCCAGTAAACCGTCCCGCGGCAACAGATGCTTCACATCTTCCGGCGCATCCGTCCAGCGCAACTCGCAATCAAACACGCCCATGCCGCCCAAATCCTGAATGGACACATGCGCCCTGACTTCCAGCTCAGTACCGACAGGCACAGAACCGGCAAACAAATCCAGCTTGCGCGTTCCCAATAAAAAACCCAAACGTACAGGCTCTCCGGCCTTTAAAGCCTCAATGCCTGCAAACGCGCCTATGCCCTGCGCCATCAATTCCATATAAGCCATAGACGGCAACACACCGTCCTGCAGCAAAATATGCTTGTCGCCAACCGGCGCACGGCAAACTGTGTAGTCATCGCCAAATTCTTTCACACAGTCGATAAGCACCATATGTCCGCTGTGCGGAAGCAGCGAAGCCACATCATAAATCGGGGCACTCGGTATTGAAGGCATAAAATGTCATCCGGGAATAAATTACGTTACAATATGCATTATAACAGAGCCTAGCTTTTACTAACTCATTTCATTACAATGTATGAGAATGTAAAACATTGAAAGACATCATGCCTCAAAACGTTTGCCGTTTCAGCTTCAATGTCGCCGCATGGCAGGCCTCCTCCAGCAAGATCAGTACGCCGGAGCAATGGCAGGACTGGGCGCAGGGAAAACTCGATACCGCATCCCTGCCGGAGTGCAAACCCGCGCTCTCCTTTTTGCCGCCTATGCAACGCCGCCGCTTGGGAAAAGCGGCACGCTTGGTTTGTGATGCCGCATGGAATCTGGCCGACCAATATCCCGAAAGCGTACCGGTTTACGTTTCGCACGATGGCGAAAGCAACCGCAGCTTTGAATTGTGGCAAGAGCTTTTGAACACGCATACCGTCTCGCCGACCTCATTCGGCCTGTCCGTTCACAACGCGACGATTGGGCAATGGTCGATGTTGCGTAAAGACATGAGCGAGCATACCGCGTTGGCCGTTGCCGCCGATTCCTTTGAAACCGCGCTGACCGAGGCATTCGCGCTTTTGCAAGACGGCGCGCCATCCGTTTTAGTAATTGTCGCTGATGATCCTTTGTCTGAAGACTATCCCGTCTTGGCTACACGTGCACCGTTTGCCTATGCATTGGCACTGGTCATCACCAAAGGCGAAAACTATACCTTAAGCTTGGAAACCACATCCGAAAGGCCGTCTGAAAACCCTAACGATACAACAGTCGAGCCCTATTGGAGCAGCTTGGAGTGGGTACGCTTCCTGCTTTCAGACGGCCGACAACACACGCAACACTATGCCGGTAGAAACTGGCACTGGCAGAAAAACGCATGAAGACTTTAGACTATTTCCGTCGCTTTTTTGCCACATTCTTCGGCTTCATCCTCTTCGGCGTTGCAGGCGTATTGTTCAAAATCGCACTTTTGCCCTATACGCTCAAATCGACCAAAGGCGACATCAAACGCCAACTTGAAGCAAGACGCATGATAGGCAGAGTTTGGCGTTTCTTTGTCGGCTACCTGCAATGGTCGGGCGTATTGAGCGTCCGTTTCAACGGCTTGGAAAAACTCGGCAAACCCGGTCAGCTCATTCTTGCCAACCATCCCTCGCTTTTGGATGTCGTCTTGCTGATCAGCCATTATTCGGAGCCGAACGTACTGGTTAAAAAAGACCTGTTGCACAACCCAAGCATGAAAAGCCAGATTATCGCTTCAGGCTACATCCCCAACGACGAAAGCATGGAAATGCTGGAAGAAATCGATGCCGTGTTCAAAAGCGGACAAAGTTTGCTGATTTTCCCCGAGGGCACGCGCACAGGTTGGGACGGACAGGTTAAAATGCACCGCGGCGCCGTATCACTCGGTTTGCGCAGTGCATCAGTCATCACGCCCGTGTGCATCAAGATGACGCCACCCAATTTTAAAAAAGGGCAACCGTGGTACAAAATCCCGCCACAAAAAATTCATTATGAAATTACCGTCGGCGACGACATCCTGCCGGAAGAATGGCTGGCAGAAAAACCCCTGCCCATCGCCGCACGCCGTTTAAACGAATACCTGCAAGACTATTTCACAAGGAAAACCACATGAGCAATTTAGAAAACCAAATCAAACAATTAATCATCGACAGCTTAGGTCTGGAAGACATTACCGTTGCTGACATCGGCAGCGAAGATCCGCTTTTCGGCGACGACGGCCTAGGTCTGGATTCGGTTGACGCATTGGAACTTGGTTTGGCCGTACAAAAAACCTTCGGCTTCCAGCTCGACGGCGAAAACGACAACCTGCGCGAAAACTTCGCCAACGTCAAAACTTTAGCCGAGTTCGTCAAGAGCCGCCAAGCATAAGGGAGAGAAAAGATGACCGAACAAGAAGTACGCACCCTGCTGACCGATGCACTGGTTAACCTGTTTGAAATCGAACCGGAACGCATCAAACCCGAAACCAACCTCTACGAAGATTTGGAAATCGACAGCATCGACGCCATCGACCTTATCGACCACATCAAACGCGAAACCGGTCGCAAACTGCAAGCCGAAGACTTCCGCAATGTGCGTACCGTAGAAGACGTGGTTCAAGCAGTTTTGAAAGTACAACAAGATTCCTGATTCCGCTTTGAATCAGCATATTTTCAGACGGCCTTTTGTGTCAAATATAGGGTAGAAAGGTCGTCTGCAAATGCTCTTATCCATCAAACTGTACAAATATTATATTTTTACAATTAATTTCCAACTTAACATCAAAAGGAAAAAATGTGAAAGCATTACTCCAAAAAAACGGATTCATTCATTATCAATCTGATATTGAATACTCTAATGAAGATTATTAAACATTAATTAACGAGATTAATTTCTTAATTGTTTCCATCAGGATGGAGAACCTTTTACTTTTGCACATTTAGTTCAACGTAACAGTAATGCAAGCGGAAGAAACAACTACATTGGGAAAATAAAATGCAGTAATAAAAAGCTAACAGAAATTTCAGAAAAAGATTTTATAGATACATTCGTTTTAAAAAATTTTTAAAAAGTTTTGCCGTTTACGACAACGCAGTAAGTCATTATGCTGACCATTTAACCAAAAGCGATCCTACTAGCGGACCTGCTCAAAGAACGATGATATTAATTGACTTTTCTCTCACAAAACAAAATATTTAATACGAATTTAATAATTTTTTAACTGGAGAGTTATTTATATGGAATCATCTTTATCATCGATCTTTATTGTTCTTGCATTGTTATCTACTGGTTTCCTATCTGGTAAATTTCTTGCACTCCCCCTTCGACAAATCCTACTCAAACCCTTGTCCTTTATTGTCCTGCTGCTGCTCTTTTTCATGGGCTATGAGTTTGGCGGCGTCTTTACCGACCCGAATCTGGGCGCGGACATCGTCAAATATGCCCTGCTGTTCGCACTGATTATCAGCGCGTTTACCTTGATTGCACTTTATCGCAAACCCGAAGCCTCGACTGCTTCCACGCCGTCGGGCAGCTTTATCAAACCCTTTTACGGCTGTTTCAAAGCCTTTGCTTTTTTTGGTTTGGGTGTCGCGGCATTTGCCTTTTTCGGGCGACAGGTCGGCAATCTGCCCATCGACAGCACCCATATCCTCTATCTGCTGATTTTCATGGTTGGCATGGACTTGGTTCATTTCCAGCTTGGCGGATTCGGACGTAGGATTTTCCTGCTGCCGCTTCTAACCGTTGCTGCAACCGCCGCCGCGTGTTTCGTTTTTTCGCTGTGTTCGCCCTATTCGTTTGCCCAAAGCCTGGTATTGTCGGGCGGTTTCGGCTGGTTCTCCCTTTCGGGTCCTATGGTTGGAAAAGCGGTATCGCCCGAAATGGGTGCGGCAGCGTTTATGACCGATTTTTTCCGCGAAATGATCAGCATCGTCTTCCTGTATTTCTACGGACGAAAGCAGCCTATGGCGGCAATCGGCATTTCCGGCGCAGCGGCAATGGACTCCGCCCTGCCCTTTGTCAAAGAAAACTGCCGCGCCGAATACATCAAATACGCCGTCGTCAGCGGCTTTATCTTGACCCTTGTCGCACCGTTTTTTCTGTCCGCCGCCATTGCCATGCTGAACTGACCCTACTATTTTTCCAAACAACTTTCAGACGACCTTTCCCTCTCCCTAAAACCCAAAAGTCGTCTGAAACCGAACACCATTATGAAAACATTAGGAAAACTCCTGCTGACCCTCGCCAGCCTTGCCTATCCGCTCCTATGGTATTACGGCAGGGAAAACGGCGCATTTTTTTGGCTTGCCGCCGCCATGTGCATCCTGTGGCTGATACGCGCCGCCATGCCGCAAACCACAGCCCAACGCATTACGGCGATTATCCTTGCCGCCTTTTTCGCCGCGATACTGGTTTTCAGACGACCCGACTCGATGTATTGGTATCCCGTCGCCGTCAACGCGCTGATGCTTGCCGTTTTCGGCGGCAGCCTGTTTGCCAAACAAACCGTTATCGAACGCCTCGCCCGACTGCAACACCCCGACCTGCCGCCCGAAGGTGTGCTGCATACCCGCCGTGTCACTAAAATCTGGTGCACGTTCTTTATCTTCAACGGCGCAACCGCCGCCATTTTGGCAGGCTTACAATATTACGACTGGTGGGCGGCTTATACAGGCATCGTGTCTTATGTGTTAATGGGAATCTTATTTGCCGGAGAGTGGATTTATCGGAAATTGGTTTTGAAGGTTTAATCCATTAAAAATATTTCATTAATTATCAGCCTTTTGTAGACAGACAAAACGGCAAAACCGATCGCTTACTCCATTGCTTCAAAAGAAGTGAAAGCCATTCATTGGAAGAATGGCAGGCAAATGATTACGAATTGGTACGCCAAACGACAAACAAACAATACGATGAATGCTTGAACCAATTCAAAGAAGATACCAAGGCAAATACATCAAAATTATAAAACCTTAGAACCATCATGCACCTAACCCGAATCCTATCCCCCGACTTACCCCAACACGACCTTATCGCCGCCCATCCGAATTGGACGCGTGCTGATTTCAACCGTGCGGTTTTCCGGCTGTCAGGCCGTCTGAAACAGGCAGGCATGCAAACGGCCACGTTGTGGTTTGACGATGCCGCGCTGTTTGCCTGTGCTGTGTTGGCAGTGTGGCATTCTGGCGGAAAGGTTTTATTGTTGCCCAATTTGGCGCAAGACAATTTGGAATGGGGGAAAACGGCAGAGGCATTTTTAACAGATTCAACAGATAAAAAGCTATCTTCAGACGGCCTGAACATCTGGCACTTGCCTGATGTATTGACCCAAACAGAATCGGAAGGACTGAGCACCTATCCTGAAAACCATCTGATTCCCGACCATGCCGAAGCATGGCTGAAAACATCGGGCTCCAGCGGCGAAGCGCAGATTATTGTGAAAACCGCCGCGCAAATGCAGGCAGAAGCCCTGACTTTGGCAAATACGCTGCCATTTGGACAACACAGTGAAACCGTGATCGGCAGCGTGATTCCGCAACATCTTTATGGCTTTACGTTCCGCTTCGCACTCGCACTGACAATGGGTTGGACTATGGAGCGACAGCAGGCGGTTTATCCGGAAAACCTGCTTTCCAGCACGGCCGCACACGATAAAGTGGTTTGGATTGCCAGTCCGGCCGTGCTCAACCGCTTGGGCAAAAACCGCAACTGGCAGAGTATCGGCCATAAAATTGCAGGCATTGTCTCGGCCGGCGGCGCATTGCCCGTAGCCACAGCGGATTTGCTTCAACAGGCTGCCGTGCGCCCGTTTGAAGTCTATGGCAGTACCGAAACCGGCGTGATTGCCTCACGTTGCGAACGCCAAGAATGGCAGCCTTTCGAAGGCGTGGAAATCGGGCAAAACGAAGAAGGCGCACTTTGGGCTTCTTCGCCTTGGTCGCCCGAACGCCGCCAAACCGCCGATTTGATCGAACCGCAAGATGACGGTTTTCTGTTACTCGGTCGCCAAGACCGCATTATTAAATTTGAGGACAAACGCGTGTCGCTGACCCAAATCGAACACGAACTTTTACAACACTCTTGGATTGCCGACGCCCATTGCGGCCGCCATCCGCAACATCAGCGCATCGCCATATGGGCGGCATTGAACGCAGACGGTATCGCCGCCTTGCGCGAGAAAGGCCGCGCTGCGGTTGCCGATACACTCAAACGCCATCTGGCCGCCACGCAGGACACCATCGCCCTGCCGCGTTACTGGCGTTTTACCGACAACCTGCCGCGCAATGCCCAAGCCAAAATCGCTGCGGCGGATTTTCAGACGGCCTTTACCGTTGCCCAAACTTCGCCCATTTGGTCGAAAACATCATCTGACAATGAAAACAATACCGAAACCTTCATCGGCCGCGTGCCTTTGGATTTGGTTTATTTCGGCGGCCATTTTGCCACCTTCCCGCTGGTTCCCGGCGTGGTCGAGCTGCAATGGGTGCGCAACCTGATCGCGCCCAAGCCATGGGGCAAACAGCGCGTCATCCGCATCGAAAATCTAAAATATCAGCAGTTCATCCGTCCTCATGATGAAGTGTCGGTGGAGCTGAAATACGATGAAGGTAAAAATAAACTGAGCTTTAAAATCAACAACGGAGAGCATCCGTGTGCATCAGGACGGATTGTGTTTGAGGCCGTCTGAATATACTTATTAACTTTTTAGTGGAAAACCAACAATATGCAACTCTTCCCTGCCCTAGAACAACGCTATTCCCACGAACACCAGTCTGCAGGCGAGGCTCAACGTCTGGCTCAAGAAATCGCTTTTGCACCGATTGTGTTCCAAGTTTCCCGCCTGATGGTGAAATTTGGCATTCTGGATTTGCTGAACGACCATCCAGACGGCCTCACTCAAGCCGAAATCGCTGAAAAAGCGAAAATCAGCAACTACGCGGCACAAGTCCTGCTGGAAGCTTCGCTGTCTATCGGCACTGTTTTGACTCGCGACGACCGCTATTTCATCAGCAAGGCCGGTTGGTTTGTCCTCAAAGACAAAATGGCCCGCGTCAACATGGATTTCACGCAGGAAATCTGCTACCAAGGCATGTTTGATCTGGAAAAAACCCTGCAAACCGGCAAGCCCGAAGGCCTGAAAGTATTCGGCGACTGGCCGACCATTTACGAAGGCTTGTCTTCATTGCCAAGCATCGCGCAGGAAAAATGGTTTGCATTCGACCATTATTATTCCGACAACTCCTTCTCCGAAGCACTCAACACCGTGTTCGCCAAACCGGTCAAAAAACTGCTCGATGTAGGCGGCAATACCGGCCGCTGGGCGGAGCAATGCGTCAACCACAATGCCGAAGTCGAAGTAACCATCATGGATCTGCCGCAACAAATCGGCTTGATGCGCGAAGCGACTAAAGGCAAAAACAGCGCAGACCGTATCCACGCTCATCCGGCCAACCTGCTTGATCCTGAGATTCCGTTCCCGACCGGTTTTGACGCGATCTGGATGAGCCAATTCCTAGACTGTTTCACCGAAGAACAAGCCACCAGCATTCTTCAACGCGCCGCTGCATCTATGAGCGAAAACACCAGTCTCTACATCATGGAGCCTTTCTGGGACAGACAACGCTACGAAACCGCCGCCTACTGCCTGACCATGACCAGCCTGTATTTCACTGCCATGGCCAACGGCAACAGCAAAATCTTCCATTCTGAAGACCTGATCCGTTGCGTTGAAAAAGCCGGATTGAAAGTAGCGGAAATTTCAGACGGCATCGGCCGCGGACACAGCATCCTGCGCTGCGTTAAGGCCGTCTGAACAATCATCTTTTAAACCCTAAAAAGCAACCGACCCCAACAGCCATTGCAGCTATCGGGGTCGGTTTGTTTTTGGGTGTCCGCCTTAAAACATCAGCCGCGCAACATCCATACTGCGCACACTAAAGCAATCGCCACCAACAAAGCGGCAAGCAGTTGTCCCATTCCGGCCAATTTAGGCTGCTTAGCATCAATGGTTTTAAAGCCGCTCATCATCGGCGTAATCAAATCCTGTTTTTTCACAAAGCGATACAGCAAAACAGCCGCGATATGTACAGCCGCCAAAACGGCCAAAATATTAAAGAAATTGACATGGATTTTTCGCGCCAGCGTACCGGCGTGTTCGCTGACCAAATGATTCAAAAAACCGGAATTGGTAAACGTATTTTCATCGGCGGCAAATAAGCCTGTGGCCGTCTGAAAAACCAAGGCGGCCAATAAAGCGATGACCATCAGCGCGCCCAAAGGATTGTGGCCGACCAATTCGTCTTCAGACATTTGACCTTGCGTATAGCGGCGGATTTCGGAAAAAGGACGCACAAAACGGCTGAATCTTGCCGTATCGCTGCCCCATATCCCCCAGCACAAGCGGAAAACCACCAAAGCCAGCATCAACAAGCCGCCGCGCAAGTGCCATACCAGCATATCGCCGCCTCGGGTGGCGCTGTACCACATGAATCCCATCAATAACACCAAGAGCCAATGGAACAGGCGCGTAGGTGCGTCCCAAACTTTTATTTTTTGCTTCATTACCTTTTACTTTCTGATTTAAAATTAAATTTCTTATCTTGGAAGATTACGCCATGCAGCCCATCTACACGCTTCCCGAATCGCTTCAGGCCTTTCAGACGGCCTTAGTATTTCCCGACGTATTCCGCCCTCGTGCCCAAGAGTCGCACAAAGGCACATACGGCACGCTTACCATTATCGGCGGCGCAACGGGAATGAGCGGTGCGGTAGTTTTGGCAGCTACAGCCGCCATATATCAAGGATGCGGCAAGGTTTGGGCAGGTTTCAACCAAGCCGCGCTGCCTTTTGCCATCATTCCCGAACGCCCTGAAATCATGCTTGCCACTGCGACCCAACTGATGGAGCGCAACGATGTCAGCGCACGGGTAATCGGCTGCGGATTCGGTCTGGACGGATTATCGGAGCAGCTGCTACCCAAAATCCTGTCGACACACCATGACCGGCCTTTATTGATCGATGCAGATGCCTTGACACTGCTGGCCCGTTCTCCCGAATTGGCCGAACGCCTCAAATCGTACAAACATATCGTCCTGACACCCCATCCGGCCGAAGCCGCCCGCCTACTCGGTACCGATACTCAATCAGTTCAAGCCGACAGGCAAAAAGCCGTAACCGAAATCAGCCGTAAATATGGCGCGACCGTCGTGTTGAAAGACCATCATACATTGGTGGCCACGGCAGACGGCATAGTCTATACCAACACCAGCGGCAATGCCGGTTTGGCCACCGCCGGCAGCGGCGATGTCTTGAGCGGCATTATCGGCAGCCTGATGGCACAAGACATTCCGGCATTCCAGGCCGCTTGTGCCGGCGTATGGCTACACGGAGCGGCAGCCGATGTCATCAAACACAGCAGCCAAATCGAAACCGGCATGCTCGCCGGAGAAATCGCACCTGCCGCCCGATGGCTGCGCAATATTTTATCAAAAGAGTAATACTGTCTATATCATAAATACAAATTGCAGGCCGTCTGAAAATCAATCTCTATTTTCAGACGGCCTGGTCTATTTTTAAGTCATTTTGCAAATTAAGGTTAAGGCGTGTATCCTTGACTTCCCTTAAAAACAACTTCACAACATATTATCATGAGTATCCTCAATAAAATCAGCAACTTTATTGGAAAAACATTTTCCCTTTGGGCGGCGCTCTTTGCCGGCATCGCTTTTTCCGCACCTGAAACCTTCAAATGGGTCGGTCCTTACATTCCTTGGCTTCTGGGCATCATCATGTTCGGCATGGGCTTGACCCTTAAACCCTCCGACTTCGATATTTTGTTTAAACGCCCCAAAGCCGTCATCATCGGCGTGATTGCACAATTCGCCATCATGCCGGCAACCGCCTATCTACTGGCCAAGCTGTTGAACCTGCCTGCCGAAATCGCAGTCGGTGTAATTTTGGTCGGCTGCTGCCCTGGCGGTACGGCTTCCAACGTAATGACTTATCTGGCGCGCGGCAATGTGGCTTTGTCGGTTGCCGTTACATCGGTTTCTACTCTGATTTCTCCATTGCTGACCCCCGCCATCTTCCTGATGCTTGCCGGTGAAATGCTGGAAATCCAAGCGGGCAGTATGTTGATGTCCATCGTCAAAATGGTTTTGTTCCCCATCGTTTTGGGCTTGATTGTCCATAAAGCCTTGGGCAACAAAACTGAAAAACTGACCGATGCGCTGCCGCTGGTTTCCGTTGCCGCCATCGTGCTGATTATCGGCGCGGTTGTCGGTGCCAGCAAAGGCAAGATTATTGAAAGCGGCCTGCTGATTTTTGCCGTTGTCGTACTTCACAACGGCATCGGCTATCTGCTCGGCTTCTTTGCCGCCAAATGGACCGGCCTGCCTTATGATGCACAAAAAACGCTGGCCATCGAAGTCGGTATGCAAAACTCAGGCTTAGGCGCAGCCCTCGCCGCTGCACACTTTGCCGCCGCGCCGGTTGTTGCCGTTCCCAGCGCATTGTTCAGCGTGTGGCACAATATCTCTGGCTCGCTTCTGGCAACTTATTGGGCAGCCAAAGCCGATAAAAATAAAGAATCCTAAACGTCTTTAATCATCAGGCCGTCTGAACAGGGATAAACGAAATCAACGATTTCTGCCTTACCTGTTCAGACGGCCTTTATTTTGAAATCAAGCAGGATTATTGTTTGGCTGCTTCGATTTGGATATTGATGTTTACTTTTTTGCTCATACCGGCACTCACCAAATAATCCAAGCCCCATTTGGTACGGTCGATGGTGGTGCTGAAGTCGCCGCCGCATACTTCTGCTTTTAACATCGGGCTTTGGTAGCAGTTGAATTTGTCGGCTTTGAGTTTTACCGGCGCAGTTTTGCCGTTCATGGTCAGGTTGCCGTCAACAGACAGCAGTTTTTTGCCGTTGAAATTGAATTTGGTGGATACAAAACGGATTTCAGGGTATTTGTCTGCATTGAAAATATCGGCAGATTTCAAATGTTGGGTAAAGTGATCAGAACCGGTTTGCAGTTTGGACAAAGGCAATACGATATCGATATAGCCTTGGCGTTTGGCACGGTCAAATTCCAAATTGCCGGTCAAACCATAAATACCGCCGACGTTGGTGCTGGTGTTGAAATGGTCGATGGCAAAGCGGGCATTGGCATGAAATTCGTCCACTTTATAAACAGCGGCAGACGCAGCGGAAGCCAACATGGCCGAACACAATGCAAACATGATTTTTTTCATCGTCTTATCCTTAGAAATGTGAGAAGTTCCCTATCATATCACTTTTTGATGCCAACATCTTTTGCAACTGGGAAAGACAACGTTTCATCTTAAGAAAACTTCAGGCCGTCTGAAAGAATGAGCAGCAAATTCAGGTGAAGCAAACACAGTTTAGTTTTATTACAAAATAGCGTGCTTCATCGCTCGTAATTGGTATAAAATACCGAGTTATTTCTACAACGGGCCGCCAATTAACCAGCCTATTTCAGACGGCCTCAGCATAAAATAAAGGAACAAAAATGCCTGAATACCGCTCCAAAACCTCCACCCACGGCCGCAATATGGCGGGCGCGCGCGCATTGTGGCGCGCCACCGGCGTGATGGAAACCGACTTCGGCAAACCCATCATCGCCGTTGCCAACTCGTTCACCCAATTCGTCCCCGGTCATGTCCACCTGCACAACATGGGTCAACTGGTTGCCCGTGAAATCGAAAAAGCGGGCGCAATCGCTAAAGAATTCAACACCATCGCCATCGACGACGGCATCGCCATGGGACACAGCGGCATGTTGTACTCCCTGCCCAGCCGCGATTTGATTGCCGACTCCATCGAATACATGGTCAACGCCCACTGCGCCGACGCGCTGGTGTGCATTTCCAACTGCGACAAAATCACTCCGGGAATGCTGATTGCCGCCATGCGCCTGAACATCCCGACCATCTTCGTTTCCGGTGGTCCGATGGAAGCGGGCAAAGTCATCGGCGTAGCAAACATCCAGCCCGAACGCCGCTTGGACTTGATTGACGCCATGATTGAATCGGCGGACGACAATGTCAGCAACCAACAGGTTGAAGAAGTCGAACAAAACGCCTGCCCGACCTGCGGCTCCTGCTCCGGCATGTTCACCGCCAACTCCATGAACTGCCTGACCGAAGCGCTCGGCCTGTCCCTGCCCGGCAACGGTTCTTATCTGGCTACCCACGCAGGCCGCAAAGAATTGTTCCTCGAAGCCGGCCGCATGATTGTCGAAATCACCAAACGCTATTACGAGCAAGACGACGAAACCGTATTGCCGCGCAGCATTGCCACTAAAAAAGCGTTTGAAAACGCCATGACCATGGACATCGCCATGGGCGGCTCTACCAATACCATTTTGCACCTGTTGGCCGTTGCCAACGAAGCCGGTGTCGATTTCAAAATGGCCGACATCGACCGCCTGAGCCGCGTTGTGCCTTGCATCTGCAAAACCGCGCCAAACAACCACGACTACTATATGGAAGACGTGCATCGCGCCGGCGGTATTTTCGCCATTCTGAAAGAATTGGACAAAGCAGGCAAACTGCACACCGACGTGTACACCATCCACGCGCCGACACTGAAAGACGCGATTGAAAAATGGGACGTGACCAACCCTGAAAACACCCATGCTATCGAGCGTTTCAAAGCAGCTCCCGGCGGCGTGCGCACTACTCAGGCGTTCTCGCAAAACCGTATGTGGAAAACCCTCGACCTTGACCGCGAAAAAGGCTGTATCCGCGATGTTGAACATGCCTACTCGCAAGACGGTGGCTTGGCAGTATTGTTCGGCAATATCGCCGAGCGCGGTTGCGTCGTGAAAACCGCAGGCGTGGACGAGAGCATCCTCAAATTTACCGGCCGTGCCCGCGTGTTTGAAAGCCAAGAAGATGCAGTAGAAGGCATTTTGGGCAACCAAATCGTGGCTGGCGATATCGTCATCATCCGCTACGAAGGCCCTAAAGGCGGCCCGGGCATGCAAGAAATGCTGTACCCGACTTCTTACCTGAAATCCAAAGGTTTGGGCAAAGCCTGTGCCCTGCTGACCGACGGACGCTTCTCCGGCGGTACTTCCGGCCTGTCCATCGGCCACGCTTCGCCTGAAGCGGCAGAAGGCGGCGCCATCGGTTTGGTACACGAAGGCGACACCATCGAAATAGATATTCCAAACCGCAGCATCCACCTTGTCATTTCCGATGAAGAGCTTGCCGCACGCCGTACCGAAATGGAAGCACGCGGTAGCAAAGCGTGGAAACCGGAAAACCGCAACCGCTATGTCTCCGCAGCCCTGCGTGCCTACGGCGCGATGGCGACTTCCGCCGACAAAGGCGCAGTACGCGACGTATCGCAAATCGAACGTTAATTAACCTGACTTAAGGCCGTCTGAACGCTTTCAAGTGTTTCAGACGGCCTTCATTCAAACGGACAAATATGGACAAATTCATTTTAGCGATGATCGGCATGGCCATTGCCCTCTTGATTATTATTGGCGGCGGATTTATCGCTGTCGAATATTTCAAATCCCATCCTGAAGCATTCCAAGTCAAGCCGCTATCAAAATAATCATTTAACGACATGAGTTTCAAAGGAAAAGAGCCGTAGCTCAAGGCCGTCTGAACGCAGTACATATAATGAAACACATTCTTTACTGGCTGGGTGGTTTTGCCGTCGCCCTCGGCATATTCCAATACTACGAAACCCATCGCTATTCCGAAGACCAGCTCATCTACGCCCAACCGCCGCAAAATCGTTCTGCCGTTGCCGATTTTGACGCTTTGGCGTATTTAAATTTCCTCCGCGACTCAGCCAATTTACCCGCACTGGCGCACTCAGACACACTCGAACGCGCCGCGCGCAATCATGCCCGCTATCTGCTGCAAAACCCTGACGACGGCCATGATGAACACAATACGCGCAATCCCTTTTATACAGGCCCACGCCCATCAGACCGCACGCGCAAAGCCGGTTATGCCTATAAAGGCGTGCATGAAAACGTCAGTACCGGCCAGCATCCGCCAAACGAAAAAATCAACGACCATCTACCTGCCCAACATCAGCTGGACAATCTGATGACGGCGATTTACCACCGCCTCTCCTTGCTCGATCAAAATATCGACGAGGCCGGAGCGGCATTTGAATCACAAGGCAAACAAATCGCGCTCAGCATCAATCAAGGCGACAGCAGATTCAACAGCCTCTGCCAAAAAAACCGCCCTCTCTCCGACCTCAGCCGCTCGTTTTATCAAGATGCCTGTCATGGTCATGCCATTGTTTATGCTGATGAAATTTCCAACCGCAAAACCCAGCCTTACATCACCTATCCGCAAGGCAACTTCGCTTCGCCGGTTTTCCACGGCGAACGTCCCGACCCTATGCCGCATCATGAAATGACCGGCAATCCGGTCAGCATTGCGTTCTCAGAACAATCGCCTCCGGTCAAAATGCGTTCGTTCAAACTGTATCAGGACACAAAAGAAATCAGAGACGTCAAAATCTTAGATAAAGATAATGACCCAAACCGCCTCCTGACCGAACGCCAATTTGCGCTGTTCCCTTTACAGCCATTGGAATACGACACCGACTACCGTGCCGTGTTCGAATACCGTCAAAACGGAAAAGACAAAACGGCCGAATGGACATTCAGCACGCAAAAACCCGATTACCCTTACTTCATCGTCAAAGGCGGAGAAACGCTGGCCATCGAATCCGGACAAAAATATTTTATCCATTGGCAGGATTTTTGGTGCTTGAAGCAATGCGAACGCTACAACTACCGCATGAACCGCGACACCCAAATCGACATTATCGAGCGGCAGGCGGGCGGCATCATTATCCGTGTCAACGGAAGCAAAGGCAGCAGCATCCGCTTAATGCCCGAAGGCGAAGACGGGCGCGCCATTACACTTTATTTATGGAAATAAAGCCGTTTTCAGACGGCATGAAGCACCAAAAAGCTGATAAAATACCGCCTCACCACCCTACGGCAAGCTATCTAATATGACCAAACATCCGCAAACAGCAGCCAATACCCGCTATGCCTTTACCAGCATTGCCGCCATGTTGGTCGCGTTTTTACTGTTCGTGGCCGTGATGTTGCTGCCTTTGGGGCTGACGGCGGACACGCAAGTGATCCTGATACGGTTTTCACTCTACGCAATCGTGCTGTTTGCCGTACTTGGCGGTATTTTTTCTGTACGCGTTGACTATTTGCGTAAAAAGAACGGAGCATGACATGACCCAAGCCGATAAAATTCCACAAGAAATCCGCCTCCAGCAAGAGCGGCGTGTACTGACTTTGGTCTATGTTGACGGTGCCAAGAGCCTTCCTGCCGAATACCTGCGCGTGTACTCACCCAGCGCGGAAGTGCGCGGACACGGTCCAGGTCAGGATGTTTTACAAACAGGCAAAGCCGAAGTCAGCATTACCGATTTAGACCCCGTCGGCCAATACGCATTGAAAATTACTTTTTCAGACGGCCACGACAGCGGCCTTTACGATTGGGACTATCTCTACCGACTAGCTCACAATCAAGACGCGCTTTGGCAAGACTATCTCGACCGCCTCGAAAAAGCCGGCGCGTCCAGAACGCCAAGTGCAGAAGATTTAAAACCCAAACGCACACATTCCTGCGGTAGCGGAGGTTGCGGCGGAAAGGCCGTCTGAAAAAAGGCGAAGCCGACATTGGACGACGGCAGGATCATTGACGGCAAAGCATTCCTCTCCCCGCCTAAAAAAGGACGGGTAGTGGCCATCTTCAGCGATACCAAAGCCTGTCCGCAGGCAATGCGCGCCGCGCAAAACGCAGACGTTTTGGTGCATGAAGCAACCTTTGCCGCAGGCGATGAAGAGACAGTGGAGCGAGTGTTCCATTCAACCGTAGCCGATGCAGCCAAGCTGGCTTTGCAAGCCAATGTGAAACAACTTTACCTGACCCACATCAGCGCACGTTATACCGAAGAAGTGCACCGCCTGATGCTGGATCGGCAGGCACAAACTATATTTCCCGCGTCGAAAGTGGTTGGCGATTTCGACGTATTCGATATCTGAATCCGTATTATTTTAAGAAGGCAGACACTATGAGCGACCACAAAACCCATTTCGGCTTCTCTACCGTTGACGAAGACGAAAAAGCAGGCAAAGTTGCCGAAGTCTTCCACTCCGTGGCAAAAAACTACGACATTATGAATGACGTAATGTCCGGCGGTCTGCACCGCGTTTGGAAACATTTCACCATCAATACCGCCCGCCTGAAAAAAGGCGACAAAGTATTGGACATCGCCGGCGGTACAGGCGATTTGTCCCGAGGCTGGGCGAAACGTGTGGGCAAAGAAGGCGAAGTTTGGCTGACCGACATCAACTCCTCTATGCTGACAGTCGGCCGCGACCGCCTGCTCAACGAAGGCATGATTCTGCCCGTATCGTTGGCAGACGCTGAAAAATTGCCGTTCCCCGACAACTATTTCAATCTGGTTTCCGTCGCATTCGGCCTGCGCAACATGACGCACAAAGATGCCGCGCTGAAAGAAATGTACCGCGTATTGAAACCGGGCGGCACCCTGCTGGTGTTGGAATTCTCCAAAGTGTACAAACCTTTGGAAGGCGTGTACGACCTCTACTCTTTCAAACTGTTGCCGATTATGGGCAAACTGATTGCCAAAGATGCCGACAGTTACCAATACCTTGCCGAGTCCATCCGTATGCACCCCGACCAAGAAACTTTGAAGCAAATGATGCTGGATGCAGGCTTCGACAGCGTGGATTACCACAACATGAGCGCAGGCATCGTCGCCCTGCATAAAGGCGTGAAATTCTAAGGCCGTCTGAAACGAACAAAAGGGCGTGATTGATAGACACGCCCTTTGTTTTTAAACCTTATCCAAGCCAATCTGACACAAACCAAAGGCCGTCTGAACAGCCGTAAAACGAAATCAAACATTTCGGTTACACCATTCAGACGGCCTTAATACGTTCAAATCAGCTTATGTACCTGCTTTCACACTTTGCCATTGACGGACCATAAATTTCAACGCCGCCGGTTGGATAGGCACCATGATAAAGCTGTTTTTCAAATCCTCATCGGTCGGGAAAATCGTATTGTCGTTTCTAAACTCTTCATCCATCAGCTCTTGAGCCGGTTTGCTAGACGGCGCATAAGTAACAAAATTGCCGTTTTTCGCCGCAACTTCAGGATCTAAGAAATCATTGATATACGCATGGGCATTGGCCACATGTTTGGCATCTTTCGGAATCACAAACGAATCCACCCAAATCCCCACGCCTTCTTTCGGCATCATCACACGGATTTTTTCCTTGCCGCCTGCTTCTTCGGCACGACGTTTGGCAATGTTCAAATCACCGCCAAAGCCAATCGTTACGCAAGTATCGCCGCGCGCCAAATCATCGATAAAACCGGACGAGGTAAAACGCTTGATGTACGGACGGTTTTTCTTCAAAACTTCCGTAGCCGCCTTAATATCCGCCGTTTCGCTGCTGTTTGGATTTTTACCCATATAGTTCAACACCATAGGATAAATTTCCGCCGCGCTATCCAAATAGCTGATGCCGCATTGTTTGAGTTTGGACGTGTATTCAGGGTTAAACACCAAATCCCATTGATTGTCCGGCAGCTGATCCGTGCCCAACGCCTTTTTCACACGCTCGGTATTGATGGCGAAAGTATTGGTACCCCAATAAAACGGCACTGCATATTCATGCCCCGGATCGACACCTTCCATCAGTTTCATCAACTGCGGATTCAAGTTTTTATAGTTGGGAATCAGAGACTTGTCGATTTTTTGATACGCACCTGCCTTAATCTGCCTACCGACAAACGCATTGGAAGGACCCACGATGTCGTAACCCGACTTGCCGGTCAATACCTTGCTCTCCAGCGTTTCATCGCTGTCATATACATCGTAAGTTACTGCGATACCGTGTTTTTTCTCAAACGCGGCAACCGTCTCGGGATCGACATATTCCGACCAATTGTAAATGCTCAATACCTTTTGATTATCGGTTTGAGCCGCCTTGTCGGCAGAAGTTTTGTCCGAGCCGCCGCAGCCGGCCAGTGCCAGCGCAGTCAGTACGATGAGGGGCAGATGTTTGGTCATTATCATTCCTTGCGTATCCGGTTGAAAATAGAGAGGCATTATAAAGCAGGCAAGCCCGAGCGGATAGGCTTCATTGTTAAAAGATATCGTCCCGCTTGAGGCCGTCTGAAAGACGGATTGCAGCCAACTTAAAACCTTTCTGCCGATAGCTTGAAATATGGTTTTGCGGTAAGATAACGCCCATTCGTTTTTAATCGCAACGCGCCGTCCGGGCCGTCTGAAATCCTTGTAAAAAATTTATCGAGACATTATGAAAACCACCGAACTACGCCAAAAATTCCTGAAATTTTTCGAATCCAAAGGCCACACCATCGTCCGCTCCTCCTCGCTCGTACCACACGACGACCCGACCCTGCTGTTTACCAACGCAGGCATGAACCAATTTAAAGACGTATTCCTCGGCTTTGACAAACGCCCCTACAACCGCGCCACTACCGCGCAAAAATGCGTACGCGCAGGCGGCAAACACAACGACTTGGAAAACGTCGGCTACACCGCCCGTCACCACACCTTCTTTGAAATGATGGGCAACTTCTCCTTCGGCGACTACTTCAAACGCGACGCCATCCACTTCGCTTGGGAGTTCCTGACTTCCCCGGAATGGTTGAACATCCCTAAAGACAAACTCTTGGCGACCGTTTACGCAGAAGACGACGAAGCCTACAACATCTGGCTGAACGAAATCGGCATGCCTGCCGAGCGCATCGTCCGCATCGGCGACAACAAAGGCGCGAAATACGCGTCTGACAACTTCTGGCAAATGGGCG
The DNA here is from genome assembly GCF_051963655.1 of Neisseria sp. P0001.S007. Classification (NCBI taxonomy): domain Bacteria; kingdom Pseudomonadati; phylum Pseudomonadota; class Betaproteobacteria; order Neisseriales; family Neisseriaceae; genus Neisseria; species Neisseria sp. P0001.S007. The sequence goes on along the minus strand of NZ_JBQCUB010000008.1, from coordinate 19,395 downwards.
ACACCGGCCCTTGCGGCCCTTGCTCCGAAATTTTCTACGACCACGGCGAAGAAATCTGGGGTGGCATTCCGGGCAGCCCTGAAGAAGACGGCGACCGCTGGATCGAAATTTGGAACTGCGTATTTATGCAGTTCAACCGCGACGAACAAGGCAATATGAATCCGCTGCCTAAACCATCCGTTGATACCGGCATGGGCTTGGAACGTATGGCCGCCGTCATGCAGCATGTCCACAGCAACTACGAAATCGACCTGTTCCAAGACCTGCTCAAAGCCGTTGCCCGCGAAACCGGCGCGCCGTTCAGCATGGAAGAACCAAGCCTGAAAGTCATCGCCGACCACATCCGCTCCTGCTCCTTCCTGATTGCAGACGGCGTGATGCCGTCCAACGAAGGCCGCGGCTATGTACTGCGTCGCATCGTCCGCCGCGCCGTACGCCACGGTTACAAACTCGGTCAGAAACAAGCGTTTTTCTACAAACTCGTGCCCGACTTGGTGAAAGTAATGGGTGATGCTTATCCTGAGTTGAAAGAGAAGCAGACGCAGATTATGGAAGCCCTGCGCGCGGAAGAGAGCCGTTTCGGCGAAACGCTGGAAAAAGGCATGGGCTTGTTCAATCAAGTGTTCAACGGCATGAAATTCTTGAAACTGGAAAGCCTGCTGCCGCAAGATGGTGCGGGCAAACCACTGGCATTGAAAACCGCAGAGGGTGTGGAATTCACCGCCGCCTCCCGTGCCGCTTCAGGCAAAAAGCAAATCGTTATCCGTCCCCAAGTTTCAGGTAGCCTGAACGAAGGCATGTATATCGATTTGCAGGCTGCTTTGGAAACCGCCCATATTCCCGACGCGGAAAAACCGTTTGCCGAAGCCTTAAATGCCTATTTGATGGACAACATCGCCAACAGCAAACTCGTTATCGGTGGTGAACACATCTTCAAACTCTACGACACCTACGGCTTCCCTTACGACCTGACTGCCGACATGGCGCGCGAATTGGGCATCGATTTGGATGAAGAAGGCTTCAACCGCGAAATGGATGCACAACGCGCACGCGCACGCGCCGCACAAAGCTTCAAAGCCAACGCCCAACTGCCTTACGAAGGTCAAGACACCGAGTTTAAAGGTTATAGCGAACGCCAAACCGAATCCAAAGTCCTCGCCCTCTACAAAGACGGCGAGCAAGTCAACGAATTGAACGAAGGCGAAGAAGGTGCCATCGTTATCGACTTTACCCCGTTCTATGCAGAATCCGGCGGCCAAGTCGGCGACGTCGGCTATATCTTCGCAGGCGAAAACCGCTTTGAAGTACACGATACCCAAAAAATCAAAGCGGCCGTATTCGGCCAATTCGGCATACAAACTTCAGGCCGTCTGAAAGTCGGCGACAGCGTTACCGCCAAAGTGGATGACGAAATCCGCAATGCCAATATGCGCAACCACAGCGCGACCCACTTAATGCACAAAGCCCTGCGCGATGTATTGGGCGAACACGTTGAACAAAAAGGCTCTTTGGTTACCGCCGAATCCACCCGTTTCGACATTTCCCATCCTCAAGCAGTAACTGCCGAAGAAATCGCCGAAGTCGAACGCCGCGTCAACGAAGCCATTTTGGCCAACGTTGCCGTCAACGCCGCCATTATGAGCATGGAAGATGCCCAAAAAACCGGCGCCATGATGCTCTTCGGCGAAAAATACGGCGACGAAGTGCGCGTATTGCAAATGGGCGGTTTCTCTACCGAATTGTGCGGCGGTACACACGTTTCACGCACCGGCGACATCGGCCTCTTCAAAATCATCAGCGAAGGCGGTATTGCCGCAGGCGTGCGCCGTATCGAAGCCATCACCGGCCTGAACGCACTCAAATGGGCGCAAGATCAAGAGCGTTTGGTTAAAGACATTATTGCCGAAACCAAAGCCCAAACCGAAAAAGACGTACTGGCGAAAATCCAAGCAGGTGCGGCACACGCCAAAGCATTGGAAAAAGAATTGGCACGCGCCAAAGCCGAACTCGCCGTCCATGCAGGCGCCAAACTCTTGGACGATGCAAAAGACTTGGGTTCAGCCAAACTCGTTGCCGCACAAATCGAAGCCGATGCCGCCGCCCTGCGCGAAATCGTGACCGACTTGACCGGCAAATCAGAACAAGCCATCGTATTGCTCGCCGCAGTCAACGACGGCAAAGTCTCCCTATGCGCCGGCGTATCCAAACCGTTGACTGCTAAAGTCAAAGCAGGCGATCTGGTTAAATTTGCAGCCGAACAAGTCGGCGGCAAAGGCGGCGGCCGTCCTGACTTGGCGCAAGCCGGTGGTACAGATGCCGACAAATTGCCTGAAATGTTGGCAAGCGTGGAAGGTTGGGTGAACAGTAAGCTGGTTTAATAGGAGTATGTAGATGTAAAGAAGGTCGTCTGAAAAATTTTCAGACGACCTTCTTTGTACTGTCATAAAAAGTTATTTTGCCATTTAGCCTGATTTTAAGCGTAGTAGTAGTCAGTTTCAATTTTTATCATCAGCTTTCAGACAACCTTTGAGGTCGTCTAAAAATACAAAACGGCAAACCGCCAATTAGATGACCGTGTGCGTGCGTACCGCACATACCCTCTACGTCAGGTAGGGTGTGTGGCATAGCCACGCACGCGGTCGGTTGGCTATGCAGGCTACGGCTTGCTACTCTCAAACATATCATATATTTCTTTAGACATTTTTTTGTTTCTGTTATCAATATCAGAAATTCCCCAACTTTCATGTTTGCTAAATATTTCTTTTGCTAAGAATAGGTTACTTTCTTTCAAAATAATTTCTCTCTTCTCTGAATAATCATTAGGAATTTTTGAATTAATAGTTTTTTCTAATAAAACTAGATTGCCAATAGTTTTTATTTTATCTATATCTGATGTATTTTTTAAGGAGCTAGCTGTATCATTTGAATAGATGTGTTCAATGCTAATGTCAATAATATTAAAATTATTATTCTGCCTTCGCCATTCCAATCTTTCCAAACAGTATCTTGCTAGTCTCTTAGCAATTTTATCCTCTTCTTTTTTAGAGTTTCTATCATAATAAATTCTTTTACTAATATTTCTATCAATAATTTCTTCATTATATGGCTCAACTTTATTTCTCATTTGATTAATAAAATCATTTATTACATCATGAACCTCTGTTTTTTTCTTTGCAGAGAATAATTTTAAAGCATACTTTGGAAAAACTTTATTAAGACCCGCAGTGCCTTTTAAATACAATATATTATTAATAAATACATACTTCTCAAGAATATTAAGAGCAGATAATAGTTTATCAATATTAATTAATTTATTATTAAAACATCTTAATAAAGCAAGTAAAAATGGATAGCTTAACTTTGTAGCATCTAAAAAATTTATAAGATATCTTAAATGGAAATATATTTTGATTTTCTTAGGACAATTTGTATCAATCCAATCATCCATATTTGGATTGGTGATTTTACAAAAAATATTTGAATCATTATATAAGTTTTCAACAAAAGCATTTATATCAAATTTCTCCTGTTTATTCCCTGTCAATTGCATATATTCTTTATAAAATTTTTCTCTACTAACTGTTGGAGTATATCTAGATTTCCAAAAGGCTAAAAAGAACTCCTCTCTGCCACCAGACTGAATATTTAAAAATATCTCCTTCCAAATTTCTTCCAAATATTTTGGTTGAGCAGGTTTCTTTGTTTTATCATATTTACTGAAAATATGATTTTTAATTAAATCTATAAATGTTAAATCTTTACCTTTTGCATTTAATGTCATAAAAACTGAGTGAGCACTTACAAGATCTTCCACTTCAACAAATACCACCTCGAGAGCAAGAATTGTATCTCTAACTTTCTTTAATCTATCTAAATCAAAGTCCTTTAGGCTGCTATAAAAATAGTTATATGCGTTTAATAATTTTAACTCAGACTCATTTTTTATATCTATGTTACTTATAAAATTTTTAAATTTATTATTCACTATGCTGTTAATTAAATCTTCTTTTTCTGGCTCTTGGGCATAAGTCTGAATATATTGTTGAAAAATTGGATATGGAACCTCTGTTTCTAAAACAGGCAATTCATTATTATCATTATCCCAAGTATATAAATATCTATTAATTGCTTCCTTTAATTCTTGATTTTTATGTCTGTGATGCATGATATCGCGAATCACGCACAGTAAGATTGTAATAGTAGTAAACCTTTGCTGTCCATCGATGATGCTGTAGCATGTCAGTCCAGAGTATTTATTTTTGTGTTCTGGATAAGTTAATACCATATGACCAATAAAATAGTTTTGATCAATATTTTCATTAATATCGTCTAAAAATTCAGATACTTGCTCTATATCCCAATCAAAAGGGCGTTGAAAATTTGGAATTGTAAAGATACCTTGTTTAAGAATATTACTAAATAATCTTCCATTGGCAGTAACTTGCATAAATATCCCTTGTCTTTAGAAACATACATTCTTCAAATATCGAGCAGTATAACTAATTTCCAGCATATCAACCACCTACTCAGGGCTACCTGAAGCAATAATTCTGCCTCCGCCATCGCCGCCTTCCGGCCCAAGCAAGCCGTAGCCATGCACATGTTTTTTGTTGTTACCAAATGATTCCAAACCATGCCGTAATACAGTCGGTAGCAAACGCAGCTTGAGTCATGACCCAACGAAATCCTCATATCACCTGTAATATCAAAGCTGTCTGAGCAAGCCGTAGCCTGCATTTCCTCTAACCGCGTGCGTGGCTACGCCACACACCCTACCACTGCGGGCGGGGCAAATCTTAAGATTGAGGTGTAGGGTGTGTGCGGTACGCACGCACGCGGTTTTTGTTGCTACCGAATGATTCCAAACCATGCCGTAATCCAGTCAGAAGCAAACGCAGCTTGGGTCATGTACCAACAAAACTCAATATCAAAGGCCGTCTGAATTTCAGACAGCCTTTCTGTTTTCGTTTCAAGCTGATATTTAAGCTTTTTATTCAATCATCTAACAATCAATCTTTCTCAACCGTAAAAAACAGTTCTTCCTGTTTCAAAGCATTACCGTCTGCATCGGTCAATGCTGCTTCTGCTGCGGAAAACTTGATAACGGCGAGGCTAAGGCTGCCTTGTTCAGTCAGTGCTGTGTTGAGGATGACTCCTGCTTCTTCTTCGCCGACTTTGACGGCAATACCGGCGGCTTCTAAAGAATCGCCGCTCAATACGGCCAGGCCGCGTTTCACTTGGCCTCGGTATTGGGCGCGGGCGATGATTTCTTGACCTGGGTAGCAGCCTTTACGGAAATGGACTGCGCCGATGATGTGTTGGTTGAGCATTTGGGCAACAGCCGCTTCTTTGGTTGCGGCGCAAATCCACGGATAGCCGCTGCGGATTTCGTGCAGGTTCCACGCGTTTTCGGCTCCTGCTTGATATTCGGCTGCGTTTTCGGCTGCTGAAATTTTCAGACGGCCTGTGTGCGGCAGGGCAATTTCTACGGTGTTTTCTTGAATTTGGGCTGGGAAAGACAGTTGCGGTTCGGTAGCAGGATGAGGTTCTGCATTGTCTGCCAACTCGCCGCTGACTGCTAAATCGGGCATCAGCTCGAAGACGACTTTTGCACGCAAGACAAACATTCTCAGGCGTTTGACGATGGCTTCGGTCAAATCTTGCGCCATGACCAACAGTAAATCTTCTCCGCGATTGACGACCAGCATATTCGCCAACACACGGCCTTTAGGCGTATTGTATGTGGCGTAACATGCCTGACCGGAAGCTAAATTATTAATATCGTTGGATAATTGACCATGAAGAAATGAAGCTCTGTCTTCTCCGCTGACACGGACAACGCCGAAAAAAGGCAGGCGGGTTTGCATAATCGACTCCTTAAATGGTAGATGCTGAATTATCGCCCAAATTGCTACTTATTATCAAATAAATAAATTCAGGCCGTCTGAATGTTTCAGACGGCCTGTTGTTTGGGTTCAAACAATCAGAATTATTTGATGCTGACTTTGCGGATAATCACGGCTTCGGTTGGAACGTCTTGATGATAGCCGCGTGTCGCTGTTTTCACTTTGCTGATTTTACGGACCACGTCCATACCGGAAGTAACTTTACCGAAAACGGCATAACCGTAGCCTTGAGGGGTTTTGCTTTTGAAATTCAAAAAGTCGTTGTCGGCTGTGTTGATAAAGAACTGGCTGGTTGCTGAATTCGGATCGCCGGTGCGCGCCATGGCGATGGTGCCGACGTTATTTTTCAAGCCGTTGTATGCTTCATTAGTGATGGCTTTATCGGTGGATTTTTGAACCATTTTCTCGGTAAATCCGCCGCCTTGAATCATAAAATTGTCGATAACGCGGTGAAAAATCGTGTTGTCGTAAAAACCTTTTTTGGCGTAATTGACAAAGTTTGCCACGGTTTTCGGCGCTTTGACTTCATCCAGCTCCAGTTGGATGTTGCCCATATTGGTTTCAATCACGGCATGGGTAACCGCTTGCGCTTGCACGGAAAGTGAGAGTGCGAGGGCGCACAGGGTCAGTTTGATGGATTTTTTCATATGTCTTCTCGAATGATGTATTGTGAAAATGGAATATTAACCTTGTTTCGCGTGAAATCCATAAAAAACATGTAAGATTTTTCAAGCAAAAAACATAAGGCAATCAAATCAGGCCGTCTGAAAAGGGATAAAAACCAAATTCTTGCTTTTTATCATTCCCTTTCAGACGGCCTGTTATTACGGTCAAATCGAAATCAGATTAAAAATCCAATTCCGCTTTCAGCCAATAAGTGCGCGGCATACCGACGACGGCGAAGCTGCGGTCGTATTGGCCGCGTTGCACCTGCCAGTAGTTTTTGTTGAACAGGTTTTCTACCGAGCTGCTGACGGTTAAAGTATTTTTGCCGAGCTTGGTTTTGTAGCGCGCGCCTACGTCAACCAAAGTGTAGGATGGGAAGGCGTATTGTTTTTGCGTGTCTTGGTAAGACTTGCCGAAATACGAAACGTTGCCGTTCAAGGTCAAGCCTTTGGCAAACGGGGTATCCCACTCAACACCTGCTTTGGCAATTACGCGCGGATTGGCGACTTGTACGCCGCTGACCAGCATATCGCGTGAATTTGGATAGTCTTTCACGGTCGATTGCAGATACATCAGACCCAAAGTCGGACGCAAAGTATTGTTGAGCAAGTTCGCGTAGGTGTTGAACTCGATACCGCGGCTGCGTTCTATGCCTTGCTCCGAACCGCTATAAGCCAAGCCTGCATTTTTGCGCGCTGCGAAATCAGTTCCTGAGGTCGTGTTGCCACGCCAATAGCCCGGGCGTTTGATTTGGAACGCGTTTAAAGTAGTGACAAAGTCACCCCAGTTTTTGCGTACGCCGACTTCAAATTGACGGCTGACGCGTGGATCTGCCATCGTTACATGACCGTCATCATCAGTACGGATGTCGGACGGCTCCAAATCTTCCATATAGTTGCCGTAAACCACCAAATCAGGCTGCGGAACCCATGCCGCCATCAACATCGGGCTGAAACGGCTCGCATCTGCTTTGCGGCCGTTTAATTTGTTTTTCTGCTCGACGGCTTGGAAACGCCCGCCTAAAGTGAGGCGATATTTGTTGTCGGCAAAACCAAGCGTGTCAGATACCGCCAAACTGTTTACTTTGATCACGGTATCCAATGAAGGGGTTGGGTTCCACGCGCTGCCTAAGTTGGAATCCAATTTCGCTAGTTGAATCGGAATATCAAGGCTCGGATCAATAACGCGGTTTTGAGTCTGGCGTGCGCCTTGATAAGTAGTACGTTTGCGGTCGATTCGGTCAAATGCGGTACTCCAGTTGTGGCTTACCGGACCGGTTTCAAATTCGCCGCGTGCAGTCAGATTCATACTGAGCGTTTTAAAACGCTGGTCGGTCAAACGCGCGCGACCGGAATTGTAGGTTAAACCGCTGTCTGTAACGGTAGGAGAGGCGAAATTGCCATAATAGCGCGCATTGTTATAACCAATACCGCCTGTAATTTGGGCATTTTCAAACGCATCCCATTCAAAAGTCAGCATATTGGTCTGACCGCGCGTGTTTTGAGCCTGCCAGCTCGGCGCCAAATTCACTTTGCCTTCAGGTGCGTCAAACAAGCGGCCGTTGGCGTTTTGAATGTCCTGCATACGCGCGCGACCGCCGTTGGTTTTGCGTTTTGCGTAGATGGAATCGAACGCCACGCGCACTTTTTCGCCGCGATAGTCGGCATTCAAAGCAAATTCTTTGTTGTCTTCGCTGTAACCGTGACGCGGAGTGTCGCCGTGGCGTAGTTTACCATTGGCGCGCACGCCGAATTCTTTGTTTTCGCCGAAGCGTTGACCCAAGTCGAACGTACCTTGGGCGCGGTTGTTGCTGAACCAGCCCAAACCAATTTTATGGTTGCCTTCGTCGGCGGCTTTTTTGGTTTCGATATTGACGGAACCGGATACCGCGCCTTCAGGGTCCATGCCGTTTACGGCAGTGGAGGCGCCTTTAATCAGTTGCGCAGAACCGACTTGCACGCTGGCCGTGCCTTGCGTGCCGTACATACCTGCCAAACCGTTGACGCTGAATTGGCGCGCATCAAGCTGATAACCGCGGAAATACAGGCCGGTCAATGTGTTGCTTTCGCCGCCGAACTGCCAAACGGAAGCGTCTTTTTTCGCTACGGCATCCACCAAAGTACGCGCTTCGGTATTGTTGAGGGCTTGTTCGTCGTAATTGACCACAGTAATCGGAGCGGTAAAGGCATTCGCTTTACCCAACACACCCAAGTTCACACGGTCGCGCAAGTCGCCGTCGCTGGCGATGGAATAAGAACGGGCGGCTTTGACGCGTTTGGCGTCGGCGCGGACATTGACTTCCTGCAACTGCTGTTGCACGGGGGTTTCGGGTGTCGTTTCATCGGCGGCGTAGGCGAATGCGCTTGCAACCACAAGCGGCATCAGGGCTAATTTGCTGTTCATAAAATACCTTCTGGTTTGAAATATTAATAATTCTTATTTCTTATATCGAGTAAAAAATTACAAAGTAATTTGGTTTTGCGATTATATTTGATAAGATTTCTGCTTTCCACAAAAACAAATAAGAACCGTTTGTAAATACAAAAAATACAACAGTTCAGAAAACTATTATTACAGTTACCATAGTCAAATAAATTTGCCGTCCTTTCAGACGACCTTTACTTCCTTTCAGAGAACACCCCATGCAAAAATGGCAAATCGAGCTTTATTCCACGCCGTCTTGGCTGTTGCAGACCTTATTGATGGTCGCCGCAGCCTCGGCGGTCATTCTGTTTTTTGCACGCAACACACGCTTCGGGCGCGAGTTTAGCTATATCCTGCGCCTTTGCCTGACGCCGAAAAGTGCAGTTAAAGTATTGCTGCTGATTACGGCGATGATTACGTTGCTGTTAACCGAAGTACGGCTGAATGTGTTGAGTACCTTTATGTCCAAAGGGCTTTACGACTCGATGCAGGATTTGAATGCCTCCGCGTTTTGGATGTTTGCAGCGATGAATGCAGGCGTGGTGTTGATACGGGCGTTTAACAACGTCGTCAACGACTTTCTCGATCAAGGTTTGGCGATTAAATGGTCGGAGCGGCTCAATGAAGTTTTGACTTCGCGCTGGTTTGCCGACAAAAACTACTACCGCCTGCAAATGCGCCGCCACGCGCCGGACAACATCGACCAACGTATCCAACAGGACGCGCAGGATTTCATCGCTTCGACCATAGAATTTGTGCGCGGCATGGTCAATTCGGTCGTTACCTCGTTGGAATTTGCCGTTGTTTTGTGGGGCTTGGCGGGCATCCTGACCGTGTTCGGCTTCGATATTCCGCACGGCATCGTTTGGTTTGTCTATATGTTTGTGATTTTGGCGACCTTTATCGCCATGTGGATAGGCAACCCGTTGATTCGTTACAACTATGAAAACGAAAAGCTCAACGGCGACTACCGTTACTCTCTTATCCGCGTGCGCGACCACGCCGAAAGCGTGGCGTTTTACAGCGGCGAAAAACACGAACACGACCAGCTTTCCGACCGCTTTAAAGCCATTATCCGCAACCGTTGGCGCATTGCGCGACAAAGTGTTTGCCTGAGCGGCTTTAACGATATGTTCACTAACGGCATCAAACTCTTCCCCATTATTTTACAAGCCCCGCGTCTGTTTGCCGGACAAATCAAAATCGGCGACATCCAGCAGACCGTCCAAGCCTTCGCACGACTGCAAAACGCGCTGTCTTTCTTCCGGATGTTCTACAACAAATTCACCGCCTACCGCGCCCGACTGGAGCGTCTGTACGGATTCTTGCTGAGTACGGAAGAACAACACAGCGCACAACAACCCGACATTACCGAAGTTTCAGACGACCTCTCACTGGAAAACGTCGCCCTGTTCCGCCACAACGGCGAAATCCTGTTGAGCGGCATCAACGTCAACCTCAAAAGCGGCGATTCCCTGCTGATACGCGGTCCGAGCGGTTGCGGCAAAACTTCGTTGCTGCGCGCGCTGGCAGGGCTTTGGCCTTTCGGCAGCAGTGGCAAGGTCAGCCATCCGCCGCATCACGACATCCTCTTCCTGCCGCAACGCCCGTACACGGCACAAGGCAGTCTGCGCGATGCGATTTGTTACCCTAACATCGACAAACAGCATCCGGAACTAATCGAAGCTATGAATACCTGCCGCTTAGGTTATCTCGTTGATAAATTGGATAAACCCGACGACTGGCAACACATACTCTCCCCAGGCGAACTGCAACGCGTCGCCTTCGTCCGCGCCCTGCTCTCGCAGCCCAAAGTCATCCTGCTCGACGAAGCCACCGCTGCCTTGGACGAACCGACCGAAGCCATGCTCTACCGCGCCTTAAAGCACAAACTGCCCGACAGCATCATCATCAGCATCGGCCACCGCAGCACGCTCAATGAATTCCATGATTTATGCCTCGATGTCGGTCATGTACAATGCTGAATTAATGGCATATAAAAGGCCGTCTGAAACAGTGAAAAACGAAATCAAACGATTTTGTCCTCGCCGTTTCAGACGGCCTTTTCAAACGCCATGGCATGTTTATTTGCTATACTCTGCATTGTGTTAACGTCGTCTAAAAAATATTTATGAAAACCCTGGCCCTTATTCCACATTACAACCACCCGACCACCATCAGCCACGTTGCCCAAACCATGGGTGGCTTTGGTTTAAACGTTTTAATTGTGGACGACGGTTCACGCGAAGAATGCAAACCTGTATTGCAGGCTTTGGTTTCAGAAGGCATTGATGTCCTTTACCGTCCCATCAACGGCGGCAAAGGCGCAGCGGTCAAAACCGGTTTGGAATACGCTGAAGAACATGGCTATACCCACGTTTTGCAGGTTGATGCAGACAGCCAGCATTGCTTAAGCGACACACCCAAACTCCTCGCCGCAGCAGAACAAAATCCCGAAGCCGTTGTTTGCGGCTGGCCGCAATACGGTAATGACGCGCCCAAAGCACGACTTTACGGACGCAAAATTACCGACTTTTGGAATATGCTGCACACTTGGTCATGCGACATCAAAGACGGCATGTGCGGCTTCCGCCTCTATCCGCTTACACCCGCGCTATCCGTTGTCCGCGAAGAAACTGTAGGCGACCGCATGGACTTCGATACAGAAATCCTTATCCGCCTCTACTGGCGCGATGTCAAACCGGTTTGGATTAAAACGCCCGTCCAATACGCCGCCGACGGCGTGTCCCACTTCGATGCCTTTGCCGACAATGTCCGCATCAGCAAAATGCACACACGGCTGTTTTTCGGTATGTTGAAACACCGATTGGGTAAAGTTTTCGGAAAGGCCGTCTGAAACCATGACCGACAATAAACAAACCCATTGGGCGGCGCAGCCCGAACGCGGCAACCGCCTGTTTCTCGCTCTGACCACATTGATGGTGCGCTATCTGCCGGCTTTTTTCATGAGGCCGTGCATTTGGTTTGTGGTGCTGTATTTTTATGCAACCGCGCCCAAACCGCGCCGTCATGTCTTACGCTATCAAACCCGTCTTCAGATGGCCTTTCCCCATACTGTCCTGCCGAAACACAGCGTATTCAAACAATTCGTCGCATTTGGCGAAGCGGTTTGCGACCGTTTTGCCGTGTGGCAACGCAAAATCCGTTATGAAGATTTGGTAATTGAAGACCCGGACGACATCTATTCGCAAGTCAAGCGCAACGAACGCGGCCAGATTTTTGCTTGCTCACACTTGGGCAATACCGAAGTTTGCCGTGCGCTGGTGTCACACCATAAAAATTTCAGACTCAACGTATTGGTGCACAGCAAACACGCGCAGGCATTTAACGAGGCATTGCAAAAAGCCGGTGCAGATCATATCCGTCTGATTCAGGTGACAGATTTGGACACCACCCTGATGATGGAATTAAACCACCGTATCGAAAACGGCGAATGGATTGCCATCGCGGCCGACCGCGTGCCTGTACGCGGTGAGAAAACCGCCGACATTAATTTCTTAGGCCACACTGCCCCTATGCCGCAAGGCGCATGGCTATTGGCTTCGCTTTTAAAAACACAGGTAAACACGCTGTTTTGCGTCAAACAAAACGGCCGCTATCATTTGAAACTGCGCCGCTTTACCGACACTTCCAGCTGGAAACGCGGCAACCGCGAGGCTGCCGTCAAAGACGCGATGCAGCGTTTTGCCGACATTTTGGCGCAAGAATGTGCGCAAAATCCGCTACAATGGTTCAATTTTTATGATTTTTGGGGCGAAGACGCCGTCTGAAACCATCACACTCACTCTTTTAAACCATGAAAAAACACATCTACTGCCAACACAGCTTTGAAACCGAAGTTCCTTTTTTTGACGTAGATGCCATGCACATCGTGTGGCACGGCAACTATGTCAAATACCTTGAAACCGCACGTTGTGCTTTTTTGTCTTCCATCGGTTACGACTACAACGAGATGGGACGGCAGGGGTACAGCTGGCCGATTGTGCAGATGAACCTCAAATACATCCGCCCTGCCCGTTTCGGCCAAAAGATCCGCGTTGATATGGACATCGTCGAGATCGAAAGCTGCCTGCGTATCGATTACACCATTTACGATGCCGAAACCAACGAAAAAATGACCCGCGCTTCGACTACCCAAGCCGCAGTATCGCTTTCAGACGGCCTGATGCAGTTTCAAACGCCGGACAGCTGGTTGGAAGCAGTAAAAAGACATCCGACATTTAAGGCCGTCTGAAAAATTTAGCGATTAAACAACATATTGCCTGCTTATCAGCATTACCCTTTATAATTTTACGTTTCCGTTTCAGACGGCCTTTATCCTCAATCCACGCACACACTTATGCTACTGAACCTCAACCGCTTTGCCTTTCCTGTTTTCTTAAAAGAAACCCGTCTGCTTACTGCCCTCGCCCTGCCTATGCTGTTGGCGCAAGTGGCGCAAGTGGGTATTGGTTTTGTCGATACGGTAATGGCTGGTGGCGCAGGTAAGGAAGATTTGGCCGCGGTGGCTTTGGGCAGCAGCGCATTTTCCACGATTTACATTACCTTTATGGGCGTGATGGCGGCGTTGAACCCGATGATTGCCCAGTTGTACGGCGCAGGTAAAACCGAAGAAGTCGGCAAAACAGGAATGCAGGGCATTTGGTTTGGCTTGTGTTTGGGCGTATTCGGCATGCTGTTGATGTGGGCGATGATTACGCCGTTCCGTCATTGGCTGACATTGAACGATTATGTCGAGGACACGATGGCGCAATATATGTTCTTTACCAGCTTGGCAATGCCTGCCGCCATGATACACCGCGCCCTGCACGCTTATGCCTCCAGCTTGAACCGTCCGCGCGTGATTATGTTGGTCAGCTTCGCGGCATTTGTATTGAATGTGCCGCTGAACTATGTGTTTGTTTACGGCAAATTCGGTATGCCTGCTTTGGGCGGCGCAGGTTGCGGCGTGGCAACGGCGGCGGTATTTTGGTTCAGCGCATTGGCTTTGTGGCTTTATATCGCCAAAGAAAAATTCTTCCGTCCGTTTGGCTTGACAGCAAAAATCGGCAAACCCGATTTGGCGGCCTTTAAACAGATTTGGAAAATCGGCGCACCCATCGGCTTGTCTTATTTTCTAGAAGCCAGCGCGTTTTCGTTTATCGTCTTTTTGGTGGCGCCATTCGGCGAAGATTATGTCGCCGCCCAACAAGTCGTCATCAGCCTGTCGGGCATTTTGTATATGGTTCCGCAAAGCGTCGGCTCGGCAAGCACGGTACGCGTTGGCTTTTCGCTCGGACGACGCGATTTTTTGCGGGCGCGTTATATTTCAGGCGTGTCGCTGGTGTTGGGCTGGGTACTTGCCACCTGTACCGCACTGCTCTTGGTCATCTTTCGCTTTCAGTTGGCCGGTATGTACACCAACGATGCGGCAGTATTAGGCATTGCTGTAACCGTTTTATTTTTCGCCTCCCTATTCCAACTGGCAGATGCTACCCAATGTATCGCTTCATATGCGCTGCGCGGCTATAAAGTGACCAAAATGCCAATGTTCATCCATGCCGCCGCTTTCTGGGGCTGCGGCCTGTTGCCCGGCTACTTGCTTGCCTATCATGTCGATATGGGTATTTACGGCTTCTGGACCGCGCTGACCGTTTCGCTGACGATTGCCGCCATCGCGTTGGTATGGTGCTTGGAGCTTTGCAGTAAAGAGATGGTCAAATCGCATAAGGCCGTCTGAAAAATACAAGCAGTCTTTCTCCAATGATTACGCTATTTAATCAACGAATTCCTATTTTAAAGTTAAACCCATGCAACCCATCCAATACCAAACCGACCTCACCCCCTACAACACTTTCGGTCTTCGCGCCAAAGCCCAAGCCTTTATCGCGCTCAAACATGCCGATGAGTTGCGCGATATCGTCCGGCTGCCCGAGTTCAACCGAGATACTGTTTTATGGCTCGGCGGCGGCAGCAATATCCTTTTGATGAAAGACTATGCCGGTCTGGTTGTGCATATGGAAAACAAGGGAATACGCGAAATTGAGCGTTCAGACGGCCTGGTTTATATCGAGGCTCAGGCTGGGGAAATTTGGCATGATTTTGTTCTGCATACGGTTGAACTGGGTTTAAGCGGGCTGGAAAACCTTAGCCTGATCCCGGGCACGGTCGGCGCGTCTCCGGTACAAAATATCGGTGCATACGGTGTTGAAGCGAAAGATGTTATCCATAGCGTACGCTGCTTTGATTTGGATACGGAAACCTTTGTCGAGCTTTCCAATGCCGACTGTGACTTTGCCTATCGTGAAAGCCTGTTCAAACAGGGAGGCAAAGGCCGTTATGTGATTGTTTCGGTTGTATTCGCGTTAAAAGAGCATTTTGTGCCGAACTTGGGCTATGGCGATTTGGCGGCAGCGGTTGCCGAACTGAGCCAAGGCCGAGAGGCGACGGCCAAAGATGTTTCCGATGCAGTGTGTTCAATCCGCAACAGTAAACTGCCTAATCCTAACATACTTGGTAATGTCGGAAGTTTCTTTAAAAACCCAGTTGTCAGCGCCGAAAAAGCTGCCGATTTGTTGCAGCAATACCCTAATATGCCACGCTATCCGCAGCCTGACGGTTCGGTCAAACTCGCGGCCGGCTGGCTGATTGACCAATGCCGTCTGAAAGGCCATCAGATCGGCGGTGCGGCAGTGCATGACAGACAGGCTTTGGTTTTGGTGAATAAAAACAATGCATCCGCGCAAGATGTCCACCAGCTGGCACAATATGTTTGTAATACAGTATTTACTCAATTTCAGGTAGAATTACACGCAGAACCCAACTGGCTGCCTACTTCATACAGCCTATAAAACAAAGGAGTGTATTCCATGCCGCGCATTGCTAAAGTCAACACTTACACACGAATCATCAATGCCAGCCTTGCCTTGTTCAACGAAGAAGGCGAGCGCAATATTAGCACCAACCATATTGCCGCCCACTTAGGCATCAGCCCGGGCAACCTCTACTACCATTTTCGCAACAAAGACGAAATCATCGTCCAATTGTTCAAACGTTACAGCGAGGCCCTGCTTGTCTACCTTAACGAAGCTGTGTTGCCGTCTAATGTTGAAGACTCCATCAACTACATGGCCGGTATTTATGATGTGATGTGGGAATACCGTTTCCTTTTCAGCGATGTGAATACCCTGCTTGCCCGCAGTGCCGAATTATTGGGCGAGCACAATACCTTTACCCAAGCCAAAGTGTCCCCGCTGTTGGTCAACCTGCTGACCCAGCTCAACGGTCTGAACATCATCAGCGCAGACCAAACCGCGATGAACGACCTCGCCGTCAATATGTGGATGGTAACGAAATACTGGTTCGACTTTGACAGCTCCCTGCGCGGCCGCGCCAAGTTGACCGAAGATTCCAAAGTACGGGGCATCAGCCGCACACTCAGCCTGTTGCGCCCTTACCTCCTGCCGGAACACCGTGCCGAATTCGACCAAAAAATCGGCAGCAACCATTAATTTTTCCATACAAAGGCCGTCTGAAAACGTGGCTTTAACCAAGTTAAAGCTATTTTCAGGCGGCCTGTTAATTTTCGGATGCTTTATTTATGCACCTTCCCGATATTTCCATTCTCGGCTTAGGCTATCTCGGCCTGCCGCTGGCGCAAAAATGTTATGAGCAAGGCAGTCAGGTAGCCGCCGTCAAACGCAATCTGACTTCCGATGATATCAATCTGCCGATTGAACTCGACATTATCGATTTAAACCAAAACGATATTTTTCACAGTTCGACCTTATGGCAAAACCATATCAACAAACCGACATGGTTTTGCCTGCTTCCGCCTTCGTCATTAAACCATTACGCCGATACCCTGAAAAAATGGATTCAACTTGCCGAGCAATCTAAGGTACAACACATCATCTTTACCAGCAGCACCAGCGTGTATGGCGACCAAGCACGCATATGCAATGAAACCACGCCGCCCGATCCGCAAACCGAATCCGCCCGTCAAATCCTCACAGTCGAGCAAGCCTTGCTTGAAAGTACCGTCCCCCATATCGACATACTGCGACTGGGCGGACTTTATTCTGCCGACCGTCATCCCATTACCAAGCTGGTTCAAAAAACACGCATTCAAGGCGGCAATCAACCCGTCAATATT
This sequence comes from Neisseria sp. P0001.S007, assembly GCF_051963655.1. Taxonomy (NCBI): domain Bacteria; kingdom Pseudomonadati; phylum Pseudomonadota; class Betaproteobacteria; order Neisseriales; family Neisseriaceae; genus Neisseria; species Neisseria sp. P0001.S007. The sequence continues at coordinate 2,244 of NZ_JBQCUB010000008.1, read as the reverse complement.
CTTCATAAGGATCTTGCCGTCCAAGTCCTTTTTCAGACGGCCTGCCAAGCTGACGGCAAGCGTATCCGCAATATTGTCGAACCCCGCCACCCAAGCCGGGCCGAATTTTATACCGCCGAAGCGGCCAAACTCGGCCTGCCGGCTCCTGATTTCATCGTTGATGACAAAAGCAACGGCAAAATTGTAAATACCGTTTGCGCAGACGGGCTAAGCCTGTAAAATTGCGACTCAACCCATTAATCCGTTTCAGACGGCATTTAGAGTAAACCATGTCCGCCCTATTTCCCCTTATCAACCACCTGATACAGCAAAATCCAGAGCAACAGCGCGAGCTGTCTGAATTTGCAGGCAGCATCATCTGCATCAGCCTGACCGGTTTCAGACTGACCGGACGCATCAGCGAACAAGGTTTTCTTGAAACCGCAAACGAAACCGCCGACACCAACATCACATTCCACAACAGCGCCATCCAAAAAATCCTCCAAGGCGGCCAGCCCGGAGTGGGCGACATCAGCCTCGAAGGCGACTTGGTATTGGGCATGTCCGTCCTTCCTATTTTGGGTGGACTGCGCTATTATCCAAGCGACGATTTGGCGCGTGTATTCGGTCATGTGGCCGCAGAAAGTATCAGCTCGCGCGCCGGCGATATCGGCCGCACCATGAAAAAAATCGGCAAAAGCATTGCCGAACAAATCAGCGACTTCTCACGCGAACCCGAATCTCCTGTTATCGACCAAGCCACGCTTGCCGCATGGTTGGAAGAAGTGGACAAACTGCGTGACGACGTTGCTCGCCTAAACGAACGCCTCGACCGCCTCGAGCGCGATATCTGGATAGATTAAATACTTAATTTCAGACGGCCTATTACATGAAAAGCCCATTTAAAAACATCGGTATCGTTACGCGTCCCAATACGCCCGAAATTCAAGATACCGTCCACACATTGGTTTCTTTTCTGCGCGAAAACGGCTTCACCATCTATCTGGATGAATTGAGCGTAGAAGAACACTGCGTCTATATCCAAGATTCCGCCTACTGCGAAACCGTAAACAAAGCCCAGCTGGGCAAATACTGCGACCTCGTCGTTGTACTCGGCGGCGACGGTACCTTTCTCTCCGCCGCCCGCGAAGTCGCCCCGCGCGCCGTACCCATCATCGGCATCAATCAAGGCCACTTGGGCTTCCTCACCCAAATCTCACGCGATACCATGGTTGAGGGCATCCGCCCCGTACTGGAAGGCAAATATCTGCCCGAAGAGCGCATCCTCATCGAAGCCAGCATCATTCGTGACGGCGAAACCATCGAACGCGCCCTCGCCCTCAACGACACCGTACTGTCTCGTGGCGGAGCAGGCCAAATGATTGAATTTGAAGTATTTATCAATCAGGAATTTGTCTATACCCAACGTTCGGACGGCCTGATTATTTCCACGCCGACAGGTTCGACCGCCTACGCGCTTGCCGCCGGCGGCCCTATCATGCAGGCCGGTCTGCACGCCTTCACGCTCGTGCCCATCTGCCCGCAATCCATGACCAACCGTCCGATTGCCATCTCCGACACCAGCGTAATCGAAATCCTCATTACCAAAAGCGGCGACGCACGCGCACATTTTGACGGACAATCCCATATCGACGTGCAAAACTTCGACCGCATCATCATCCGCCGCTATCACAACCCCTTGCGCGTCCTCCATCCCACCGATTACCAATACTTCAAAACCCTGCGCCAAAAGCTGCATTGGGGCGAACAATTGATTTAAACACCACTTCAATAAATAGGCTTACCATGAAAACCATTTTCCAAACCTTAATCATCGCGCTGTGCGCCCTTTCCTCCCTCTCCGTCTCCGCACACGGCATGCACAAAAGCAAACCCTTGTCCTTTGAAGAATTGCCGAAAATCTGCCAGCAATACTTTACCCGAGCGGATGCGTGTTACCAAAAAGCAGGCGATAAAGCATCGTTCCAACGCGACAACACAAAATACCTGCGTCAAATCCTGCCTGCCGCCGACGTAGGACAACGTGAACGCATGTGCCAAATTGCCATGGATACATTCGCCGAAAAAACAAAAAACTTGAGCTGCGAATAAAGACTTCTGTCTTAGCTCTAGCAATTTCTGATTTCATAAAAAGGCCGTCTGAAACATTGGATTGTTTCAGACGGCCTGAGACCTTTGCAAAATTCCCCAAAATCCCCTAAATTCCCACCAAGACATTTAGGAGATTTTCCATGAGCACCTTCT
>NZ_JBQCUB010000007.1:0-121054 GCF_051963655.1 Neisseria sp. P0001.S007 | reverse complement strand
TATTCGAAACAAAAACAGCCGAAAACCTGTGTTTAGGTTTCGGCTGTTGGGGGAAAGGAATTTTGCAAAGGTCTCAGCCTTGTTTTCTAACCGATATTTAACATCAAACAAAATAAAGGCCGTCTGAAAATCTTTCAGACGGCCTTTTCCTTATTTAAATCCAATTCCTACTCTCTATTCCGCTCATTCCAAAAGTAACGCCATACGAAGCATGGGAAGGCAAAAATCAGGTAGAGGCAGACAACTGTCGCGTAAAACTCCCAATCTTGGGCATGTACGGCTCCTGCGCGCGATTCGAGGATATAGGCGAGAATCGCGGTAAGCAGGAAGCCTGCCAGCAATTCGATCAAGTGATGGCCGATGTGTTTGCGTTTCAAGGCAATGATGCCGAAAAATTTGGTGGTAATAAAGGGTACGTTGGCAAAGATAAGTGCCAACAGCAAAAGAATGTACATGGATGCGGTCATGATGGTCTTTCTGTTTTCAGACGGCCTGCGTGTGATTTTAACATGTTAAATGGGCATTCTTGCCCATCATTATCCGTGGAATATTCAATATCTTGATGATACCTGCTTGATGATTGTTCAAAGGCTTGAGGCCGTCTGAACTTGGGTATATTTCATCCGAATGCTAATCCTAACAAAAACGGCGACTTTGGAACAGCCGCCGTTGGTTTTGTTTAAAGCTTACAGGGTATTTTCCAATGCTTTGGCACACCAGTCGATAACGGTTTGAGGCATGATACCCCAGAGGAGCAACAGGAAGGCATTGACCGTCAGGACAAATTTGGCGGCATAGTTACTGCCGACCGGCTGGTCATGATCAGGCGCATCGAAGTAGATGACTTTGACCACGCGCAGGTAGTAGAACGCGCCAATCAGAGACATGATGACGGCAAATACAGACAACCAAACATAGCCTTGTTTCAAGAGTGCCATAATCACGCCGAACTTGGCGTAAAAACCCATCAGCGGCGGAATACCTGCCATGGAGAACATAGACAGCAACATCAGGAAGGCAAACCATGCATGGCGTTGGTTGAGGCCTGCGAGGTCTTTGATGTCTTCACACTCAATGTCTTTGGTAGACAATACCATCAAAACACCGAAGCTGACTGCCGCCATCACAGCATAGGTAATGGCGTAATACAAACCTGCGGTAAAGCCGACTGCGCCTGCCATAAACGCCAACAGGATAAAGCCCATGTGCGATACGGTGGAGTAAGCAAGCATACGTTTGATATTGGTTTGCATAATGGCAGCAAGGTTACCGACCACCAAAGAAGCAACGGCAAGAATGGCCAACATCGGCGCCCAGTCTGAATGTATGGTACCCATGCCGGTAACAAGGATACGGAATGCAAAGACAACGGCGGCGATTTTCGGAGCCGTACCCACAAAGGCGGTAACAGAAGTCGGCGCGCCATCGTACACATCGGGTACCCACATATGGAATGGAACTGCACCCAATTTAAATGCAATCGCGACTACAATAAACACCATACCCAACTTCAACAACCACTCATTGGCCTGATCATTGAAAGCAGAAGCCAAGACGGAAGCAAAATCAAGAGAACCGGTGGCGCCGTAAACCATGGAAATACCATAAAGCAGCAAGCCGGAGGCCAACGCGCCCAATACGAAGTATTTCAGCGCGGCCTCGGCAGAGCGGCCGGAATCACGGCGCAGGGCAATCATGGCGTACAGCGATAAAGACAACAATTCCAAACCGATATACGCAGTCAAGAAATGTGCCGAGCTGACCATGACGCTCATACCCAACAGGGCAAACAGTGACAAGGTATAAAACTCGCCTTTGAAGATTTGGCGGTCTTGGTTGTACGGTTTACTGTAAATAAACAGACCAAACGTCAGTGCATACAGCACCAGTTTTGCCAAACGGGACATGCCGTCTGCAATATACATACCGTGAAAGGCATCGACACTGCCCTGCTCCCATACTGCTAATTGGGTGACGGCCACAATAATGACCGTTCCCAAACTCATCAGATGGGTCAGATAGCGGTTTTTATCGCAAATCCACAAGTCTGCCAGCAATACGACACCCAATAGCGCAAGCAGCACGATTTCGGGCATGGCGGGCATTAAATTCAAATCAGACCAGTTCATTTACACACCTCAAATCTTGCTTTGTGCCACATGGGCAATCAAATCGTTTGCCGCTTGATGCACCACTTCGATAAATGCTTGCGGATACAGACCCATGCCCAATACAGCAACCGCCAGAATCGCCAAAATCGCAAATTCGCGGCAATTGATGTCTTTCATTTCGGCAACGTGCGGATTGTGGATCGCACCAAAAATAACGCGTTTGTACATCCACAGGGTATAAGACGCACCGTAAATCAAGGTCATAGCAGCCAACGCGCCTACCCAGAAATTCACTTTAACCGCTCCCATAATCACCATAAACTCGCCCACGAAGCCGGAAGTTGCAGGCAGACCGGCATTGGCCATACCGAACAACATCATAAACGCCGCAAACTTAGGCATCACATTGACCACGCCGCCATAATCGGCAATATTGCGGGTATGCAGGCGGTCGTACATCACGCCGATACACATAAACATCGCGGCAGACACGAAACCGTGGGAAATCATTTGAATGATTGCGCCTTTCAATGCCCAATCATTCAGTTGGCCGTTCACAAACAGGAACATACCCAAAGTGACAAAACCCATATGGCTGATGGAAGAGTACGCCACCAGTTTTTTCATATCGGTTTGCACCAAAGCCACCATACCGATGTAAATCACGGCAATCAGGCTCAATACGATGATCACAGGGGCAAAATAGCGTGCCGCATCCGGCATAATCGGCAGGATAAAGCGCAAGAAGCCATACGCACCCAGTTTCAGCGTAATTGCCGCCAACACCATCGAACCGCCGGTTGGCGCTTCAACGTGGGCATCCGGCAACCAAGTGTGCACAGGGAACATCGGCACTTTTACGGCAAATGACAGGAAGAACGCCACAAACAAAAGCTGTTGTACGCCCAACGGAATCTGTTTGATGTTTTGGAAATCAACAATAGAGAAGCTGCCTGTTTGATAGTACAGGTAAACCATGGCAACCAGCATCAAGAGCGAACCCATCAGCGTATAGAGGAACAGCTTAACCGATGCATAGACACGACGCGGGCCACCCCATACACCGATAATCAGGTACAGCGGAATCAGCATACCCTCGAAGAACACATAAAACAGAATCGCATCCTGCGCGGCAAACGCGCCGTTAATCAAACCCGACATCATCAGGAATGCCGCCATATACTGCGCCGGACGTTTCTGAATGACTTCCCAACCGGCCAATACCACCAACAGCGTAATAAACGCATTCAAGATGATAAAGAGCACTGAAATACCGTCCACGCCCAATGCATAGTTGATTTTCAGAAGCGGAATCCACTCGTGGAACTCGGTAAATTGATAGCCGCCGCTCAAACGGTCGAAACCGGTAAACAGGGGCAGCGTTACCAAGAAACCGGCAAGCGCACCCATGAAGGCAAGCACACGCGCCAGCGGCGCACGGCTGTCTTTACCGGTCGCCAAAACCAGCACACCTGCGGCGATGGGTATCCATATTGCCAAGCTGAGTAGGTAGTTGGAAAACATAGTGGTTAACCTGTGGTTAAAATAAAAATGTGTTTATGTGGATATTTCTTCGTTTCAGACGGCCTGAAGGTTTAAGGCCGTCTAAAACCTTATTCTTATCGGAACAATCCCCAGAAGGTCATGCCGAGCAGTACCAATACGCCAAATACCATAGCGGCGGCATAGGTGTAGATAAAGCCGGTTTGGGCTTTACGCACTTGCGCGGCAATCGCGCCAACCAGTTTGGCGGAGCCGTTGACAATACCGTTGTCGATAATGGCGGTATCGCCGACTTTCCAGAAGAAAGTACCCAATGCGCGCGTGCCTTTAGCGAAGACGTTGAAATACAGGGCGTCGAGGTAGTATTTGTTTTCAAACAAAACGTAAACCGGACGGAACGCCTGTGCAATTTTCGCAGGCAGGTGCGGCAGTTTGACGTACAAAAGCCATGCGCTCAAGACACCTGCGATAGCGAGGTAGAGTACAGGCGAATGCAGGCTGTGCGACACCATTGCCAATGCGCCGTGGAACTCTTCCTTCATGATGTGCATAGTCGGATGCGCGTCGGCGTTGACGAAAATCACGTCTTTGAAGAAATCGCCGTAAAGCATAGGCTCGATGGCAACATAGCCGATGATGACGGACGGAATGGCCAGCAAAATCAAAGGCAGGGTAACAACCAGCGGGCTTTCGTGCGGATTGTCGTTTTTGCCCAAGCCGTGATGTTCTTCGCCATGATGATCGTCATGATGCTCAGGCAGGTTGCGCCATTTCTCTTCGCCGTGGAACACCATAAAGTATTGGCGGAACGCGTAGAACGCAGTAACAAACACGCTGGCGAGGACGGCAAAATAAGCAAAGCCGCTACCCGGCAGGGTGCTGTATTTCGCTGCTTCGATAATCGAATCTTTGGAATAGAAGCCGGAGAAGAATGGCGTACCGATCAGCGACAAGTTACCGATCAGCATGGTCAGCCAAGTAATCGGCATGTATTTTTTCAGGTTGCCCATGTGGCGCATATCTTGGTCATGGTGCATACCGATAATCGCGCTACCTGCAGCCAAGAACAGCAAGGCTTTAAAGAAAGCGTGAGTCATCACATGGAACATCGCCACGGAATAGGCGGACGCGCCCAGAGCCACGGTCATGTAGCCCAGTTGCGACAGGGTAGAATACGCAACCACACGTTTGATGTCGTTTTGAATCACGCCCAAGAAACCCATAAACAGGGCAGTAATCGCACCGATTACCATGATGACAGACAGCGCAGTGCTGCTCATCTCATAAATCGGAGACATACGCGATACCATGAACAGACCGGCGGTAACCATGGTTGCGGCGTGAATCAACGCGGAAATCGGTGTCGGGCCTTCCATCGAATCAGGCAGCCAGACGTGCAGCGGGAATTGTGCAGATTTACCCATCGCACCGACAAACAGGAGTAAACAGGTTACAGTAATCAAAGACCATTCCACACCGGGGAACAGTTGGATAGTGGCCGTCTGAACATTAGGCAGATAAGCGAATACATCTTGATAGCGCAGGCTGCCGCCGAAATAGGCAAGCACCAAACCGATACCGAGCAAAAAGCCGAAGTCGCCGACACGGTTGATCAAAAAGGCTTTCAGGTTGGCAAATGTTGCGCTTGGACGTTTGAAATAGAAACCGATCAAGAGATACGACACCAAGCCCACAGCCTCCCAGCCGAAGAAGAGCTGGATGAAGTTGTTGCTCATAATCAGCATCAACATGCTGAAAGTAAACAAAGAAATATAGCTGAAGAAGCGTTGGTAGCCGACTTTTTCATCGTGCATATAGCCAATGGTATAGATATGCACCATCAGCGATACGCCGGTGACCACGACCATCATCATCGCCGTCATCGTATCGACCAAGAAGCCGACGGAGAAATCCAAACCGCCCATTGTCAGCCAGGTATAGACGTTTTCGTCAAACTTGGCGCGGCTGCCATTGAGGAATCCCCACAGCACATAAGCCGACAGCACGGCAGACACCGCTACGCCGAGTATCGTAACCGTATGCGCGCCGGCACGTCCGATTTTGTTGCCGAACAAACCCGCAATCAACGAGCCTGCCAAAGGCACAAGGGCAATTACCAAATATAAAGTCATGTCGTTCATGATTACCCTTTCAACTCATCCAAATCGGCAACGTTGATTGTTTTTCTGTTACGGTACACCAATACCATAATCGCCAAACCGATGGCAGATTCGGCAGCGGCAACGGTCAATACGAAGAATACGAAAATTTGTCCGGCGGTATCGCCCAAATGTTGCGAGAAGGCGATAAAGTTGAAGTTTACCGCCAAAAGCATCAGCTCGATGGACATCAACAATACCAGCACGTTTTTGCGGTTCATAAAGATGCCCATCGCGCTGATACCGAACAGGAGCGCGCCCAATACCAAATAATGCGTCAAGGTAATCATGCTTTGCCCTCCTCTTTCGGCTTGAGGTCGTCTGAAACTTCGTTTTCTTCCGCAGATTCGGTTTGTGGTTTCACGGCTTCCATTTTCACCAAGCGCATACGGCCTTGGTCGGCGCGTACTTTAACTTGGTCGGCAGGATCCATGCGTTTCGGATTGGTGGTTTTACGGTGAACCAGCGCAATCGCGGCCACCATACCCAACAGCAGCAATACCGCCGCCAATTCAAACGGCAACAGATAGTCGGTATAAATACGGCTGCCCAAATCGCGGATATTGTTGTAATCGGCCGGAATGTCTTTCATCAGACCAAATGCGGCCAGGTCGGTTTTCGGGTTGACCAGAATCAGAATCAGGGCAACTGCCAACAATGTGCCGACAACGCCAGCAACCGGCGCATGACGCCAGAAACCGGCACGCATTTCTTCAATGTCGATGTTCAACATCATCACGACAAACAGGAACAGCACCATCACAGCGCCGACATACACGACCACCAGCGTAACGCCCAAAAACTCAGCCTGCATCAGCATCCAAATCATCGCGCTCACGCAGAAGGTCAGCACCAGATGCAAAGCGGCGTGGACAGGGTTTTTCGCGGTAACGGTACGCAGCGCGCCGTATAAGACGATAGCGGCAAGAATATAGAACAGAATCGCGGAAAAAGTCATTCGTCTGCTCCTTAACGATACGGCGCGTCGGCGGCTTTGCGTTTGGCGATTTCAGCTTCGTATTTATCGCCAATGGCCAAAAGAATCGGCTTGGTCATGTGCAAGTCGCCTTTTTTCTCGCCGTGGTATTCAAAAATATGGGTTTCCACAATCGCATCGGTCGGGCAGGCCTCTTCGCAGAAACCGCAGAAGATGCACTTGGTCAGGTCGATGTCGTAACGCTTGGTGCGGCGGGTGCCGTCTTCGCGTTCTTCCGATTCAATGTTAATCGCCATTGCCGGACAAACTGCCTCGCACAATTTACACGCAATACAGCGCTCTTCGCCGTTCGGATAACGGCGTTGCGCGTGCAGGCCGCGGAAACGCACGGATTGCGGCGTTTTTTCTTCGGGGAAGTAAATCGTGTCTTTGCGGGCGAAGAAGTTTTTGAGCGTTACGCCCATGCCTTTCACCAATTCGCCCAGCAGGAAGGTTTTTACTAAATTAGCCATTTTCGGATGCTCTTTTCGGATTGTTCTGTTTACAGGCCGTCTGAAAGCGGTTTTTTTAACCTGCCGCGCCCACCATTTCTAAAAACTCGGCTTCGGTCAGCTTCGGGGTATCGTTGGCCAAGTCATAATACGGAGCTTTGCAATCAATAAAGATTTGTGAGGTAGTTTCAAAGCCCGCGTTGTCGGCAAACAGCCCGGCGTTGATGTAATAATCGTTGCCAACCTGCACAAACAGGTGTGTGCCGCAGTGTTTGCAAAAACAGCGTTGCGCCCATTCGGACGACTGATAATGCGCGATGTGCTCGCTGCCTGTGATTTCGGGCGACCGGGCGGCCAAAGTAAAAGACGCGCCGCTGCCCCATGTGCGGCATTTCCCGCAATGGCAGGCGTGGAGTTCGCGGTTTTCGGCGGTTTCCAGTGATACTGCGCCGCACAGGCATTGAGCTTTCATCGGTTTCTCTCGGTTTGAAACGGTTAAAAATTTGGGGTTCAGGCTACCTGAAAACTTTCAGACGGCCTCCCTGCCCTATTTCCACAAATTCAGCGGTGAAATCATCCACACGCCCAAAATCACGATATAGGCGAAGCCGATCGGAATCAGCACTTTCCAGCCCAAACGCATGATTTGGTCGTAACGGTAGCGCGGGAAGGTTGCGCGTATCCACAGATACCAGTACAGCACAGCCGCCATTTTCACGAACATCCAGAATGCGGAAGGCGTGCCGATAAAGCCCCAGCTTTGTGGGAACGGAGACAACCAGCCGCCGAGGAACATCAGCGATGTCAGCGCGGCAATCAGAATCATGAAAATGTATTCGGCGAGGAAGAACAGCGCGAACGCGAAGCCGGAATATTCGACGTGGTGACCGGCAACGATTTCAGATTCACCCTCTGCCACGTCAAACGGTGCGCGGTTGGTTTCGGCAACGGCGGAAATCAGATAAACGATGAAGATGGGGAAGAGCGGTAGCCAGTTCCAAGAGAATACCGAACCGCCGGCAATACCTTTGGCTTGCGCGGCAACGATATCGGAGAAGTTCATGCTGCCCGATACCATCACGACGCACACCAGCGCGGCACTCATGGCAATCTCGTAGGAAATGCTTTGCGCGGAAGCACGCATTGCGCCCAAGAACGAATATTTGGAGTTGGAAGCCCAGCCCGCGATGATCACGCCGTAAACCGACAGCGAGGTAATCATCAGGATGTACAAAAGACCGATATTGATGTTGGTCAGCACCCATTCTTCGTTGAACGGAATCACTGCCCACGCCGCAAAAGACGGTGCAAGCGACATAATCGGGCCGATGTAGAACAGGGCTTTGTTTGACAGCTTCGGACGGGTTACCTCTTTAAACAAGAGTTTGAGCACGTCGGCAAACGGCTGAATCAGACCCCACGGGCCGGTCACGTTCGGGCCGACACGAAGTTGCATAAAGCCGATGACTTTACGTTCGAAATACGTCAGGTAGGCAACGGTCAGAATCAGCGGAATCAAGATAATCACGATTTTGACGATGACGGATACCACCAAACCTACGGTGATACCCAAATCGCCCAGACCGAGCGTTGCGGCAAAGAGGTTTTGGAACCATTCTTGCATGATCAAGCTCCCGCCAGTTTAATAGTGTCCATCAACGCACCCAGCGCGGCATTTTCGGTATGCAGCGGCAGATGCACCACGTTTTCAGGCAAACCGGCATCGGCTTTGACGGCAACCGATACGCTTGCGCCGTTTTGTTTGGCGACAGCGGTTTGTCCGTCTTGCAGGCCCAAGCGCGCCAATGTGTTTGGATTTACACGCACGGCAGGCACGGCGGCATGGCTGGTTTCTTGCAACGGTGCGGAACGGCGCACGATAGAATCAGTATGATAAATACCAACGCCGCCGACACGGACGAGGCGGTCTGAGGCCGTCTGAACGCCCTCCCCTGTCCATGTGCTGCGGTTGTCCAGTTTGGACGGCAGACTTTCTGCATCCAGCGCATCTTTCAGAATCGCAGCGGTATCATGGTATTCAAAACCTTTCAGGTCAAACAGGTTGCCCAATACGCGCAATACTTTCCACATCGGACGCGAATCGCCGAAGCCTTGTACCACGCCATGGAAGGATTGCAGACGGCCTTCCATATTGATGAAGCTGCCTGATGTTTCGGTAAACGGCGCAATCGGCAACAATACGTCGCACACATCCAGCAGCGTTTCGCTGACAAACGGTGTAAACGCCATCACGCTTTTCGCCTGTTTCAAGGCAGCTACGGCTTTTGCACCGTCAACCGTATCGATTTCAGGCTCGACGTTGAGCAGCAAGACTGCCTGTTTCTGCGCATTTGCCATTTCGGCAACGCTCTCGCCGGAGTTTACATTCAAGACATCCGCACCAACGCTGTTGGCAGCTTGCGGCAAAATGCCCAGCACTGCGCCGGTCGCATCTGCCAGCTCTTGCGCGGCGGCATAAATGGCGGCGTAATCGGGATGGTTTTGCACTTCCGCGCCCAAAATCACCGCTGCTTTTTCAGCGTTTTTCAGGCTGGCAGTAACGGCGTGTTCCACATTGGCAGACAGGTTTTTCAGACGGCCTGCCCATTCGTCGGGATGTACGGCTTCCTGAGAGAGAAGCGGCATAAACAATTCTTCTTTACTGCTGGCCAATACGCTCAAGGCCATACGGTCTTTGGCGGCGCGGCGCAAGCGGGCGGTAAGGAGCGGCTGTTCTTTGCGCAAGTTCGCACCGACTACCAATACGGCATCGTTGTCAGCCAAAGATTCAATGCTTTGTCCCAACCATTGCGCACCTTTAAGGCCGTCTGAAAGACGTTTGTCTTGTTGGCGCAAACGGGTGGCAAAGTTTTTAACGCCCAAACCGTCGGCAAGTTTTTTGGCCAGATACAGCTCTTCAACCGTATTCATCGGATTGGCCCAAACGCCGACTTGGTTTTGGTTGCCGTCTTTGGCGATACATTCAATCGCGCTGCGGACATATTCCAACGCGGTTTTCCAATCCACGTCCATCCACTCGCCGCCCTGTTTGATTTTCGGGTTTTTCAGACGGCTTTCGTGATACAGGCCTTCGTAGGAGAAACGGTCGCGGTCGGACAGCCAGCATTCGTTGATGGCTTCGTTTTCCAGCGGCAACACACGGCGGACGGTATGGTCTTTGGTTTGTACAATCAGGTTGCTGCCCAAAGCATCATGGGCGGAAACGGATTTGCGGCGGTTCAATTCCCAAGTACGCGCGTTGAAGCGGAACGGTTTGCTGGTCAATGCGCCGACAGGACACAAATCGATGACGTTGCCCGACAATTCGGTTTCCACTGCTTTACCGATAAAGGGCATGATTTCGGAATGTTCGCCGCGGTTGGCCATAGCGATTTCTTGCACGCCGGCGATTTCTTCAGTGAAACGAACGCAACGGGTACAGTGGATACAACGGCTCATTTCCTCGGCGGAAATCAAAGGACCCATGTCTTTGCCGACGACGGAACGTTTTTCTTCGGTATAACGGCTGGTATTTTTGCCGTAGCCCATCGCCAAATCCTGCAACTGGCATTCGCCGCCTTGGTCGCAGGTCGGACAGTCAAGCGGATGGTTGATGAGCAGAAACTCCATCACGCCTTCTTGCGCCTCTCGGGCTTTTGCCGAATGCGTACGCACAATCATGCCGTCTGTAACCGGCGTGGCACAGGCGGGCAGGGGTTTGGGGGCCTTTTCCACGTCCACCAAACACATACGGCAGTTGGCGGCGATGGAAAGTTTTTTGTGGTAACAGAAATGCGGGATATAAGTACCGAGCTTGTGCGCGGCTTCAATCACCGTCGCGCCCTGCTCCACAGATACCTGTTTGCCGTCGATTTCGATTTGTAACATGGTTCGTTCCTAGTTACGGGTATTTAATAAATAATTCTTTTAGAGGCCGTCTGAAAACTTAGCACCACTTATTCGGTTTCATCGGTCCGCCGTGTTCGATGTAATGCACAAACTCATCACGGAAATGCTTAGTAAAGCTGCGGACTGGGAAGACGGCGGCATCGGCAAGGGCGCAGATAGTGCGGCCTGCCATTTGATTACCGACAGAATCCAGCAGATCCAAGTCTTCCATGCGGCCTTTACCTTCTACGATGCGGTGGACGATGCGGTAGAGCCAGCCTGTACCTTCTCGGCAAGGCGTACATTGGCCGCAAGACTCGTCGTAGTAGAAGTAGCTCAGGCGCTCAAGGGCTTTCACCATGCACACGTCTTCGTCCATGACGATAATCGCGCCGGAACCCAACATCGAGCCTGCTTTGGAAATCGAGTCATAGTCCATATTGGTCTGCATCATGATATCGGCAGGCAACACGGGCGCGGACGAACCGCCGGGAATAACGGCTTTAAGTTTTTTACCGCCGCGCATACCGCCCGCCATTTTTAAGACTTCGGCAAACGGCGTACCCAATGGCACTTCATAGTTACCCGGACGCTCGACATGACCGGAAATACAGAATAATTTGGTACCGCCTGCATTCGGAATACCTTTATCGGCAAATGTCTGTCCGCCGTCGCGGATAATGAAGGGGACAGAGGAGAACGTTTCAGTATTGTTGATGGTAGTCGGTTTGCCGTACAGGCCGAACGAAGCAGGGAATGGCGGCTTAAAGCGAGGCTGGCCTTTTTTGCCTTCCAGCGATTCGAGCAATGCGGTTTCTTCGCCGCAAATATATGCGCCGTAGCCGTGGTGGGCGAAGAGTTCAAATTCAAAATCCGAGCCTAAAATATTTTTACCCAAAAAGCCTGCGGCACGCGCCTGCTCCAAAGCGGCCTCAAAACGTTGGTAGCCTTCAAAAATTTCGCCGTGGATATAGTTGTAGCCGGCTTTCGCACCCATCGCGTAACCGGCAATAATCATGCCTTCAATCAAGGCATGAGGATTGAACATGATGATGTCGCGGTCTTTAAATGTACCCGGCTCGCCTTCGTCGGTGTTACAAACCACATATTTTTCGCCCGGGAAGGAACGGGGCATAAAGCTCCATTTCAAACCGGTCGGGAAGCCCGCACCGCCACGACCGCGCAAACCGGAGGTTTTGACTTCGTCAATCACATCGGTTTGCGAGATGTTTTCGGACAGGATTTTACGCAGGGCGGTATAGCCGCCACGTTTGACGTATTCGTCCAATGTCCAGCAATCGGGATTGGCGGTATCCACTTGGTCAAAAATCACGCCTGATTGGTAAATAGCCATTTTTGGTGTGCCTGTTTGTTTTCGTATAGGTTGCAGCCGTTGTTTTCAGACGGCCTTTTATTTCAGTTCGGCAAGTTTCTTGTCAATCGCTTCTTCGGTCATAAAGCTGCACATGCTGTGGTTGTTGACCAGCATAACCGGAGCGTCGCCGCATGCGCCCATACATTCGCCTTCGACAAGGGTAAATTTGCCGTCAGGCGTGGTTTCACCGTAGCCGATACCGAGTTTTTGTTTGAGGTATTCGCCGGTAGCCATACCGCCGCGCAGGGCGCAGGGCAGGTTGGTACAAACGGTCAGTTTGTATTTGCCGACAGGCTCAAGGTCGTACATATTGTAGAAAGTAGCGACTTCGTAGGCTTGTGCAGGCGAGATGCCGATATAGTTTGCGACAAAGGCGATGGTCTCAGGAGCAAGCCAGCCTTTTTCGGTCTGGGCAATACGCAGCGCACCCATAATGGCGGAGCGGTGGCAATCAGCTGGGTATTTGGCCAGTTCTGTGTCGATTTGTTGCAACGATTGTGCGGATAACATGGTTTTATTCTCGATAAAATGATGGGCAGGTTTCAGACTGCCTGAAGACTAATTTAAACGGTTAAATCCACTCTTCGTTTTGCAAATGATTTCACTACGGCTTCATACCATTGTTTAATGGTTTGAGTGGTTTCCACATCATCATTGGCGCAGCGGTTTAGTGTACCGCGCGGCTGTTTTAATATTTTTGGGTCAATCGCCCAATCCAATACGCGGATAGGACGGCGGTTCACAATCCATGCAGTTTCCGGATTTGCATCATCGGTAACCTTATATGCTCCGCCGGTAACTTGAACAAGCGCAATCAATTCTTGACCGCGTTTTAGCGCAACAATGTCATTAACCTGAATTTCATTGATAAATGCGGCAATTTGACCTTCTCCGCCTTTCCACTGTCCCAAACCGATGATTTTTTTGTGTTCTAAAATCCAATCAATGTTTTCAGAAAATTCCATTTCGCCAGTTGGATGCATCTGCATATGCCAAAAATTCATTTCTAATATTCCTCGTATTTGTTTGCCCAGCTTTCAGGCAGCCTGAAAAGTGCAGGCTGTTTTTTTTACGGCTTACCTGTCCACTTCCCCGAATACGATGTCTTGCGTGCCGATGATGGCAACGACGTCGGCCAGCATGTGGCCTTTTGCCATTTCGTCCATGCCTTGCAGATGGGCGAAGCCGGGTGCGCGGATTTTCAGGCGGTAGGGTTTGTTTGCGCCGTCTGAAATGATGTAAACGCCGAACTCGCCTTTCGGATGTTCGACAGCGGTGTAGGTCTCGCCCTCGAGAACGTGCATACCTTCGGTAAAGAGTTTGAAATGGTGAATCAGGTCTTCCATACCTGTTTTCATTTCGGTACGTTTGGGCGGAGCGAATTTGTGGTTTGTGGTAATGACCGGACCCGGATTAACACGCAACCACTCGGAACATTGTTTGATGATGCGTACGGATTGACGCATTTCTTCCATACGGCAGAGGTAGCGGTCGTAGCAGTCGCCGTTGATGCCGACGGGGATGTCGAAATCCATTTTGTCGTACACTTCGTAAGGCTGTGTCTTACGCACGTCCCATTCCACGCCGGAACCGCGCAACATAACGCCGGTAAAGCCTTTTTGCATGGCGCGCTCAGGAGTGACAACGCCGATGCCGACGGTACGCTGTTTCCAAATACGGTTGTCGGTCAGGAGGGTTTCGAGTGTGTCGATGTTTTTCGGGAAACGCTCGCAGAAGGCATCGATAAAGTCGAGCATGGTGCCTTCACGGGATTCGTTGAGCTGCTTCAATACTTTGGCGTTGCGAAATTTGCTGCTCTCGTATTTAGGCATGAAGTCGGGCAGGTCGCGGTAAACGCCGCCGGGACGGAAGTAGGCTGCGTGCATACGCGCGCCGGAAACGGCTTCGTACAAGTCCATCAGCTCTTCGCGGTCGCGGAAGGCGTAAAGGATGGCGGTCATCGCGCCGATGTCGAATGCGTGCGAACCGATGCCCATCAAGTGATTGAGGATGCGCGTTACTTCGGCAAACATCACGCGGATGTATTGGGCGCGGATAGGCACATCGATACCGGCAAGTTTTTCTACTGCCAAACAATACGCCTGCTCGTTGACCATCATGGAAACATAGTCCAAGCGGTCCATATAGGGCAGGGCTTGCAGGTAGGTTTTGGTTTCAGCCAGTTTTTCAGTACCGCGGTGCAGGAGGCCGATATGCGGGTCGGCGCGGACGATGGTTTCGCCTTCCAACTCCAAAATCATACGCAATACGCCGTGCGCCGCAGGGTGTTGCGGGCCGAAGTTGATGGTGTAGTTTCTTAATTTATTGGCCACCGTAGTTCTCCTCACGGACGATACGCGGCGTGATCTCGCGCGGCTCAATGGTAACAGGTTGGTAAATCACGCGTTTTTGCTCTTCGTCGTAACGCATTTCCACATAGCCGGAAATCGGGAAGTCTTTACGGAACGGATGTCCGACAAAGCCGTAATCGGTCAGGATGCGACGCAAGTCCGGGTGGTTGTTGAACATGATGCCGTACATATCGAAGGCTTCGCGTTCGTACCAATCCGCGCTGTTGTAAATATCGACGACGGATTCGACTATGGGGAAGTCGTCGTCTGAAACCCAGACGCGTACGCGGATGCGTTGATTGTTTTTAACGGAAAGCAGCTGACTGACGACGGCAAAGCGTTTGCCCTGCCATACTTCGTTTTTGTAAGTGCTGTAATCGACACCGCACAAGTCGACCAGAAGCTCGAAATGCAACTCTTCATGGTCGCGCAATGCGTTCATGACTGAAATATAGTGTTCGGGCAGACACTCGACGGTAATCTCGCCCAAAGCTGAAATGACTTTGCTTGCCTGATCGCCAAGCACGCCGATGACGGTCTCGTATAAGTTTTGAATGCTTGCCATATCGTCCTCTCCTTACTCGTCACGCGCGATGGTGGAAGTGCGCTTGATTTTTTGTTGGAGCTGAATCAGGCCGTAAATCAAGGCTTCCGCAGTCGGCGGACAACCCGGCACATAAACGTCTACCGGCACGACGCGGTCGGCGCCGCGCACAACGGAATAAGAATAGTGATAATAGCCGCCGCCGTTGGCACACGAACCCATAGACAATACCCAGCGCGGCTCGGCGAGCTGGTCGTATACGCGGCGCAGGGCTGGCGCCATTTTGTTGGTCAGCGTACCTGCCACAATCATCAGGTCGGCCTGACGTGGGGACGGACGGAAAATGATGCCGAAGCGGTCAAGGTCATAACGCGCCATACCCGCATGCATCATTTCCACGGCGCAGCAGGCCAAGCCGAAAGTAACCGGCCACAATGAACCGGTACGCATATAGTTCAACACCGTATCCGCGCTGGTGGTGATGAAACCTTTTTTCAAAACGCCTTCTATTCCCATTCCAGCGCACCTTTTTTCCATTCGTAAACAAAGCCTACCGTCAAAACGACGATAAACACCAGCATAGACCAGAAGCCGTACGCGCCCAAATCTTTGAACACGACTGCCCACGGCAACATGAACGCGACCTCCAAATCAAACAGGATGAAGAGGATGGCGACGAGGTAATAGCGCACGTCGAATTTCATCCTTGCGTTTTCAAAGGCTTCAAAACCGCATTCGTAAGCCACGTCTTTTTCGGCATAGTGGCGTTTCGGGCCTAAAATCGTGCCGAGCAGGATAAACAGCACGCCGGCTGCAAGACCGACGAGGATGAATACGAGGACGGGAAAATAACTGGCCAACATGGTCGTACCTAACTGGTTGACAGACAAATCTTAAAAATAGGTTACCATTTTATCGAATTTCAAAAGCCATTTAAAGGTAAATATCAGCAAATCAGTAAAAAAACCCTAATAAATTCAATAAAGTTATGAGAACAATTCTTATTCTTATTTAATATTTCACAATTTTAATTTCAGTTTAATCATGTATCATTTAATTCGGATTTTCCTCATGTCCGATTTACTTCAAAAATATGGAAAACCGCCCTTTTCCAAACCTCAATAAAAACATCAGGCCGTCTGAAAACTGATTCTTTTCAGACGGCCTGCGTACATCACATCCATTTAAATGGAAAAATCAATCGACACCTTTGAGCATGCGGTTCAATACCGGGGCGAGTACCAACAGGATACCGCAGGTTACCGCGCCGATGGTGGCCAGCATCCAGTAGAAATCCAATGGCGACTGAGCATTGTAGTAGTCTTTAAACAACACTCCGCCCAAGGTAAAGCCGATGGACAATGCCAAGAAATTCAAAGCAACCATTTGTGTTTTGAACATGCTCGGTGCGATTTTGGTGGAAAACGACAGCGAAATCGGCGACAGCATCAGCTCGCCTATCGTAATCGCCAGCAACACCAGCATAAACACGATAATCGGCATCGGGGTTCCGGATGAAATATACGGAATAAAACTCAAATAAGAGACGCCGGTTACCAACATGGCCAGTGCAAACTTCAACGGCGTTTTAGGTTGGCGTTTGCCCATTTTCGTCCACACCGCCGCCATCACGCCGGAAAAGAGGACCACCCACATGGCCTGTATCGAATCTTTCCATGAAACAGGCACGGTAAAGCCGAAGAAAGTACGGTCCACCGTTTCGTCAAAATAAACCGTTGCAACGGTGTACACCTGAAACCAAACCGCCCAGAACATACAAATGGTCAAAAACAGCGGAATATAGGCCACAATATAGCGTTTATTGGCCGCTTCAACGTGACTGCTGCCCAGCAGGCGCGCGAAATAAGCGACGACGGTAACGATAACCACGCCCAAGAGCCAGCGGGAAAAGTTTTCAAGGGTGAGTGCGCCGGAAGCAATCACGCTGCCCAACACCAAAACCAGCAACACGCCGACAGCCATGGCGGTCTGCACCTTTTCAGGACGCAACGGATTGGGAACCGGCGTATGCGGCAGGTTTTTACGGCCGCGCGAATACCACAGCAGGCCGAATGCCATGCCGACGGCCGCCGCGCCGAAACCGTAATGGAAACCCATCCTGTCTTGCAAAATACCGGTCAACAACGGGCCTAAGAAGCCGCCGATATTGATGGAAATATAGAAAATAGAGAAACCGGCATCGCGCAATTCGCGCAGGTCTTCCCGTTCATACAAAGAACCGACCATCGAACCGGCAGACGATTTCACGCCGCCGCTGCCCAGCGCGATAAACACCAAGCCCAGCAGTAATCCCATCAAACCCGGCACAATCGCCAATAAAATATGGCCGGTCATCACGACGATGCCGGCGATAAACAGGGTACGCTCCGCACCCCAAATGCGGTCGGCCAACCATGCGCCGAGAATGGTGGACAGGTAAACGCTGCCGCCGTACGCGCCAACGATACCGCCGGCCAAGGCTTTATCCATACCCAAACCGCCTTGACTCGCGGTGTAATACAGATAAATCAGCAGGATGCCCTGCATACCGTAGAAGGAAAAACGCTCCCACAGCTCAATATGGAATAGGGTGGATAATTGCAAAGGATGGCCGAAGAAAGTTTTCTCGGCAGAAGACAGCTTTTGACCGGACATTTAATAAGTTCTCCTAATATATCGGACAGGATCAGGCTTCAGACGGCCTATTGCACCTACCAATCATTTTTATAGAAACTATATATTACCGCCAATCTTTGCATTTGCAAAACATGTTTTAATATTTGCAAAATAATGTTTCTTTCAAACTGAAAAATGCCGTCTGAAATCTTTCAGACGGCATTTTATGTTTTACGGTTTACACGCCTTGTTTCAGGCTGGCTTCGATGAAGCCGTCCAAGTCGCCGTCCAATACGGCTTTGGTGTTGCCGACTTCGTAGCCTGTACGCAAGTCTTTGATGCGTGAGGAGTCCAAGACGTACGAACGGATTTGGCTGCCCCAACCCACATCGGACTTGCCTTCTTCCAACGCCTGTTTCTCTTCGTTGCGTTTGCGCATTTCCAATTCGTACAGTTTGGATTTCAACATTTCCATCGCGGCGGCTTTGTTGGCGTGTTGCGAACGGTCGTTTTGACATTGCACCACAATCCCTGTCGGCTCGTGGGTAATACGCACGGCGGAGTCGGTTTTGTTAATGTGCTGACCGCCGGCACCGGATGCGCGGTAAGTGTCGATACGCAAATCGGCGGGGTTGATTTCGATTTCGATGGAGTCGTCGATTTCGGGGTAAACAAACACGGACGAGAACGACGTGTGGCGTTTGTTATTGGAGTCAAACGGCGAGTAGCGCACCAGGCGGTGAACGCCGGTTTCGGTACGCAGCAGGCCGTAGGCGTATTCGCCTTCCACGCGGATGGTGGCGCGGTTGATACCGGCAATTTCGCCGTCGTCTTCTTCAAGGATTTCGATTTTGAAGCCTTTGCGCTCGGCGTAGCGGCTGTACATACGGAACAGCATACCCGCCCAGTCTTCCGCTTCGGTACCGCCCGCGCCTGCGGTGATGTCGATAAAGCAGTTGTTCGGGTCGGCAGGCTGGTTGAACATCCGTTTGAATTCGAGGTCGGCCATTTGTTTTTCCAAACCGGCCACGTCTTCCTGCACGGCGGCGAAACCTTCTTCGTCGTTTTCTTCAACAGCCATTTCGATCAACATACGGTTGTCTTCGATGCCTGTGGCGATGTTGTCGAGGGTTACCACGATGCCTTCGAGGATTTTGCGCTCTTTGCCGATTTCTTGGGCGCGTTTGGGGTCGTTCCACAGTTCCGGGTCTTCGGAGAGGCCGACGACTTCTTCAAGGCGGTCTTTTTTGCCTTGATAGTCCATATAGACGCGGATGTCTTCGCTGCGCTTCTCCAAGTCGTTTAGGGTGTTGTTAAGCTGGTTGATTACTTCGGCTTCCATGATTCTTGTGTTCTTTCAAAATTTTAGGGGCGTATTGTAAGGGATTTGCCTGTTTTTTTCCATGACCGGGCCGTCTGAAAATGTGCGGTTTGAATTTTCAGACGGCCTCGGTTTTGAATTTTTCCATCCAGAGCCGCCAGTCGTTGTCTATCGGCGCTTGTACGGTCATCCGGCTGCCGTCTTCTATGCTTTGAAAACTGAGGCTCTGCGCGTGCAACATTAAGCGTTGCGTGCCGATATGTTTGGCAACGGCATGGTTTTGGCGCAAATCGCCGTAGTTGGTGTCGCCGACGATGGGGTGAAAAATGTGTTTCATATGGCGGCGGAGTTGGTGTTTGCGGCCGGTGTGCGGCGTGAGTTCGGCCCACGAATAACGCGAGGTCGGATAACGCAGGGCGGATTGGAACGGCAACTCGGTTTGTGCCAGACAACGGTAGGCGGTTTGCGCTTCCTGCAATGTGGCTTCGGTCTGCGCTTCGGCGATTTTGTCGGGCATATATTTGAGGGCGTAATCAATCAGGCCGTCTGAAGGCAGATGACCGCGAACAATCGCCCAATAAGTTTTTTCGATGGTTTTGTTTTCAAACTGCTGCGTCAATAACCGTGCGGCTTCCGTATCGAGGGCAAACAGCAAGACGCCGGAAGTCGGGCGGTCGAGGCGGTGGACGGGATAGACGTGCTGCCCGATTTGGTCGCGCAGGGTCTGCACGGCAAAACGGGTTTCGTGTTTGTCTAACCAGCTACGGTGCACCAGCATTCCAGCAGGTTTGTTGACGGCAATGGTGCGGCTGTCACGGTGGATAATATCGAGCATGGCGGAGCAGTTGAATAAAAGCAGATATTGTAACGGGCTTTTGAAAATGTGGCAGGCACACTTGCCGCCGAAACCCAACTTTCAGACGGCCCGCCTCTTTCGGGTTACAATACTGCACATAAAAACACGAAGGAAAAGCCGTGAGCCTGCTCAAAAAACTGCCTAAACCCATGCTGCCCGACGAAACACGCCGCGATATTCAGGCGCGCGAGTCGTATCATGTATTGAAGATTATTTCCGAATTTGTCGAAGCCGGTGAAGAATTGCGCGCCATTCAGCCGGCCGTCAGCATTTACGGCAGCGCGCGCACGCCTGAAAACCATCCCGACTACGCGTTCACATTGCGCTTGGCGCGCAAACTGTCGGATGCCGGATTTTCGGTAATTTCCGGCGGCGGACCGGGCATTATGGAAGCGGCCAACAAAGGCGCGTTTGCAGGCGCAAGCCCGGCGGTGGGGCTGAATATCGTGTTGCCGCACGAGCAAAAAGCCAATCCGTATCAGGATTTGTCGATTAAATTCCAACACTTCTTCCCGCGCAAAGTCATGTTCGTCAAACACGCTGTGGCATATGTCGTCATGCCCGGCGGTTTCGGCACGTTGGACGAATTGTTTGAAAGCCTGACTTTGGTGCAAACCGGCAAAACGCCCGACCGCCCGATTATCTTAGTGGGAAAAGCATTTTGGGCGGGTCTGTTGGACTGGATACGCGAGCAGTTGCTGGGCAGAAACCTGATTTTGGAAGAGGATTTGAACTTAATCCGCACCATCGACGACGAAGACGAAATCATCGAAGAAATCTTCGCCCATTACGAAAACCGCTTGGAAGATTTGTCCGAACACCAAAATGCTTGGTCGCTAGGTCTGTAAAAAACTAAGGTTTCAACTGAAAAAGGGTGGTTATCCCACCTGCCCTTTGCTTCATTAATAAAGGCCGTCTGAAAATGTTTTCAGACGGCCTTGAGATTTATCTTTTTCGATCTTTCTTCTTATCCATTTTATCCAACGCTTTTCCCATATCTTCTAAAGCATTCGGATTACCACCAAAATTATGGCCGCCGACACTACACACAGTAGCAGATAGTATACTCATCATCGAAATCTCTTTCATTTCAAACCGTTCAGATTCCCTTGGGATCTCATGCAATAATTTCCCCTTTCCAAAATGACGACTGTATATCTTTACCGGCTCCGGATTCATAATATCAATCCTGTTCAGACAATCCAGATAGTGCTTCTCTATCATGGAAGTACCTGCCAAATCTTTATCCGTATCATCAAAATTAGTTATCACATCATATACTAACAAATTTGGATTGTGAGGATGATTCTTGATACTTTCCATATCTGCATAAACACGACTCTGAGCATCCTACAGCATCGGCAAAAATCTTGGCTTATCGGCAAATACTGAGATTGGTAAACAAATTGTCATCAAAAAAACAGCTAACTTTTTCATTTTACTTTCCCCCGATTAGATCAAGTCGTTCACGACGAATCAATTTGTCGTTCGGATAACCCTGAATAGTGCAGTAGAGAGAAGTTTTACCATTACTCTCTTCCAAGATCAGCAATTTTTCTACTGTATTTTTCGCCGGTATCGAACCAGTCGTTGCTTGCATATTAGGTTGCCAGCGTACAGACTGGTGACTGTTAATAATAATTTGTGAAGGCGTTGCGAAGTTTTTACCCATCGGTTTCAACCCCCATTGCGGGAACTTGACCACCAAATCAGCAGCCCGTGCTTCTTCGACCTCAAACCCCCAGAAATAAAAAACAGGATTTTTACCGGTCTCATTAAATGGAAATTCCGAATATATTGTATCGAAACTAACAAAACGTATGCCGTTTAATATTATCGGTTTATTGAAGATGACCTGTCTTTTCCCATCTTCATCGGCACTACCTAACTGAAAACGTGCAGTCTTGCCTACTTTTTCAATCGGAGCATATTTGCTCAATGGCTCCTGTTTGTTTTTCAAGATATCAAACATAGATGCATCACATTTTACAAATGCGTTCAGCAACTCTTCTTCTGCACTTCCTGCCCATGCATTGGTTGTAAGTGCAAGTACAGCCATACTCAAATATTTGATAGATCGTTTCATATTGTCTTCTAAAGTTAGCGTAGATTATCGTTGAATTACCCAACCATTTTAATTCATGACATCAAATTAAGCACGATATAAATTATTGTTTTTTCAGACGGCCTTTTATCTTCTTTCAAAGCGTTTAATTGTTTTCCCACTCGACATGCTCACTCAAGAAGCCGCCGCTTTGGTGTGCCCAAAGTTTGGCGTACAAACCTTGTTTCTCGAGCAACTCGGTGTGGCTGCCTTCTTCGATGATGCGGCCTTTGTCCAAGACGATGAGGCGGTCCATCGCGGCGATGGTGGAGAGGCGGTGAGCGATGGCAATCACGGTTTTGCCTTCCATCATTTTGTCGAGGCTTTCTTGGATGGCTGCTTCGACTTCGGAGTCAAGCGCGCTGGTGGCTTCGTCAAGCAACAGAATCGGCGCGTCTTTGAGCATAACGCGGGCGATGGCGATGCGTTGGCGCTGGCCGCCGGAAAGTTTCACGCCGCGTTCGCCAACGTGTGCATCATAGCCGCGTCGGCCTTTGGCATCGCTTAAGTTAGGAATAAAACCGGTGGCCTCGGCGCGTTCGGCGGCAGAAATCATTTCGGCTTCGGTCGCATCGGGACGGCCGTAGATAATGTTGTCGCGGACGGAGCGGTGCAGCAGGGAGGTATCTTGCGTTACCAAACCGATTTGGGCGCGCAGACTTTCTTGGGTAACGCTGTCCACGTTTTGGCCGTCGATCGAAATCGTGCCGCTTTGCGGTTCGTAAAAACGCAGGAGCAGGTTGACGATGGTGGATTTACCCGCGCCGCTGCGGCCGATCAAGCCGACTTTTTCGCCGGGTTTGATGTTCAGATTAAAGCCGTTGAGGAGCGGTTTGCCTGCTTCGTAGGAGAAATCGACGTGATCAAACTTGATTTCGCCTCGGGTGACTTTCAGCGGCAGGGCTTGCGGCTTGTCGAGGATGGTGTGTGGTTTGGACAGGGTGGCCATGCCGTCGTTGACGGTACCGATGTTTTCAAACAATCGGGCAGACTCCCACATGATGTATTGCGACAAACCGTTCACACGCAATGCCATGGCCGTGGCCGTAGCTACCGCGCCTACGCCGACTTGGCCGTGATACCAAAGCCAAATGCCCAAGGCGGTCGTGCCGACGGTCAGCGAGCTGTTGACGATAAAGCTGCAGGTGTGCAGCAGCGTGGCCAAACGCATTTGGGCATGGACGGTCACCATAAACTCTTCCATCGACTGCTTGGCATAAGCGGCCTCGCGTGCGCCGTGGGAGAAGAGTTTGACGGTGGCGATATTGGAATAGGCGTCGGTAATGCGGCCGGTCATCAGCGAGCGCGCATCGGCCTGACGCGCAGCGGTTCTGCCGAGCTTGGGAATCAGGAAACGCATAATCATGGCAAATCCAATCATCCAGCAGATAAACGGCACGATAAGCCAGGCATCGAATGAGGACAGAATCACACCGGAAGTGATGAAGTACACCAGCACATACACAACCATATCGGCGACGGTCATCACGACATCGCGCAGCGCCAGCGCGGTCTGCATGACTTTGGCGGATACGCGGCCGGCAAATTCGTCCTGATAAAAGCCTAGGCTTTGTCCCAACATCAGGCGGTGGAAATTCCAGCGCAGGCGCATGGGGAACACGCCTTGCAGGGTTTGCAGGCGCACATTGGAAGCGAAAAAGGTCCAAACGGCAAAAAATGCCACCATGGCCATCATGCCGATTAATGCATGGCCTTTTTCAACAAAAAGCGTTTGCGGCGTATAAGCGCCGAGCCAGTCGACCACCTTGCCCATAAACTGGAACATCAAGGCTTCCATGATGCCGATGCCGACCGTAAACACGGCCAACACGGCAATCCATTTGCGCACGCCTTCAATATTGCTCCAAATAAACCGCCACAACCCTTTTTCTGGCGTTTTCGGGGCGGCTTCTGGATAAGGGTCGATGCGGGACTCGAACCATGAGAATATTTTTTTAATCATTGTTTTTGCAAATGTGATAAGACGGTCAGGCCGTCTGAAAAGAGGTGTTCAAATACATTCAAGACTGTATTTTACGGGAAAAATCCAACTGATGACAGCGGATACCGTCAGTCCGACCAAACCAATCTATCGGCTTGACCATCTAAAAATCCCTTTGCTTTGCATAAAACAAAGGCCGTCTGAAACTTTTCAGACGGCCTTTGCCGGATTGGGCTTAACCCTAAAAACTACTCTTTACGTTGACGGCCCAAATCGGCAGCGGCAGTAAACAAAACGTCGGTGGAAGAGTTCAACGCAGTTTCTGCAGAGTCTTGAATCACGCCGATAATGAAGCCGACGGCAACCACCTGCATGGCCACATCGTTATCGATACCGAACAGGCTGCACGCCAAAGGAATCAGCAGCAATGAGCCGCCGGCCACACCGGATGCACCGCACGCGCTGACGGTAGCCACCAGGCTCAGCAGCAATGCAGTGGCGAAGTCAACCGTAATGCCTTGCGTGTGCGCCGCAGCCATCGCCAAAACGGTAATGGTGATGGCCGCACCGGCCATATTGATGGTTGCACCCAATGGAATGGAGATAGAGTAAGTGTCTTCGTGCAGGCCCAGTTTTTTCGCCAATGCCATGTTCACAGGGATATTGGCGGCGGAAGAACGGGTAAAGAAAGCATACACGCCGCTTTCGCGCAGGCAGGTAAACACCAGCGGGAAAGGGTTGCGGCGGATTTGCGTCCACACAATAATCGGGTTGACCACCAACGCAATAAACAGCATACAGCCGAGCAATACGGCCAACAGCTGCATATAACCGGCAAGCGCTTCAAAACCGGTTTCCGCAATAGTAGAAGACACCAAGCCGAAAATACCCAGCGGCGCAAAACGGATAATCCATTTCACGACGGTCGAAACGGTATCGGCCAAGTCGGCTGCCACTTGGCGGGTCGTATCCGAACCGTGATGGCGCAAAGCCGCGCCCAATACCAAAGCCCAAGCCAAAATGCCGATATAGTTGGCATTGGCCAGCGCGTTAATCGGGTTGGCCACCAAATTCATCAGCAGCGTTTTCAACACTTCGATAATGCCGGAAGGCGGCGCAACGGATACATCGCCTGCCGTACGCAGAATCAGCGTGGTCGGGAATGCCATACTGGCGACAACCGCCACCACGGCCGCTGCAAACGTACCGAAAATATACAAAATCAAAATCGGTTTGATGTGGGCCTGATTGCCTTTTTGGTGTTGCGCAATGGCGGCAGTCACCAAAACAAATACCAAAATCGGCGCGATAGCCTTAAGCGCACCGACAAACAGGCTACCCAGCAGTCCTGCGCTGATACCGACTTGCGGCGAAACTGCACCCACAATAATACCTAAAACCAAGCCGATGGCGATTTGCGCCACCAGGCTGACGCGATTGAGCGCGTTCAAAATCGGATTGCCACTTGCCATATCCGTTCCTTCACAATTTAAAGATATGTTAAAAAAGTCTTACATTCTAAAATAAAAAATCATTTGTCGGCGAGGTTTTCATGCACACCTCACAAAAACAGCATTAAAATTTAACATTTATGATACGGTTGGCACTTTATGCCAAAAATACGGTCAAAACTGCTCAAACCCTACTTTAAAGTATGCCCATACCGTTGCTTTACTTCTCTATATCTTGCTTTCAGACGGCCTGAAATCTGCGCCATAAGGCCGAATACAAAGGCAACTTCATCAGTCAAAACATAAAACATAACTATTACAATCAGATAGAAACAAACCAAAATCCGCCCTTTAAGCCACATTTTTTAACGTCATCGCGCTAAATTTCCGTTTATAACCATAGCCTGAAAGCTTGCAGAAATAATGTTAAAATCCACAAACTGAAGAATTGTCGCTGTCGAACACACATCATGACCAAACTGACCTACCCTGTTTTATTTGCATCATTGGCGCTCGCCTACGGACACGCGTTGGCAGTAGATACTTCCGTTCCCAAAGCAGAAGACTACGAAGCTGTTCCCGAATCCGAAATGCCCAAGCAGCCCAAAGACGACCAAACAGGTAAACTCAAGCCCAAATTCCCCGTCAAAATCGACACCCAAGACAGCGAAATCAAAGAAATGCTTGAAGAATACCTGCCGCTGATTACCCAGCAGCAGGAAGAAGAGCTGGATAAAGAGCAGGTCGGCTTCCTCGCCGAAGAGGCGCCCGACAACGTCAAAACCATGCTCCGGACCAAAGGCTACTTCAACAGCAACGTCAATATTCAAGATCATGGCGAGAGCTATACCGTCAACGTTACTCCCGGCCCGCGCACCAAAGTCGACAACGTCAGCGTGGCCATCCTCGGCGACGTATTGAATGACGACAACTTGGCCGAATACTACCAAAATGCGATGGAAAACTGGCAACAGCCCGTCGGCGAAAACTTCGACCAAGACGGCTGGAGTGCAAGTAAAACCTCCGTCCTCAGCGCGGTAACACGCAAAAAATACCCTTTGGCGAAACTCACTACCACCCAAGCCACCATCAATCCCAATACGCAAAAAGCCGACTTGAACGTCATCGTGGAAAGCAACCGCCCCATTTACTTCGGCGATTTCCAAATCACCGGCACACGCCGCTACCCTGAGAGCGTGGTTTCCGGCATGGCGCGCTTCCAACCCGGTTCGCCTTACGACTTGGACAAAATCCTCGACCTACAACAGGCGCTCGAACAAAACGGCCACTATTCCGGCGCATCCGTACAAGCCGACTTCGATCAACTGCAAGGCGACCGTGTTCCTGTCAAAATCAACGTGACCGAAGTCAAACGCCACAAACTGGAAACCGGTATCCGCTACGACTCCGAATACGGAATCGGCGGCCGCATCGCCTACGACTATTACAACCTCTTTAACAAGGGCTACATCGGTTCCATCGTTTGGGACATGGACAAATACGAAACCACGCTGGCCGCCGGTATCAGCCAACCGCGCAACAACCGCGGCAACTACTGGACCAGCAACGTTTCCTACAACCGCTCGACCACGCAAAACCTTGAAAAACGCGCCCTGACCAGCGGCATTTGGTATGTCCGCGACCGCAACAATATCGATGCCCGCTTCGGCCTCGAATTCATTACCGAAGACCGCAAAGTCCCCGACACCAGCTACGATTTGGGCCGAAGCCATGCCACCATGCTGACCGCCTCATGGAAACGGCAAAGCATCGAAACCGAGCTGCACCCTCAAAACGGCTATTACCTCGACGGCAAAATCGGTACAACTTTGGGCAAACTCCTCTCCTCCACTCAAATGGCACGCGCCACGGCACGGGCAGGCTATTTCTTCACTCCTGAAAACAAAAAACTCGGTACATTCATCGTACGCGGACAGGCAGGCTACGTTTATGCCCGCGAAGGCGAAGAAGTGCCGTCCAGCCTGATGTTCCGCACCGGCGGCGCGACTTCCGTACGCGGTTACGAACTCGACAGCATCGGCTTGGCCGGCCCCAACGGCTCCGTCCTGCCGCAACGCGCCTTGGTGGTCGGCAGCCTCGAATATCAATTCCCGGTCACCAAAAGCTTCTCCGGTGCCATCTTCCACGATGTCGGCGATGCGGCAAGCAACTTCAAACACATGACCTTAAAACACGGCACCGGCTTGGGCGTGCGCTGGTTCAGCCCGGTTGCACCGTTCTCCTTCGACATTGCCTACGGCCATCACGACAAGAAAATCCGCTGGCACATCAGCTTGGGCACAAGGTTTTAACAAACATACTCACCATCCATTCTTTCAGACGGCCTCAGCCATTTCAGGCCGTCTAAAAAACAGACAAACAGAAAAATATCATGACCGATACTGCAAACACTTCCACGCCGTCTGAACAACAGCCCGCCCCGCCAAAGCGCAAAAAACGCCTGTTACGCGGCTTTGTCCTGTCCGCCTTGGGCGTATTGACCGTTTCCGCCGGCGCGATCGGCTGGCTGGTCGGTACGGAATCGGGTTTGCGTTTCGGTTTGTACAAAATCCCGTCATGGTTCGGCGTCAAAATCTCTTCGGACACACTAAAGGGTACGCTGATTGAAGGTTTTGAAGGCGACAAATGGTTGATTGAAACAGAAGGTGCGGATGTCAAAATCAGCAGCTTCCGCTTTGATTGGAAACCGTCCGAGCTGACCCGTCCGTCCTTGCACATCACCGAAGTCGTGGCCGGCGACATTGCCATCGTGACCAAACGCACACCGCCTAAAGAAGAAGAGCCATCAAAAGGCCTGCCTGACAGCATAGACCTGCCCGTTACCGCCTATCTCGACCGTTTGGAAACCGGCAAAATCAGCGTGGGCAAGCGTTTTGACAAGCAGACCGTCTATCTCGACCATCTGCACGCGGCCTATCATTACGACAAAAAAGAACACCGCCTCCACATCAAAACCGCCGATACGCCATGGAGCAGCTCGACAGGCGCGGTAGTGCTTGGTTTGAACAAACCCTACGTCCTCAATACCGCCATTTACACCAAAGGCCAGCTTGAGGGCGAAACCCTACATGGCACAGTACGCCTGTGGGGCAGCCTGCAAGACGTATCCACCGACTTGCTGCTCGATAGCGACAACGTTCATTTGTCGGCCAAATCCACCATTCACCCATTCGCCGACAGCCTCAATGAAACCGTTGGCGAAATCCTGATTAAAGGTTCCAACATCAATCCGCAGGCCTTCCTGCCCAGCCTGCCCAAAGCACGTCTGAATTTCGACGCCACCACCATTCCGTCCTTTACAGACGGCGTTGCGCTGGAAGGCTCGATAGACTTGGAAAACGACCAAGCCGGTTTTGCCGATGAAAACTATATCCCCATCAAACGCATCCTCGGCGAATTCATTGTCGATGACAAAGGCACGGTCAAAATCGAAGACATCGGCGTCGGCCTGCTCAAAGACGGCAGCATCGACGTATCCGGTTCAATCGATACCGCCCAAGACCAGCTCAAACTCGCACTGGGCATCAACAATACCGGCGCAGACGACTTTGTCCGTCAAAACATCGCAGGCCGTCTGAACGGCAGTATCGACGTCAAAGGCGAAACCTCCTCCCCTGTCGTCAACTGGAATCTCGACAGCGGATTTGCGCGTACAGACGGCATGCTGTTTTTCCAAACCGACAAACAGCTCGGCCAGCGCACGCTCAAGCTCGACAAAGTCCGCCTGGTTCCGCAAAACGGCGGCGAACTCAACGCCAAAGGCTCGCTCGAACTCTTCAAAGACCGCAAACTGCAACTGGACATCGTCAGCAAAGCCTTCAACCCTGCACGCATCGACCCGCAGCTTCCACAAGGCAGCGTCAACGGCAACATCAACTTGACCGGCATACTGGCGCAAGAAAAATTCGCCGGCAAAATGCAGTTTGCACCGAGTACGCTCAACGGCGTTCCGCTCAGCGGCAAAGCTGACGTCGCCTATGAAAACAAACACCTTGCGCGCGCCCTGACCGACCTGACCCTCGGCAGCAACATCGTCAAAACCAACGGCAGCTTCGGCCAAAAAGGCGACCGCCTCAATCTCAACATTACTGCCCCCGATTTGTCGCGTTTCGGCTTCGGCTTGGGCGGCCTGCTCAACGCGCGCGGCTACATCTCCGGCAGTTTTTCAGACGGCCTCAAAACCCTTGAAGCCGATTTGAACGGCGAAGCGCGCAACTTCAAAGTCGCCGATGCCGTCAACATCCGCACCCTCGACTTCAAGCTTAAAGGTTCGCCAGATACCAACCGTCCGTTGAGTGCCGATATTAAAGGCGAACACATCGCCGTCTCCGGCGGCGCGGCCCTGATCGACAACGTCAACCTGCTCATCAGCGGCACAGGTTCGCACCACCACATCCGTGGCAACAGCAGCATGGCGGTGGACAACAAACGCTACAAGCTCGACCTCGACGCCACCGGCGGCCTCAACAAAGACCAAACCCAATGGAAAGGCACGGTTGACACGCTCGACATTAGCGGCGCGTTCAACCTTAAACTGCAAAACCGCCTCAACCTCGAGGCCGGCAGCGAACGCGTTTCCCTCAGCAGCGCGCGATGGGCGGCCATGAGCGGCAGCCTCAACCTGCAAAATTTCGTTTGGGACAAAAAAGCCGGCATTACCAGTAAAGGCAGCGCGCAAAATCTGCACATTACCGAGTTGCACAACTTCTACACCCCGCCTATCGAACACAACCTCGTTTTGGGCGGCGACTGGGATTTGGCGTACAGTCAAAACGCGCGCGGCTTCCTCAACATCAGCCGACAAAGCGGCGACATCATCCTGCCGAGCAAAGACCCGAAAAACAAACAGCCTTTGGGACTTTCCGCGCTCGCCCTGCGCACCCGTTTCCAAAACGGCCGCATCGACAGCACGCTGGAAGGCAACACCCGCTTCGGCAAAGTTGACGGCACCCTCGGCATCGCCCAACAGTTCGGCAACAACATCAACAACGCCCCCGTCAGCGGTAAAGTCAATATCAGCGTTCCCGATTTAGGCTCGCTCAAATCCTTTATGCCGGCGACAGCCCAAGGCATTGCAGGCCGTCTGAACGCAACCGCCACCATCGGCGGCCGACTCGGTTCACCTACCGTCAACAGCAACCTCGACCTCCAAACCAATTACGGCCGTGCCGACGGTACCGTCAACATCGGTCAGGGCACCAGCTTCGATACCGCCCCTCTGAGCGGCAAGCTCAACCTGAACGTTGCCAACCTCGAAGTCTTCCGCAATTTCCTGCCCGTCGGCCAGACCCTCAAAGGCCGTCTGAACGCCGCCGTCAACTTGGCAGGCCGTCTGAACGATCCGCAACTGAGCGGCCTGATTAACGGCGACAACCTCTATTACCGCCATCAAACCCAAGGCCTGATTCTCGACAACGGCGTATTGCGTTCGCGCCTGCAGGGTCAAAAATGGGTGATCGACAGCCTCAAATTCCACCGTGGCGGCACGATTGAGCTCAAAGGCGCGGTCAACCTTGCCAACGCCAACCCCGATGTCGACGTGGACATCGTCTTCGACAAATACCGCACCCTCTCGCGTCCAAACCGCCGACTGCAACTCTCCGGCACGGCCAAAGTCCTCTACAATCCGGAAAAAGGCGTATCGCTCAACGGCACGCTCAACACCGACTACGGCATGTTCGGTTCGCAAAAATCCTCCATGCCGACCCTCGACGATGACGTGGTCGTCCTAGGCGAAACCAAAAAAGAAGCAACGGCCACCACGCCCATCAACATGAACCTTACCCTGAACATCAACGACAATGTCCGTTTTGTCGGCCACGGCGCAGACGTTACCATCGGCGGCAAACTGGCCATCACGTCCCGTCCGGGCGAAGCCGTCCAAGGCGTCGGTACCGTGCGCGTTGTCAAAGGCCGCTACAAAGCCTACGGCCAAGACCTCGACATCACCAAAGGCTCGGTTTCCTTCGTCGGCCCGCTATCGAATCCAAACCTCAACATCCGTGCCGAACGCCGCCTCTCCCCAGTCGGCGCAGGTGTCGAAGTCCTCGGCAGCCTCAGCAATCCGCGCGTGACCTTGGTTGCCAAGGAAGCCATGAGTGAAAAAGACAAACTCTCCTGGCTCATCCTCAACCGTGCCAGCAGCGGCAGCGATGGCGATAACGCCACGCTCTCTGCGGCCGCCAGCGCGCTGCTTGCCGGCCAAGTCAACGACCGCATCGGCCTTGTGGATGATTTGGGCTTTACCAGCAAACGCAGCCGCAATGCCCAAACCGGTGAGCTCAACCCTGCCGAACAAGTCCTGACCGTCGGCAAACAGCTTACCAACAACCTCTACGCAGGTTACGAATACGGCATTTCCAGCGCCGAACAATCCGTCAAACTCGTGTACCAACTGACCCGCGCCATCCAAGCCGTTGCCCGCATCGGCACGCGCTCCTCCGGCGGCGAGTTGAAATACACCATCCGCTTTGACAACTGGTTCGGCAAAGACGAACCCGAGCCGGAAGAACAACACTAAAAGCCGTGAAAAAGGCCGTCTGAAATCATCTTTCAGACGGCCTTTATCTTGTTCTACCGTATTAGAATCTTCAGCCATGCCTCAAAAAACAAAGGTCAACGGCGCAAGTTTAAAAATAAATGCAGCTAAAAAAGTGAACGGCAAACCATGGCTTATTCCAAGTTAGCAATAAATAAAGCAGATACAAAAAGGCCGTCTGAAACTGACAAGGGCAGGTTTCAGACGGCCTTTTTTGAATCATCGAAATATCTTGTGCATGGCGTTGCTGATTAATTCGAGCTGTTTCTTATATTCGCGGCAACGTGGGCAGAGCGACAGGTGCACGGCAAGGGCGATGCGGTTAAAAAGACTGAGACGCACTTGGTCTTGCTGTTTGGAAATCAGATCGGTTATTTTGCGGCATTTTTTCATGGCGTTTTCCTGTCAGACATGGGAGAACCATTTGATTTTCAGACACTGGCGCAAGGTTTCGCGTGCGCGGTGCATGATGGTGTGGTAGTTGGCATGGCTGATGCCGCATTGCTCGCGGATTTCATCGCTTGAAAAACCGAGAATTTCTTTCATGGTAAACACGCGGGCGGTGTTTTCCGGCAGATGGTAGAGGCAGGTCTGCAGAACTTGGTAGAACTCTTTATTGTTCAAACTGGCTTCGGGCGAATCCCAACCCTGAGGCTGTCCTTCGTCCGTCCAATGCCCGTCGGCGGCAAAATGTCCTTCAAAGGCTTCATCCAAGGCTTCCTCGTCGCGCGTGACGAAAACTTGGCGTTGCCGCCCGATTTGGCGCAGGCAGTCGGTAATTTTGTTTTTTAAGATTGCAAACAGCCAGCTGCTCACTTGGGCGCCGCCTTTAAAACCCTCGGACGCGCGGTAGGCGGAAAGCATAGTTTCCTGTACGAGGTCCTCCGCCAAATCGGGGCGGTCGGGCAGCTGGATATGGGCAAAGCGCAGCAGCAGTTTGCGGGATTCGGCAAGCTCGGCATCGGTCAGTTCGGGTAGGGCCATAATGTATCAGTATGAAATGAATGATCAATATGTTTCTGATTTTACGCTGATACGGCAAGAGCATGCGATTGAATCTATAAACGATTTCAGTAGTATTTTTGTTTCGCCGAAACCGACTGCGCCCGTTTCAGACGGCCTTGATTTATGCCGCAACCAAAATGCCCTGTTCCAACCATTCCGTCCATTTTTTCCTTAATGCGTCCTGCCAAGCGTTTTCAGACGGCATGAACTCTGCCAGCATGGTTTGCAGGCCGTTTAGGGAAGTGGGCGTCTCTGCCAGTGTTTCCAGCAATAATGCGCCGAATCCATCAAGCGTTTGATACATCACGTCGTCTTCCTTATCGCGCCACACCAAAACGGCAGTTTCCGCCTCCTGCAATTCGTCCATCACATCATACTGATAACGGCGCACAAAGGCGGCGGGAGAAAGAATGTAGGCCAAATCGTCTGAATCGTCATGGGTTGTTTGGCTGTCGGTTTGAGCGGTTTCGGCGAGCAGCTGGGTGTGTTCAAAGTCCATCAATGCCAAGAGGTCGTCTGAAAGCGGCAGGCTTTGGCAATATTGGAGGAACTCGCCGGGGATTTCTTGAAAATAGGGCGTTTGGGCGCGCGCGTCGCGGATGAAACCTTCTTTCAAACGGCCCCATTCTTCGCTGTCAAAGTATTGCAGCGTTTCGGTATAGCAGCGGTCGATAAAGCTGTGAATATTGTTTCGTATCAGGCGGATATAGACATTCAGGCGCTCTTGCGGCAAGCCGTCGGCGGCTTCGCCTTCGCGTATGGCTTGAGCAAAGCGGTGTTGGTATTGGGCGGAAGTTTCAGGCTGCACGGCGGTATTCCTTTCCGGCACGCGTTTGATAGTCGGCGATTTTGGCGACTTCGGCTTCGAGTTCGGCAAAAGGCGGGAAATTGAAATCGCGTTCCAACAGGGTGGGCGGAATCGTCGGCAGTTTGGCATAGGCCAGTTCAAGCAAATCCCAAACAGTCGGCAATACCGCCGCGCCATGCGTATCAATCAACAATTCCGGCGTTTCCACATCATGTCCGGCAATATGGATATAGCACACGCGCTCTGCGTCCACATTTTCTAAAAAGGCTTCAGGCGACAACAGGCCGTGATTGACGGCGTTGACGTAAATATTGTTCACGTCCAAATGAATGCCGCAGTCGGCTTCACGGGCAACGGCGTTGAGGAACTCGACCTCGTTCATCTCGGCAAGCGGAGAATGCAGGTAGTAGGACGTGTTTTCTACGGCGATACGGCAGCCCAATCGGTCTTGCACTTCGCGGATACGCCGCGCGGTATGCCGCACCATTTCTTCGGTGAAGGGCAGCGGCAACAGGTCGTAAAGATGACCGCCGTCATGGCAATAGCTCAAATGGTCAGAGAAAAACGTGCAGTCATAACGGCGCATCATTTCTTTGATGCCGTCTATCAAGTCGGTATCCAGCGGGGCTTGTCCGCCCAACGACATGGATAATCCGTGCAACGCCAGCGGCAGCCGTTCCGCCACGCGGTCAAACTGTTTGCGCGCCCTGCCGCCCATTTTCAGCCAGTTTTCGGGGGCGGCTTCGATAAAGCGTATCGGGCTGTCGTCTGAAAGCGAGAGGAAGTCTTCCGCCAAGTCGCGGCGGTAGCCCAAGCCTGCATGTTGAATCATGGTGATATCCTGTTATGATGCCGTATGAACGACAAAGTCGCATTTTCGTTTGTAAAATGCGACTTTGTTAAAGGTATGTTGCAGGATTATTTAGAACCGCATTTACCTTCGCCGCATTTACCTTCTACTACTTTGGCAGCTTTGGCTTTAGATGCTTTGCCTTTTTTAGCGTGAGTTTTTTCCACGGTTGAACCGCATTTGCCTTCGCCACATTTGCCTTCGCTTGCTTTAGAAACAGCGCTTGCACCGCATGAACCTTCACCGGCTTTAACCGCACCGCAAGAGCCTTGAGCAGATTTTTGAACACCTGCTTTGCTGCTTAACGGTTTATCAGCGGCAACAACGCCGGCAGCCAGAGACAGGGACAGCGCACCGGCCAAAGCAGCAGCTACATTTTTTTTCATTTTAACTTCCTTTTTAAAATACGAGTTTAAATAAATCAAGGGATAATATCGGGCATTTAAAGTCGGCCCGCGACCGTTAATCCTTAAAGAAAATGCTTGATACGACAACAGCGTTTCTTCAGCAGGGCATCCAAAGACAGACGGCCTGCGCCCTGCAACAGGACAGGAAATAAAACCACCAAATAAATCAGTGCCATTTTATAACCGTTGTCGCACACATTGTACCCCAAGCCGGCATGTACCGCAGACCATGCGACAGCCGTCACTACCATCAATCCCAGCGCGGACAGCCGCGTTGCCAAGCCAACGATGAGCAGCGCAGGCAAAACCAGTTCCGCCCACATGGCCAAATTCCAGTTGACCGTATCCGGCAACAAATTGAACGGAAAGGGAAATTGACTGTTGATATCTGCAAACCAGTTTTCCCCGTTCCATTTTTCCAGGCCGGCCTCAAGAAATTCATACGCAGCAAAAAGCCTGAGTGCCAACAAACCGAAAGCGGCCTGCCAAGAGGGGTTGGATGAGGTGTTCATTTATTTTCCTTATCGATGTGTGTTGAATGGGATGGGACGAAAAATCAATCGACACCATCCCATATTTCATGGCTGTTTAGACGTGACGGCCTCAAAAAACTGACACATTCAATACAAATATTTTCTTATTCATTGTTTTATAAAGATTAAAAATTCAAAAAGGCCGTCTGAAACACCATGCTTGATTGGGTTTCAGACGGCTTTTAACGATAAAACGCGGTCAATTAATCCGCTTGTTTGCACAATTCGACAATTTCTGCGCCGTATTTGTCGGTTTTCTCCTCATTCATGCCGTGGATTTCCGCCAACTCCGCCAAATCTTGCGGCCGTCGGGCGGCAATGGCGCGCAAGGTGACTTTGCTGCATATCTGATAGGCTTCGAGGCCTTCATGGCGGGCAGTATCGATATTCCACTGAAGCAGACGACGCATCAATCGGCGTTTGCGTTTGTCCTCTTCACTCAGGCCGTCTGAAAACGGGCGGCAGATGTTTAAAATACCCTCGCCGTATTGCTCGATGCGTTTTTCTCCGAGTTTATATACACCTAAAAGGTCGATGGGTTCGGAAGGCGTATTGGTCAGCAAATCGTCCATGCTTTCGTTGGAGAATACCGTACCCAGCGTTACTTGATCGGCACTTGCCTGCTGCTCGCGCCAAGTTTCCAAAGCCTGTTTTAAGGCCTGTTCGCGCTCGCCCAAGCTGTGGATAACTTGTGCGCTGTCTGTG
Source organism: Neisseria sp. P0001.S007 (assembly GCF_051963655.1). Taxonomy (NCBI): domain Bacteria; kingdom Pseudomonadati; phylum Pseudomonadota; class Betaproteobacteria; order Neisseriales; family Neisseriaceae; genus Neisseria; species Neisseria sp. P0001.S007. The sequence goes on along the minus strand of NZ_JBQCUB010000007.1, from coordinate 84,538 downwards.
GAAACCGTACCGGCTTCAGCCGTTTCGCAAACGTCGAGTATCTCCAAACCGAATTTATTGATTTTCGCCTCGCCCAAGCCGTAGATTTGATGTAAATCTTCCAAACTTCGGGGCATTTTTTCGACAATATCGCGCAGGGTTTTGTCGCCACAAACCACATAGGCAGGCACTTCCTCGGCCCGGGCACGTTGTTGCCGCCATTGGCGCAATGCCTGCCACAAACGCTCTTCGCGCTCGGTACGCAACCAATCGTCTTTCGGTTTTTGGATGGCCGTTTTTTCGCGGCGCAGGGGACGCAGCATGACTTCGGTTTCGCCCTTAAGGACTTTTTTTGCCGCTTCTGTCAGCTGCAGGGCTTGATGCTGCTCGACATTGACGGTGAGATAGCCCAAGCTGATGCACTGGCGGATGACGCTGCGCCATTCCTTGTCGGTCTGTTCGCTGCCGATGCCGAATGTGGATAACTTGTCATGGCCGTTGCGCTGTATCCAATCGTCGCTTTTGCCGCGCAAAAGGTTGGTGATGTAACCGGCGGCAAAACGTTGTCCGGCGCGGTACACGCAGCTGAGTAATTTTTGCACCAACACCGTGCCGTCAAACCGCACGGGTGGATGCAGGCAGTTGTCGCAATGGCCGCAGGGTTCGGATTCTTCGCCGAAATGTTTAAGCAGCAGTACGCGGCGGCAGGCAGCGGTTTCGCAGACGGAAAGCATGGCATCCAGTTTTTGCATTTCGATTTGCTTTTGCACTTCATCGCTGTTGCCTTCGGCAATACGTTCGCGCAGCAACACCCAATCGTTCAAACCGTAACACAGCCAGCTCACGGCAGGCAGCCCGTCCCGACCGGCGCGCCCCGATTCCTGATAGAAATGTTCGACACTCTGGGGCATATCGAGATGGGCGACAAAGCGCACGTCGGGTTTGTCTATGCCCATACCGAACGCCACGGTCGCCACCACAATAATATTGTCTTCATGCGTAAAGCGGCGCTGGTTTTCCTCGCGCACGTCCATGCTCAAACCGGCATGATATGGAATCGCCTCCAAGCCGTTTTCACACAAAAACTGCGCCACATCCTCGACTTTTTTGCGGCTTAGGCAATACACAATACCGCTTTGCCCATGCATCTGCTTGCGGATGAAATCCAGCAATTGTTTTTTGCCATTGTTTTTCTCGATAACCTGATAATAAATATTCGGGCGGTCAAAGCTGGAAATAAATTCGGGCGCATTGTCCAAATGCAGATAATGCTTGATGTCGGCGCGCGTGGCCGCATCGGCGGTAGCGGTCAGGGCGATGCGTGGGATGTTCGGATAGCGTTCGGCAAGCATGCCGAGCTGTTGATATTCGGGGCGGAAATCGTGTCCCCATTGGCTGACGCAATGCGCCTCATCAATAGCAAACAGGCTGACGGTTTGTTGGTCGAGAAAACGTAAAAAGCGGTCGGTAACCAAGCGTTCCGGAGCGGCATAAAGCAGTTTCAGACGGCCTTGGGCAAGCTTGTCGGCAATATCGCGTGCCTCATCTGCCGATGTGCCGCTGTTGACTGCCGCCGCTTCAATCCCGGCCACATGCAGACTGGCCACTTGGTCGTTCATCAGCGCAATCAGCGGCGATACGACAACTGCCACGCCTTCGCGCATCAGCGCCGGAATCTGGTAACACAAAGACTTACCCCCACCTGTCGGCATCAGCACCATCAAACTCTCGCCGCCAGCCAAAGCATTAACGATAGCCTCCTGCTTGCCACGAAATTCGGGATAACCGAATACTTCGTGCAAAATCTGTTTGGCGGTCGGCTGAGGCATAATGGTTCCGTAGAATAGGGGAAAGCGTTATTTTAACGGTTTTACACCCGCGTATGTGTGGAACATTTTGCCGCCGCTTTTTCAGACGGCCTGAAATTCAAATCTATTCAATCTATTTAATTTTAAATAAAGATTTATTTTATTTTGAATGAAATGTATAAAGGCCGTCTGGATCCTAATCTTCGGATTTCAGACGGCCTTTCAAAAATAAAATCTTTAGGCTTTTTTGACGAACTCAGATTTCAAGTTCATCGCGCTGCCATCGATTTTGCAACCGATATTGTGGTCGCCCTCTTGCAGGCGGATGCCTTTGACTTTGGTGCCTTGCTTGATGACCATAGAGCTGCCTTTGACTTTCAGATCTTTAATCAAGACAACCGTATCGCCATCTTGCAAGACTGCGCCGTTAGCATCTTTGACTTCCAAGGCATCATCGCCGGCAGCCGCAGCATCGGCCTCGTTCCACTCATGGGCGCACTCAGGGCAAACGTATTGAGCGCCGTCTTCGTAAGTGTATTCGGAGTGGCATTTCGGGCAGGGAGGTAGGGACATGAGGTTTCCTTATAAATATGATAAAAGAAGCGTAAAACGCAAATAATACAATGTCTAAATTATTGATTCGCCTTGCTGCCGCCTGCGCCGTAAACGGCATTCCACGCCGCGTCCAACATCTGGCCGGCTTGTTGCAGCTTGGCATTTTGCTGCTCTTTCTGAGCCAAGGCCGTCTGAATTTCGCCTTTCAAACGGTCAATATCGGATTGCGCAGCCTGCAAACGGCGCTGCGCGCTTTCCAAATCGCTTTGCAGGGAAATGATTTTGTTATCGTTGCTGTTTTGCTCATGTAAAGCGGCACGGTAAACCGATTGGACGGACAGCAAACGGTCTTCCGCCTCACCGGCATACGCCGCGGCGGCGGATAACATCATCAGGGCAAGTAAGGTTTTTTTCATGGGTTTTCCTTTAAAGCTGTTTGATTGGTAAAGTAAAGCGCAGAGCCGATTTTTCAGCCGCCAAGTTTACATAATATGCTTGTTGGCCTTTGTTCTTGATGGCTTATTTTATCCAATCCGGACATTCAGGCTGCCGATAAAAGTTAATTCAATCGGCAGTTGTAACAGGCAGGCGGCTATTATTTTCTCATATTCTCCGCCTTATTCCATTATTTTCTAGTTTTATTAGAAAAGGCCGTCTGAAAACTTGGCATTCCCAGTTTTCAGACGGCCTTTTATCATTCATGCCTTACGAACGGATCCGTTTCAACACTTCTTCTTTGCCGATTAATGCCAATACGGCATCGACGCTTGGGGTTTTTGCCGTACCGCAGACAGCGAGGCGCAGGGGCATACCGAGTTTGCCCATTTTAATGCCTTCTTCGTCGCAGAAAGGTTTGAACAGGTCGTGGATGGCTTCGGCGGTCCAGTCTTCCAGCCCTTCGAGGCGTTCGGCAAAGCGCAGCATACGGGCGGCGGCTTCGTCGTCCCAGTGTTTCTGCACGTCTGCTTCGGCAGGGGTTTGTTTGACGTAGAAGTAGAGGCACTCGTCGGCAAGTGTGTTCAGGTCTTGGGCGCGGTCTTTGACCAATGCCAACACGTCTTCCAAAGCAGGCTTGCTTGTTTCGTGGATATCGCGCAGGGCGAGGCGCGGTTTCACCATTTCGGCCAGTTTTTCGTTGGCGGTGATTTTGATGTGTTCGCCGTTAATCCAGTAGAGTTTCTTCAAGTCCATGCGACTTGGGGAGGGGGAAACGTCTTTCAAATCAAACCATTCGATGAATTGTTCCATCGTGAAGAATTCGTCGTCGCCGTGCGCCCAGCCCAAGCGTGCCAGATAGTTGAGCATGGCTTCGGGCAGGATGCCCATTGCGCCAAAATCAGTGATGGCAACGGTATCGCCGCTGCGTTTGGAGATTTTTTTGCCTTGTTCGTTGAGAATCATGGGCAGGTGGCCGTATTCGGGGAGGGTGGCGCCAATGGCTTTTAAGATGTTGATTTGTTTCGGCGTGTTGTTCACATGGTCGTCGCCACGGATAACGTGGGTAATGCCCATGTCGTAGTCGTCCACCACGACGCAGAAGTTGTAGGTCGGCGTGCCGTCGGCGCGGGCGATAATCAGGTCGTCGAGCGCTTCGTTGGGGATGGAGATTTCGCCTTTGACCAAGTCCGTCCATTTGGTCACGCCGTCCAAAGGCGTTTTGAAACGGACAACAGGTTGCACGTCGGCAGGGATTTCGGGCAGAGTTTTGCCTTCTTCCGGACGCCAGCGGCGGTCGTAAGTTGCCGTGCCTTCTTTTTCGGCTTTCTCGCGCATGGCTTCCAGCTCTTCTTTGCTGCAATAGCAGTAGTAGGCAGCGCCTTTTTCCAAGAGTTCGGCGATGACTTCTTTATAGCGGTCGAAACGGCGGGTTTGGTACACGACGTTGTCGGCGTTGTCGTAGTTCAGGCCGACCCATTTCATGCCGTCGAGGATGATGTTGACGGATTCGGCAGTAGAGCGCGCCAAGTCGGTGTCTTCGATACGCAATAGGAACTCGCCTTTATGATGGCGGGCAAACGCCCATGAAAACAAGGCGGTGCGTACGCCGCCGATGTGCAGGTAGCCGGTGGGGCTGGGGGCGAAACGGGTTTTGACGGTCATGATGGCTCCAAAGTCTTTGAAAACAGGTATTTTACTTTTTCGGCAAGGTTTAAACAATGTACGGCCGTCTGAAAATAATGTCAGCGCAGAAGGACCGTCTGGGAACTTTTCTCCTGAAAACAAGACAAATGATAATCATTTCTTTGAAAGTATCCGCTCATGAACAAACGCGCTTTATTTGCCGCCCTCGCCCTCCTGCCCCTTTTTGCCCAAGCCGAAATCAAAACTATCAAAGACGTATTGGGACGCGAAGTCAAAGTCGATGTCCCTGTCAAACGCGCGGTTTTGGCGTTTTACTATCCCGACTATATCGCGGTAACGGGCGCGGACAAATTTAAAAACGTCATCGGCATTTCGCGTGAGTTTTGGGAGAAATTCAATCCCGGCAGCTGGGCGATGTTCAAACAGAAGCTGCCTACGCTGCAAAACATTGCGGACATTGGCAACATCAGCACCGGCACGTTTTCACTGGAGAAAACGCTCGCGCTCAAGCCGGACGTATTGATTCTGGCCGACTGGCAGTATAAGGCCGTCGCCACCCACCTGCCGCGCATTGAAGCGGCAGGCATACCCGTCGTCGTGGTCGATTTCAACGCCGAAACCGTCGCGCGGCACACGCGCAGTGCGGAAATTTTCGGCGAACTCAACGGTACGCAGGCGCGCGCCCAAAAAATTGCCGCCGAATACGCCCGAGGCATTGCCGACATCCAAAAACGCGTCGCGCGCGCCAAGCAGTCCAAACCGAAAATCTATATCGAGTTCGGCGACAAAGGCCCGTCCGAATACAGCTACACCTTCGGCAAAGATATGTGGGGCGCGATTGCCGACACAGCAGGCGGCAACAATATCGCCGCGCCTTACGTTAAAAACTGGGGACCGATAAACCCTGAAAAATTCCTGACGGCCAAACCTGACGTCATCGTCATTTCGGGGACGGAAAACGGCCATAAAGACAAGCCTGGCATTATGGCGATGGGCATAGGCATCAGCCAGGCCGATGCGCAACGCCGCCTGGCCGGATTTGTCAAACGCAAAGGCTGGGCAGACATTCCTGCCGTCAAAAACAAACGCGTTTACGGCATCTACCACACCGCCTCCCGCTCGCTCACCGATTTGGCCAGCGCGCAATTTATCGCCAAAACCCTGTATCCGCAGCAGTTTGCCGACATAGACCCAAACAAGACCTATCTGGACTTCTACCGCAAATACCTGCCCGTCGTGCCGGACGGTACGTTTTACATCCAATTGAAATAGCGGCTGCAAGAATCATAGGCTGAGACCTTTGCAAAATTCTCCAAAATCCCCTAAATTCCCACCAAGACATTTAGGGGATTTCTCATGAGCACCTTCTTCCAGCAAACCGCACAAGCCATGATTGCCAAACACATCGACCGCTTCCCACTATTGAAGTTGGATCAGGTAATTGATTAGCAACCGATCGAACAGTACCTGAATCGTCAAAGAACCCGTTACCTTAGAGATCACCGCGGCCGTCCCGCCTATCCCCTGTTGTCCATGTTCAAAGCCGTCCTGCTCGGACAATGGCACAGCTTCTCCGATCCCGAACTCGAACACAGCCTCATCACCCGCATCGACTTCAACCTGTTTTGCCGTTTTGACGAACTGATCATTCCCGATTACAGCACCTTATGCGCTACCGCAACTGGCTGGCGCAAGACGACACCCTGTCCGAATTGCTGGAACTGATTAACCGCCAACTGACCGAAAAAAACCTAAAAGTAGAGAAAGCATCCGCCGCCGTCATTGACGCCACCATTATTCAAACCGCCGGCAGCAAACAGCGCCAGGCCATAGAAGTCGATGAGGAAGGACGAATCAGTGGCCAAACCACACCGAGTAAGGACAACGATGCCCGTTGGACAAAGAAAAACAGCCTCTACAGACTCGGTTACAAACAACATACCCGTACCGATGAGGAAGGCTATATCGAGAAACTGCACATTACCCCCGCCAATGCCCATGAGTGCAAACACCTGTCACCTTTGTTGGAAGGGCTGCCCAAAGGTACGACCGTCTATGCCGACAAAGGCTATAACATTTAATTAGGATATATACCTTCTATATAATCCTTATTTAAATAAAAACTCTTATAAAAATCTGTGTTATCTGTCGGGATTGAAAAAAAGATTTTATCTTTATCATCAGGTTCAAATTTGTTATCAATATTAAAAAGAGAATAAGGATCACAATGAGTTCGACATACTAATGGTAAAAATTTATATCTTGGATCATGAGATATTCGATATTTATCAGGATCGAAAGATGCTAAAAATTCATCAATATTGGTATCAGATATTTTGTCATCACTAATAAACATCGCTAGAGATGGGCGACCTTGATTTTCCATTTGTTGATTAGTAAAGGATATAAATGCTAACTTGCCATTGTCGTCATACCACATAGATTTATAGTTATTGCCTTTGGGAGAATAAATTCTAGCAACACATAACATAGCTCTATCTTTACAGTCGTTATATTGAGTTTCATCAAACTCAACTGCATGGCACAATAAAGGCAATAGAAAAAACAGGGTTATTAATTTATTACTATACATAAGACGGCTTTCTATTTATTCGATAATAAATCTAGTTTTCAATATTTGATTTTGTTCTGGGTTGGTATACATAATAAATTTTACTGCTCCAAAATCTGATATTAAACCTACAACTTTTCCATTTTCCGTATAATTGTCAGGTTTATTTGCACTAATAATTTTATCTTTTAGATGTGGGAATTTTTCTTTTAGAATATCACTCTGTACATTCATCCCTTTTTTATAAATATTATCTGAGAACATCTTTAGTCTAGCATAATATTGGGATGCTAAATTTGCATCTTGCAGCAAATTATGCTCTTCAGATGTCAAATTTCGACCTTCTTGTTGTTTAAACTTTATAGGTGTTACATCTGTTAAAAAAGCTTTTAAACGATTATATCGATATTTATGTAAGATTGAATTTAGTCCTGTTTCCGCTTTATCAAATTCTTCACTATTTTGGGTATAATTTTGAGAAATTAAACGTTCAACTATAGGTTGTGTAATAAGTAAACGATTTGCTAAATGCTGATATTCTTTATTTGTTTGAGCATTATCATTCATGTTTGGTGTATTAAAATCACTTGGATCCCAAATCATTTTGGCATATGAATCAACATATAGTGTCGGATTATCTGTAATAGGAAATTTATTTTCATCAAGGAAAACCGGCAACATCTGAAAGAGCATCGGCTGCAGGACGGCATTATGCGCAAAGCCCACCGCAACCATCCGCTGTCGGAAGCGCAAACCAAACGCAACCGGTATTTGTCGAAGACTCGTTATGTGGTCGAACAAAGCTTCGGTACGCTGCACCGTAAATTCCGCTACGCCCGGGCAGCCTATTTTGGACTGATTAAAGTGAGTGCACAAAGCCATCTGAAGGCGATGTGTTTGAACCTATTGAAAGCCGCTAACAGGCTAAGTGCGCCTGCTGCCGCCTAAAAGGCGGCCGGATGCCTGATTATCGGGTGTCCGGGGAGGATTAAGGGGGTATTTGGGTAAAATCAGGAGTAATTAGGAGCGGAAATAGACGAAAACCTGTGTTTGGATTTCGGCTGTCGTGGGAAGGGCTTTTTTGCAAAGGTCTCAGGCTCAGGCCGTCTGAAGATTCAGACGGCCTGAGCATGCTATGCCCATAAAGATTTAATGAGTATAATTACTGTTCTTTCAACAAAATTACTGAGTACATATGAACGGACAAAACCAAATCGGCCATCAACAGGCTCCGATTGTAAGCGTCAAAGAATGGTTGATAACAAACTTGATTATGATGATTCCGCTGGTCAATATAGTTATGATGCTTGTATGGGCATTCGGCTCAAACACTAATCCAAATAAAGCTAATTATTTCAAGGCTACCTTGATTCTGTTTGCCATCGTAATGGTAATTTATCTGGTACTGGCTGTAGTCTTTTTTGGCAGTGTAGCTGCAAATCAATATCAATAAGTAAGAATACATTTAGGCCGTCTGAAACCTAAAAGGCTTCAGACGGCCTTTTACATAGATTACCGAAAGCTCAACCACCTATCCAATTCCAAACTGCATCGCTCCATTTGCCGATACGGTAGAGAAACAAAGAATAGCTCTCCTGCATCAGGAACTTGGCTTTCTTGCTGCGCTCATCAAAGCGCGTGGTCGGGGTGGCGGAGAACTGCGCATCTGACAAGCCCAAATCGGCGGCCATTTCTTCAGCGCGCGCCAAATGATACGGGTCGCTGACAACGATAATGCTGCCGACTCCGTTGGCGTGCATGATAGGGACGATATTGCGCAGGTTTTCGTAAGTGTTGCGCGACGTGTTTTCAAATAGGATATTGTGCGCCGGTATGCCCTGCTTGAGCGCGTATCGGCGCCCCACTTCGGCTTCGGTCATGAATCCTTTTTTGGGCGTACCGCCGGTGAAAATGATTTTGCCGACCCGATGGCTTTGGTAGAGCGTGATGGCATGGTTGATGCGCTCACGGAACACTGGCGACGGGCGTTTGTCCCACGCCGCCGCACCCAACACCACCGCCGCATCGGCATGAGCGTCCTTCGGCAAGGTTTGCAAACCTGTCCGGTAAATCTGCCATGTGCCGCTCAAAAAAATACCGCACACCAGCAAAACGCTCAAAGCAAGGCCGCGAAACAGGTAATATCGCAGGCCATTGCGGCTTTTAAGCAGGGAAATCATCTTCAGACGGCCTTATCCAACCCCATCAGCCGAGTAGGGCGGCAATGTTTTCCAACGGACGGCCGATGGCTGCGCGCGTAGGCGTTACCAAAACGGGACGCTCGAGCAGGGCAGGGTGTTCGGCAATTGCCTGAAGCAGGGCGGCATTGTCCAAATCGGGATTGTCCAAACCCAATTCTTTGTACAAATCGTCTTTGGTGCGCATCATGCCGCGCACCGATTCGATGCCGAGTTTGGCAAACATATCCTGCAAAGTCGCCAAATCGGGCGCGGTATCCAGATATTTGACCACGTCGGCGGCAACGCCTTTTTCTTCGAGCAAAGCCAGCGCGTCACGTGATTTGCTGCAACGCGGGTTGTGATAAAGTGTGAATTCAGACGGCATGAAAGTCTCCGTATTATTGCAAAATCATTCAATGATGGCGGTTATTATCGTCTGCAACTGATTTTTACTCAAACTTTTTACCTGATATCTTGATACGAATCGGTAGGCATACCCACCAAACCGTTTTACAATAAACACAATTTCGATTGGCAACCTCAAGGATACAACCATGAAAGCCTTAACCGCCCTTCTACTGTCCGCCACCGTTTTTACCGCTGCTCCGGCCTTTGCCGCCGATGAAACGGCAGGTTGGCAGGACAACAAACCGCAAAGCCTGGAATCGCTCAAAGCCCCCGTGCGCGTGGTCAACCTTTGGGCAACCTGGTGCGGCCCCTGCCGTAAAGAAATGCCCGCCATGTCCGCATGGTACAAAGCTCAGAAAAAAGGCAGCGTCGATATGGTCGGCATCGCGCTGGATACCACCGACAACATCGGCAAGTTCCTGAAACAAACGCCGGTTAGCTACCCGATTTGGCGTTACACCGGCGCCAACAGCCGCAACTTCATGAAAGCCCACGGCAACAACGTCGGCGTATTGCCCTTCACAGTTGTCGAAGCGCCGAAATGCGGCTACAAACAAACCATCACCGGCGAAGTCAACGAAAAAAGCCTGACCGCCGCCGTGAATTTGGCCAAAACCAAATGTAAATAAAACAGCAGATAGGGTGCTTAACCTACGCTGATATCGAGGCCGTCTGAAACCCAATCGTTCAGACGGCCTTTATTTCAAACCATATTGCTTTGTGTTGCAAACCGGCAGTGTCTCCACAGACAGAACCGGGGTTTCACTATCAAAAAGCAGCCGAAATATTTATAATCTGTGAATAACCCCATTTTTTCAGACGGCATGTTACCTATCGATGACGCCGGCCGTCTGAATCCCTATTTTCAGGAAAACCCATGATCCGTTTCGAACAAGTTTCCAAAACCTATCCCGGCGGTTTCGAAGCCCTGAAAAATGTCAGTTTCCAGATTAACAAAGGTGAGATGATTTTTATCGCCGGCCATTCGGGTTCGGGCAAATCCACCATTTTGAAGCTGATTTCAGGCATTACCAAGCCTACCAAAGGCAAGGTTTGGTTCAACAATCAAGACCTCGGCACCTTGAGCGACAATCAGATCGGCTTTATGCGCCAACACATCGGCATTGTCTTCCAAGACCACAAAATCCTCTACGACCGCAATGTCTTGCAAAACGTTATCCTGCCTTTGCGGATTAGCGGCTACCAGCCGCGCAAAGCGGAAGAGCGCGCGCGTATTGCGATTGAGAAAGTCGGCTTGAAAGGCCGCGAAAACGATATGCCCATCACTTTGTCCGGTGGCGAACAACAGCGCTTGTGCATCGCGCGCGCAGTGGTTCACCAACCCAGCCTGCTGATTGCCGACGAGCCGTCCGCCAGCCTCGACCGCGCCTATGCGCTGGATATTATGGAATTGTTCAAAACCTTCCATGAAGCAGGCACGACCGTGATTGTTGCGGCGCACGATGAAACGCTGATGGCAGATTACGGCCACCGCGTCTTGCGCCTGCAGAAAGGACGCCTCGCATGAGCATGATTCATTACATCTCGCTACACGTCGAATCAGCGCGCGCCGCGCTCAAAGAGCTTCTACGCCAACCCATCGGCACGCTGCTGACCCTGCTCATGCTTGCCGTTGCCATGACCTTGCCGCTGTTTATGTATTTGGGCATCCAAAGCGGACAAAGCGTATTGGGCAAACTCAACGAATCGCCGCAAATTACGGTTTATATGGACACCGATGCGGCAGGTTCTGATGCCGATACGGTGAAAAACCTGCTCCAACGCGACAGCCGTATCGATAAAGTCCGCTTTATCAGCAAGCAGGAAGGTTTGGAAGAATTGCAGACCAATCTCGACCAAAACCTCGTTTCCATGCTCGATGGCAACCCGTTGCCCGACGTCTTTATCGTTACGCCCGACCCTGCCACTTCTCCGGATCAGATGCAGGCCATCTATAAAGACATTACCAAATTGCCGCGCGTCGAATCGGCAACCATGGATACCGAATGGGTACAGACCCTTTATCGTATTAACGAATTTATCCGCAAGATTTTGTGGTTCCTCTCGCTGACTTTGGGTATGGCCTTTGTCTTGGTGGCACACAACACCATCCGCCTGCAAATCCTCAGCCGTAAGGAAGAGTTGGAAATCACCAAGCTGTTGGGTGCGCCCGCTTCCTTCATCCGCCGTCCTTTCCTTTATCAGGCAATGTGGCAGAGTATTTTCTCCGCCGCCGTCAGCTTGGGCTTGTCGGCCTGGCTGCTGGCCGAAGTACGGCCGCTGGTGGACGCGATTTTCAAACCCTACGGCCTGAACATCGGCTGGCGTTTCTTCACATTTAGCGAAGTGTCGCTGGTATTCGGCTTCGTCATCGCGCTGGGCGTATTCGGCGCATGGTTGGCCACTACGCAACACCTTTTGGGCTTCAAAGCCAAAAAATAAGCCTTGGCAAACAGGCCGTCTGAACCATTCAGACGGCCTGAAATCTTATCCTTTCGCAACTTAAACAAACCTTGTGAAAATTTAATACTGCCAAATCTAACAGCAAGGTCATAATCCCTTATAATTGATGGTTTATTATCATCTCATTTCATTTGTGCGGCATAAGCCGTGTAGACAAATAACGAAAGACATCCTGTGGACAAACTCAAAATCTCTGCCAACGGCCCCCTCAACGGCGAAATCATCGTATCCGGCGCAAAAAATGCCGCCCTGCCGCTGATGTGTGCCGGCCTGCTGACTTCCGGCACTTTACGCTTGAAAAACGTACCCATGCTCGCCGACGTCAAAACCACCCAAAAACTGCTGCAAGGCATGGGCGCACGCGTTTTGACCGACAACATCTCCGAATTTGAAATCAACGGCGGCACTGTCAACAACACCTGCGCACCTTACGAGCTGGTAAAAACCATGCGCGCATCCATCTTGGTTTTGGGCCCGACCCTTGCCCGCTTCGGCGAAGCCCAAGTCAGCCTGCCCGGCGGCTGCGCCATCGGTTCGCGTCCGGTTGACCAACACCTCAAAGGCCTCGAAACCATGGGTGCGGAAATCACCATCGAACACGGTTACGTCAAAGCCAAAGGCCGTCTGAAAGGCACGCGTGTCACCATGGACGTCGTGACCGTAGGCGGTACCGAAAACCTGCTGATGGCGGCCACACTCGCCGAAGGCACCACCATCCTCGAAAACTGCGCCATCGAACCCGAAGTCGTCGATTTGGCTGAATGCCTCGTCAAAATGGGCGCAAAAATCAGCGGCATCGGTACAGCAACCATGACCATCGAAGGCGTAAAAGAGCTGCACGGCTGCGAACACAGCGTCGTTCCCGACCGTATCGAAGCCGGTACCTTCCTCTGCGCCGTCGCCATGACCGGCGGCAAAGTCGTCCTGCGCAATGCCGCACCGAAAACCATGGAAGTTGTGTTAAACAAACTGACCGAAGCCGGCGCCATCATCGAAGCAGGCGACAACTGGATTTCCATCGACATGCAACAACGCCCCAAAGCCGTGGACATCCGCACCGTCGTCCACCCGGGCTTCCCAACCGACATGCAGGCGCAGTTTATGGCCATGAACGCCATTGCCGAGGGCAGCAGCCGCGTGGTGGAAACCATTTTTGAAAACCGCTTCATGCACGTTCCCGAACTCAACCGCATGGGCGCAGACATCACCACCGAAGGCAACACCGCCTACATCAAAGGCGTAGAGAAACTCTCCGGCGCCGTCGTGATGGCAACCGACCTGCGCGCCTCCGCCAGCCTCGTCATGGCCGGTTTGGTCGCTGATGGCGAAACCATCGTCGAACGCATCTACCACCTCGACCGCGGCTATGAATACATCGAGAAAAAACTCGGCGGCGTAGGCGCAAAAATCGAACGCGTACGCGGTTAATCCCATACGCTGCCGATAAATAAAAGGCCGTCTGAAACACCGGCAATCGGGTTTCAGACGGCCTTTGCGTATTGTTTTGCGGTATAATTCCCGACATCTTTATCCATTGTTTTTAAAAGCACAAACCATGACACGCAAAATCCTTGTCACTTCCGCGCTGCCGTATGCTAACGGCAGCATCCACCTCGGCCACATGGTCGAACACATCCAAACCGACGTTTGGGTACGCTTCCAAAAACTGCGCGGCCACGAATGCTACTACTGCTGCGCCGACGACACCCACGGCACACCCGTGATGCTTGCCGCGCAAAAACAAGGCATCGCGCCTGAAGACATGATTGCCAAAGTACGCGAAGAGCACCTCGCCGACTTTACCGGTTTCAACATCGGCTACGACAATTATTACAGCACCCATTCCCCTGAAAACAAACAGTTTTCCCAAGATATTTACCGCGCACTGAAAGCCAACGGCAAGATTGAGAGCCGCGTCATCGAGCAGCTTTTCGACCCTGAAAAACAAATGTTCCTGCCCGATCGCTTCGTCAAAGGCGAATGCCCCAAATGCCACGCCCAAGACCAATACGGCGACAACTGCGAAGTCTGCGGCACGACCTATTCCCCGACCGAACTGATTAACCCGTATTCCGCCGTATCCGGTGCCAAACCCGAATTGCGCGAATCCGAACACTTCTTCTTCAAACTGGGCGAATGCGCCGACTTCCTCAAAGCATGGACTTCCGGCAACAACCCGCACGACGGCAAGCCCCATCTGCAACCCGAAGCCCTCAACAAAATGAAAGAATGGCTGGGCGAAGGCGAAGAAACCACCCTGTCCGACTGGGACATTTCCCGCGACGCCCCGTATTTCGGTTTCGAAATCCCCGACGCGCCGGGCAAATACTTCTACGTCTGGCTGGACGCGCCCGTCGGTTACATGGCGTCGTTTAAAAACCTGTGCGACCGCATCGGCGTCGATTTCGACGAATACTTCAAAGCCGACAGCCAAACCGAAATGTACCACTTCATCGGCAAAGACATCCTCTATTTCCACGCCCTGTTCTGGCCTGCCATGCTGCATTTCTCCGGCCACCGCGCCCCGACCGGCGTGTACGCACACGGCTTTTTGACCGTCGACGGACAAAAAATGTCCAAATCGCGCGGCACCTTCATCACCGCCAAATCCTATCTGGAACAAGGCCTGAACCCCGAGTGGATGCGCTACTACATCGCCGCCAAACTCAACAGCAAAATCGAAGACATCGATTTGAACCTGCAAGACTTTATCTCGCGCGTCAACAGCGACCTCGTCGGCAAATACGTCAACATCGCCGCCCGCGCATCAGGTTTCATCGCCAAACGCTTTGAAGGTCGTCTGAAAGACGTTTCAGACAGCGCATTGCTGGCAAAACTCGCTGCCGAAAGCGAGACCATCGCCGAGCAATACGAAAACCGCGAATACGCCAAAGCTCTGCGCGACATCATGGCCTTGGCAGACATTGTCAACGAATACGTTGATGCCAACAAACCGTGGGAACTGGCGAAACAAGAAGGCCAAGACGAACGCCTGCACGAAGTATGCAGCGAACTCATCAACGCCTTTACCATGTTGACCGCCTACCTCGCCCCCGTATTGCCGAAAGTGGCCGAAAACGCCGCCAAATTCCTAAATTTGGAAGCCATCACTTGGGCAAATACACGCGAAACCTTGGGTGAACACGCCATCAACAAGTACGAACATTTAATGCAACGAGTGGAGCAAAAACAAGTGGACGATTTAATCGAAGCCAACAAACAAAGCATCGTCGCAGCAGCTGCGCCTGCCGCCGAAGAGAGCAAATATGAAAAAGTCGCCGAACAGGCCAGCTTCGAAGACTTTATGAAAATCGACATGCGCGTCGCCAAAGTATTGAACTGCGAAGCCGTCGAAGGCAGCACCAAACTTTTGAAATTCGACCTCGATTTCGGTTTTGAAAAACGCATCATCTTCTCCGGCATCGCCGCGTCTTACCCAAATCCAGCCGAATTGAACGGCCGCATGGTCATTGCCGTCGCCAACTTCGCCCCGCGCAAAATGGCAAAATTCGGCGTATCCGAAGGCATGATCCTCTCCGCCGCCACGGCAGAGGGCAAACTGAAGCTCCTCGATGTCGACGTAGGCGCACAGCCCGGGGATAAAGTGGGCTAAGGCTTATACCAAATCTTAAGGAGAAACCATGTTAAACCTTTCCGCACCGGTACTTAAAGAAATTGAGTTGCTTCATGATACAGGCTTATCGGTTGGCGCTATTGTTACAGTGTTGCGTCTGAAGTTTCCGGTAGAGCTCCATGATCGGGAGGACAAACAAATTGAAGAAGCCGTGCTTCTCATGATCAATCCGCCACGAAAAGCACCTTCTCTTTCCCGCTAAGGTAGCGATACCGGTTGAAAGGTAAATTTGGTTATGCTTCAAAAAAAGGCCGTCTGAAAGTTTCAGACGGCCTTTTTATTTATCCAAACGCTTAGTTTCCGTTCAATCTTTATCTTAACAATTCATCGGTAACGCGTTGCAGAAATTCGATGCGCTCGGGTTTGGCTTCGCCTGATTCGGCAGCGGCTTTGACGGCGCAGCCGGGTTCGGCGCGGTGGGTGCAGTTGTGAAAACGGCATTGGCCGATAAGGTGGCGCAGGTCGGGGAAGTATTGTAATAAATCGGCGGCTTGGAGATGGTGCAGGCCAAATTCTTGCAGGCCGGGAGAGTCGATGAGTTGGGTTTCTGCGTTTAAATCGTATAGTTGGGCGTGGGTGGTGGTGTGTTTGCCGGAGTCGAGCGCGGTGGAAATGTCGCCGGTTCGGGCGGCTTGGTCGCCGAGTAGGGCGTTGGTCAGGGTGGACTTGCCCATGCCGCTTTGTCCGAGCAGGATGTTGGTTTGCCCTTCTAAAATGGGACGCAGGATGTCGGCGTTTTCCAATGCGTTGGTTTCGACCACGGGGTAGCCGAGGGTTTCGTAGAATTTGAGTTTCTCGCGCCATTGGGCGGTTTCGGGAAGGTCGGCTTTATTAAGGACGATAACGGCGTCGATGCCAGCCGCTTCGGCTGCGAGGAGGGCGCGTTGCAACAGGGCTTCGCTGGGTGAGGGGCTTGCGGCGGTTACGATGAGGAGTTGGGTAACGTTGGCGGCAATCAGTTTGGTTTTCCATGCGTCTTGGCGGTAGAGCAGGCTTTCGCGCGGGAGGTAGTCTTCAATCACGACTTGTTCGCCGTTGATGGGGATGATGCGGACTTGGTCGCCGCAGGCGAAATCGACGCGTTTTTTGCGGGTGGTGGCGTCATATATTTGACCGTCGGGAGTGCGGACAATATAGCGGCGGCCATAGCTGGTAATGATTTGGGCGGTATCGGTCATGATGGGGTTTATTGTTTGGAATGGTGTGATTGTACCGAAAGTCGGCTATGGCCGTCTGAAAACTTGTTTGCACCTTTTAACTTTCTTTGGCTTGGTTTTTTGGTATTTCTGCCCTATATTTGCAATGTATTTGTTTTCAGGAGATTTTTTATGGATTTCAGTCAGTTGCTCAATCAGGTTTTGGGTGCGGCTCAAAAAGGCGGCAAAGCGGTGGCGGACAGTCCGCTCAATTCTTTCGGCGGCGGCGCGTTGACGGGTGCTTTGGCATCGATGCTGTTGAAAAAGAAAAATGCGAAGAAGCTGGTTAAAGCCGGCTCGGTCGCTGCTTTGGGTTTTCTGGCTTATAAAGGCTATCAAAACTGGAAACAAAACCGCCAGCAGGACGAATTGCCGCAAAGTGCATTCCAACCTGCCGGTCTGATTGGTGAAAACCACAGCCGTGTGATTTTGCAAACGATGATTGCGGCGGCGGCTTCAGACGGCCTGATTGACGATGCGGAACGCGCGGCCATTGAGCGTGAAAGCGGCAGCGATGCGGAAACGGCCGCATGGCTGCAGGCTGAATATGCGCAACCGGCCTCTATCGAACAAATTGCCGCTTCTGTCGGCAGCGACGAGGCTTTGGCAGCCGAAACTTATCTGGCGGCCAGATTGGTCTGCGCGGACTTGTCGCGCAAGGAAATCGTGTTCCTGAGCCGTTTGTCCCAAGCTTTGAATTTGGACGACCAACTGGTCGAAAGCTTGGAAAAACAGCTCGAATTGGCTTAAGCTTGATTTAAAAGGCCGTCTGAAACCTGATTTCAGACGGCCTTTCGACTTAATTTCAGAGTAAAATAATCCTTTCGACATATTAAAGGCTGTCTGAACATGAATAAACTTTTTTCCACATTCAAAACGTTTTTAGCCGCTTCGTCCGTCTTGGTATTGGCTGCCTGTCCGAGCGGCAACGCGCCGCAATCCAAACCTTCTACGCAGGGTCAAAATACGGTTTCGCGTCCTGCACCCAAACCGAAAGCCACGGTTGCGCTGGCTTTGGGCGGCGGCGCATCCAAAGGCTTTGCCCATATCGGGATTATTAAGGTTTTGAAAGAAAACAATATTCCGGTAAAAATCGTTACCGGGACATCCGCAGGCTCGATTGTCGGCAGTATGTACGCTTCGGGAATGTCGCCCGACCGCCTCGAATTGGAAGCGGAAATTTTGGGTAAAACCGATTTGGTGGATTTGACCTTGTCCACCAGCGGCTTCATCAAAGGCGAAAAACTGCAAAACTACATCAACCGCAAAGTCGGCAACCGTCCGATGCAGCAGTTTCCCATCAAATTTGCCGCCGTTGCGACCGATTTTGAAAGCGGCAAACCGGTGGTGTTCAACGTCGGCAATGCCGGACAGGCCGTCCGCGCTTCTGCGTCGATTCCAAACGTATTCCAACCTGTCGTTATCGGCAGCCGCAAATATGTAGACGGCGGCCTGTCGCAGCCCGTACCGGTCAGCGCGGCGAAAAAACTGGGCGCAAACTTCATCATTGCCGTCGATATTTCCGCCCGTCCGGCCAAAAACGTCAGCCAAGGCATGTTCTCCTATCTTGACCAAACCTTCAACGTAATGAGCCAAACTGCGTTGCGCCAAGAATTGGGCCAAGCCAATGTGGTCATCAAACCGCAGGTTTTAGAGCTGGGTTCGGTTGGCGGTTTCGACCAAAAACAACGCGCCATCCAATTGGGCGAACAGGCCGCACGCGCCGCGCTGCCTGAAATCAAACGCAAACTGGCGGCATATCAGTATTAATCATCCGCCGTTTGAACAGGCCGTCTGAAAGTATGTTTTTCAGACGGCCTTTCTTGTGCAAATCTGCTAAAATCACGCGTTTCCTACAAATCATAAAATCCTAAAAAAATGAATATCTTTTACGAAGAGTCCGGCCAATTCAAAGTTGCCTCCATCGTCCAAAAAAACGACGCCACCTACCAAGTCGATACCCAGCACGGCAAACGCACCAAAGTGAAGGCAAACAATGTCTTTGCCGAGTTTGACGGCGATATGGCGGCATTTTTGGAGAACGCGCAGGCACAGGCGGCGGACATCGACACCGATTTATTGTGGGAAGTATGCGGCGAAGAAGAATTTACCGCCGAAGCCATCGCCGAAGAATATTACGGCCATGCACCGACCAAAACCGAGCTGGCGGCGACTTTGATTGCGCTTTACGCCGCGCCGATGTATTTCTACAAAAAAGCCAAAGGCGTGTTCAAAGCCGCGCCCGAAGAAACTTTAAAACAAGCGCTTGCCGCCATCGAACGCAAAAAACAGCAAGACGCGCAAATCGACGCTTGGGCGGAAGCCTTGAAACGCGGCGAGATGCCGTCTGAAATCGCGGCGGATTTGAAAACCATCTTACACGCGCCCGATAAGCAGTCGCTAACCTACAAAGCCTTTACCAAAGCCGCCGATGCATTGAAAACCTCGGCCTACGAACTGGCGAAAAAAACGGGCGGCATTACGTCCATCCCTCAATACCTGCAAGACGGGTTTGAAATCAAATATTTCCCAAAAGGAACAGGCTTCCCCGACCTTCCACTTCCTGAAATGCCCGACTTACCCAAGGCTGATGTTACTGCCTTTTCCATTGACGACGAATCGACCACCGAAGTGGACGATGCCTTGAGCCTGACCGACTTGGGCAATGGCATGAAACGCGTCGGTATCCACATCGCCGCACCGTCGCTTGCCATTAAACCAGGCGACAAAATGGAAAAAAACATCATGGAACGCTTAAGCACGGTTTATTTCCCCGGCGGCAAAATCACCATGTTGCCCGAAAACTGGATTGCCGCGTTCAGCCTTGATGCAGGCGCATACCGCCCTTCCATTAGCATTTATTTCGATGTGGACAACGAGTTCAACGTCGGCGCGCCAACCTGCAAAATCGAAGCAGTCAACATCGCTGAAAACCTGCGCATTCAGACCATCGAGCCGCATTTCAACGCCGAAACCGGCTTGGACGAAGCCGGCGAAATGATGTTCGCCCACCATCAAGACCTGATTTGGTTCTATCAATTTGCCATCGCCCTGCAAAAAGCGCGCGGCAAATACGAGCCCGACCGTGCGCCGCAATACGATTACAGCATCGAATTGGATGAGGAAGGCAACGTATCCGTCGTCCGCCGCGAACGCGGTTCGCCCATCGATACGCTGGTCAGCGAGATGATGATTCTTGCCAACAGCACTTGGGCGCAAATGCTGGACGAAAACGAGCTGCCCGGCCTTTTCCGCGTCCAACCGGCAGGCAAAGTGCGTATGAGCACCAAATCCGAGCCGCACATCGGCATGGGTGTGCAGCATTACGGCTGGTTTACCTCGCCGCTGCGCCGTGCCGCCGACTACATCAACCAAAAGCAGCTGATCAGCCTGATCGACGACACGGCCGAGCCACTGTATCAAAACAGCGATGCCGAGCTTTTCGCCGCGTTGCGCGACTTTGATGCCGCCTATACAGCCTACGCCGACTTCCAACGCCAAATGGAAGCCTACTGGAGCCTCGTCTATCTGCAACAACAAGGCACGAGCGAGCTGACGGCCACCATCCTCAAAGAAGACCTCGTCCGCATTGAAGGCCTGCCGCTGGTAACGCGCGCGACCGGTATTCCGGTTGACACGCTGCCTAAATCGCAGGCATTGTTCAAAATCACTGAATTGGATGCCGAGAAGCAGTTTATCGCGCTCAACTATCAAAAAGCCGTTTTACCGGGCTGATAACGTTATTCCGTTTGAAAAAAGGCCGTCTGAACAAAGAAACAGAAATCTTTGATTTCGTTTTCATCCCAGTTCAGACGGCCTTCATCATCTAAAAATGCTACAATTCCCCTTTTCTGCCCATCATTTCAAACCATGAAAAAAAACGCCCCCCAATCCTTTGAAGAAGCCTTATCGCGCCTCGAAACCCTAACCCAGGCCATGCAAAGCAGCGAAATGCCGCTGGAAGACGCTCTGGCCGCCTATCAGGAAGGCAACGAATTGGTCAGATACTGCCAAACCAAATTGGCGGAAGTCGAGCAGAAACTGCAAGTCTTGGATGCCGGCGAACTGAAGGAGTTGAACCTTGAACCCGGCGAATGAACTCAAAACATGGCAACAAAAAGCCCAAGCGCAAACCGAATTGCTGCTGGTGCATTTCTTGCCGTCTGAAAGCCAAGTGCCGCATACGCTGCACGAAGCCATGCGTTACGTTACCCTCGGCGGCGGCAAACGGCTGCGCCCGCTCTTGGTGCTTGCCGCGTCCGAATTGGGCGAAGCAAACCAAAATGCCGTCGAGCAGGCGATGGCGGCCATCGAAATGGTGCACGTCTATTCGCTGGTTCACGACGATATGCCGGCAATGGACAACGACAGTCTGCGCCGCGGCAAACCGACCTGCCATGTGCAATACGATGAAGCAACCGCCCTTTTGGTCGGCGATGCGCTGCAAACCCAAGCCTTTGATGTATTGAGCCGTCCGACAGGCCTGCCTGCCGAACGTCAGCTTGCCATGTTGTCCACACTGGCCCAGGCATCCGGCAGCCTCGGCATGGCGGGCGGACAAGCCATCGACCTTGCCAATGTCGGCAAAGCCATGAATCAGGCCGAACTGGAACAGATGCACAGCCTCAAAACCGGCGCGCTCATCCGCGCGGCAGTCGCCTTAGGCGCACTTTCCTGCCCAGACTTAACACCGGCGCAAATCCAAACCTTAGACCACTACGCCGCCAAATTGGGCCTGGCTTTCCAAGTGATCGACGATGTATTGGACTGCGAAGCCGATACCGCCACCTTGGGCAAAACCGCCGGCAAAGACTCGGACAACGACAAACCGACCTACGTCAAACTGATGGGCCTACACGCCGCGCGCACTTACGCAGAAACGCTGATTGCAGAAGCCGTTGCCCTGATCGAGCCATTCGGCGACAAAGCCCTGCGCCTGCGCCAACTGGCCGAGTTTGTTACCGCACGTAAAAACTAAACCTGCAAATAAATAAAGGCCGTCTGAAACCTGATTTTGGGTTTCAGACGGCCTTTTTAACAGCCTGTTTGGCTTGTATCAACCGAATGCAGAGTCATTCAAAATACAACTCAAAAATCCCCAGCAAACTGCGTTGACAAGCCTCAGCCTGTCTGTTTAATCCAATAGGGCATCCACAAACGCTTTGGCATTAAACGGACGCAAATCGTCGATGCCTTCGCCTACGCCGATGTAGCGGACAGGAACAGGGCGGTCGGAGGCAAGCGCGGCAAGGATACCGCCTTTGGCCGTACCGTCAAGCTTGGTAACGATCAGGCCGGTCAGCCCCAGCGCTTCGTCAAAGGCTTTCACTTGGTTGACGGCATTTTGACCAATATTGGCATCAAGCACGACGATGATTTCATGTGGCGCATCCGGCATGGCTTTTTGCAACACGCGTTTCACTTTTTTGATTTCTTCCATCAAATGAAGCTGCGTAGGCAAACGGCCGGCAGTATCAGCCAGCACGATATCGATCCCGCGCGCTTTCGCAGCTTGGACGGCATCGAAGCAAACGGCTGCGGAATCGCCTGTGGTTTGCGAAATCACGGTCACATTGTTGCGCTCGCCCCAAGCTTGAAGCTGCTCACGCGCGGCGGCACGGAAAGTATCGCCTGCCGCCAGCAATACAGATTTGCCCTGAGCTTGGAAATATTTGGCGAGTTTGCCGATAGACGTGGTTTTGCCTGCGCCGTTGATACCGGCAAGCATAATCACGAAAGGCTCCTTGGTTTCCGGCAAGATCAAAGGTTTCTCTAGAGGCTTAATCAAATCGTACAGCGCATCTTTCAGCGCACCGCGCAATTCGTTGCCGTCTTTGAGGCCTTTAAGGCTGACACGGTCACGCACGTCTTTCATCAAGTATTCGGTGGCTTCCATGCCCATATCGCTGGTAATCAGCACGGTTTCCAGCTCTTCGTACAAATCCTCGTCGATTTGTCCGCCGCCGAACACGCCGGCCAACGATTTTGCCATTTTGTCGCGTGATTTGGTCAAGCCTTGTTTCAAACGCGCAGCCCAACTGAGCTTGTGTTCTTCTACCGGAGCAGGGGCTTCAGCCGGTGTTTCCGCAACGGCTTCTTGAACTTGCTCGACAGCTTCTTCTTTGACTGCTTCAGCCTGTTCCGCTGCTTCTTCAGAAGCCTCGGCCACTTCAGACGGCATCTCGGCAACGGTTTCCTTTACCTGCTCGACAACCTCGCTGACGGTTTCAACAGCCGCTTCTTTTGCCGCTTCAGCCTGTTCCGCTACTTCTTCAGCAACCTCGGCCGCTTCAGACGGCATCTCGGCAACGGTTTCTTGAACCTGTGCAACAGCCTCGCTGACGGTTTCAACAGCCGCTTCTTTTGCCGCTTCAACGTGTTCTTCTACTTTTTCGACTGTTTCAGACGGCGTTTCGGTTAAAGCTTCCCGCACCTGCTCGACGGTTTCGCTGACGGTTTCAACAGCCGATTCAACAACTGATTCAATATGCCCTTTGACGCTTTCTGCTAAAGATTCGGCATCTTCTTTAATATTTTCAACTACTTGAGCAACTTCAGATTCTACTTTTGCTGCGGTTTCCTGAACTTGAGCCTCCTCAGGAGCCGGAGTTTCCTGTTTTTTCTTGCGACGGAAGAAGCTGAACATTAAATTTTCCTTTTAATTTTAGAAACTTGAAATAGGGAGTATTGTAGCGTATTTTACGTGGCAAGGTCGTCTGAAAATCAAGGTTGTCAGGTTTTAGCATTTCCAACGTCTAATTAAGACAAACCATCCATACAGGAAACATAGAGATGAATCTCCGCACATTATTTTCACTTTGCACCAAGTTCGGCTGCCTGCTTGCGCTTGGCGCCTGCTCATCCAAAATGATGGATACCGAAGCCGCAACCGTACCGCAGGCATTGTCCTCATTGAAAACCCCTGACAACCGCCCTGCCAGTGTTTTTCTGAAAAAAGACAAACCCACCCTGATTAAATTTTGGGCAAGTTGGTGTCCTTTGTGTTTGTCCGAATTGGGACAAACCGAAAAATGGGCGCAAGATGCAAAATTCGGTTCTGCCAACCTGATTACCGTTGCCTCGCCCGGTTTTCTGCACGAGAAAAAAGACGGCGACTTCCAAAAATGGTATGCCGGTTTGAACTATCCCA
Source organism: Neisseria sp. P0001.S007 (assembly GCF_051963655.1). NCBI lineage: Bacteria > Pseudomonadati > Pseudomonadota > Betaproteobacteria > Neisseriales > Neisseriaceae > Neisseria > Neisseria sp. P0001.S007. The sequence goes on along the minus strand of NZ_JBQCUB010000007.1, from coordinate 60,511 downwards.
AGCTACCCGTCGTTACCGACAACGGTGGCACCATCGCCCAAAGCCTGAATATCAGTGTTTACCCTTCATGGGCGTTAATCGGTAAAGACGGCGACGTGCAGCGCATCGTCAAAGGCAGCATCAACGAAGCGCAGGCATTGGCGTTAATCCGCGATCCGAATGCCGATATAGGCCGTCTGAAAAACACATTCTACAAATCTGACACACAGAAAAAGGATTCAGCAATCATGAATACGCGCACCATCTACCTCGCCGGCGGCTGCTTCTGGGGCTTGGAAGCCTATTTCCAACGCATAGACGGCGTGGTTGACGCAGTATCCGGCTACGCCAACGGCAAAACGGAAAACCCAAGCTACGAAGACGTGTCCTACCGCGATACGGGCCATGCCGAAACCGTCAAAGTTACCTACGATGCCGACAAACTCAGCCTAGACGACATCCTGCAATACTATTTCCGCGTTGTTGACCCGACCAGCCTCAACAAACAAGGCAACGACATCGGCACGCAATACCGCAGCGGCGTGTACTACACCGACCCTGCCGAAAAAGCCGTCATCGCCGCCGCGCTCAAACGCGAGCAGCAAAAATACCAACAGCCCCTCGTCGTCGAAAACGAGCAGTTGCAAAATTTCTACGACGCCGAGGAATACCATCAGGACTACCTGATTAAAAACCCCAACGGCTACTGCCACATCGACATCCGCAAAGCCGACGAACCGCTGCCGGGCAAAACCAAAGCCGCCCCGCAAGGCAAAGGCTTCGATGCGGCAACGTATAAAAAACCCGGCGATGCCGAACTCAAACGCATCCTGACCGAAGAGCAATACCAAGTTACTCAAAACAGCGCGACAGAATATGCCTTCAGCCACGAATACGACCATCTGTTCAAACCCGGCATTTATGTGGACGTTGTCAGCGGCGAACCCCTGTTCAGCTCTGCCGACAAATTTGATTCCGGCTGCGGCTGGCCGAGCTTTACCCATCCAATTAATGCCTCCGCCGTTACCGAACACGACGATTTCAGCTACAACATGCGCCGCACCGAAGTGCGCAGCCATGCCGCCGATTCACACTTGGGACACGTTTTCCCCGACGGGCCGAAAGACAAAGGCGGACTGCGCTATTGCATCAACGGCGCAAGTTTGAAATTCATTCCTTTGGAAGAAATGGACGCTGCCGGCTACGGCGCATTGAAAGACAAAGTGAAATAACGGTTTGAATCGAAAAAGGCCGTCTGAAAGAGATTTCAGACGGCCTTTTTAATTTGTTGAATGTAGAAAGCTGGTTCTTATCTATCAAAAAATCTCAATAACTAAGAACGTGCGCCCTACAAAAACCTTTTAAATTCGTTTTGCCAACTCTTCGGCTTTACCCACATACAACGCAGGGGTCAGCTCAAGCAATTTGGCTTTGGCTTCTGCCGGAATTTCCAACGATTCAATAAAGAGTTTCAACACTTCAGGCGTAATGCCGTCTTTACCGCGTGTCAGGTCTTTCAGCTTCTCGTAAGGATTTGCCACGCCGTAACGACGCATTACGGTTTGAATCGGCTCGGCCAGCAGCTCCCAAGTAGCGTCCAAATCTGCAGCAAGGGCGGCAGGATTCGGTTCAAGCTTGTTCAGACCGCGCAGATGGGCGGCAAAGCCCAATACGGTATAGCCCACGCCTACGCCCATATTACGCAATACGGTGCTGTCGGTCAGGTCACGCTGCCAACGGGAAATCGGCAGTTTTTCAGACAAAAAGCCCAATACGGTATTGGCCATACCGAGGTTGCCTTCGGAGTTTTCAAAGTCGATTGGGTTGACTTTGTGCGGCATGGTGGAAGAACCGACTTCGCCTGCTTTGACTTTTTGTTTGAAGTAACCCAAAGAAATGTAGCCCCAAACGTCGCGGTTGAAGTCGATCAGAATCGTGTTGACACGACTGATGGCTTGGAAGAATTCCGCCATATAGTCATGTGGCTCGATTTGAATGGTGTAGGGGTTGAAGGTCAGGCCGAGGCTGATTTCAACGAAGTTGCGGCAATGAGTTTCCCAATCCACATCGGGATAAGCAACCATATGGGCATTGTAGTTGCCGACTGCGCCATTGATTTTGCCGAGGAACTCTTGCGCTTGCAGGTTTTTAAACTGACGTTGCAGGCGGTACACGACATTGGCGATTTCTTTACCCAGTGTGCTTGGTGTAGCAGGCTGGCCATGCGTACGGCTCATCATAGGGACGGCAGCCAACTCATGCGCCATGCCGGTCAACTTCTCGATGATTTCGGCCAGTTTCGGCAGAAAAACAGCCTCACGCGCTTCTTGCAGCATTAAAGCGTGGGACAGATTGTTGATGTCTTCGCTGGTGCAGGCAAAGTGGATGAACTCGCTGGCGGCAGCCACTTCAGGCACGCCGGAGAAGCGTTCTTTAAGCCAATATTCGATGGCTTTGACGTCGTGATTGGTGGTCGCCTCAATGGCTTTGACGGCGGCGGCATCTTCAAGCGAGAAGTTTTCGATCACTTTGTCGATTTCGGCAAGCGTAAAATCGCTGAAAGCAGGAACTTCTACAATCTTAGGCTCGGCGGCAAGGGCTTTGAGCCAGTTTAATTCCACTTTGACACGCGCACGCATCAGGCCGTATTCGGAGAAAATCGGACGCAATGCTTCAACGGATTTGGCGTAGCGGCCATCTAATGGGGAAAGTGCAGCGATAGGGTTAATCATGTCGGATCTTCCTATGGGATGAAAACCAAATTGTTTGCAATTATACATGATTTTACACTTCAAGGCCGTCTGAAAGACAAGTTTCAGACGGCCTTTCAGCGTATTTTTCATAAAATTCTTTTCAGAGGTTCAACTTTGCAAAATTGATTTACGATATATGCCATCTTCACGGATAATATCGGCTGACTTTCTGTAAATAATGAGGTTTTATGAATATCAAACGTTTTTCTCTAGCTGCCACCGTATTTGCGGCTTTGATATTGAGTGCCTGTGAAACAACCACCACATCGAGCGGCGGCGGCAGCTGGACCAACATCGGCACCATCTCTGAAGGCAATATCAAAGTAGCCATTGATAGAAGCAGCATTAAAAGAAATGGCGCACTGGTTACTTTCCGCGATAAAAAAACCGTTTCCAAACTGAAAGAGGAACGTTTCGTTAACACCCCGGCCTATAAAACGGCTATCGGCAGCTGGGAAATTCATTGCTCAAACAAAACCTATCGTCTGGCAGCGCTGCAACTGATGGATGAACACGGCCGGGTGATTTCCAACCAAAGCTATACGCCGACCAGCATCCGTCCAATGAGCGTCATGAGCGGCACGATTACTGAAAAACAATACGAAACTGTGTGCGGACATAAGCTTTAATCCACACTTATTCACAAAGTTATCCACAGTTTAAATATTTAAAAGGCCGTCTGAATGCTTTGAATATCAAGTTTCAGACGGCCTTTTTATATTTTTATGGAAATTTATCTTCAAATTTATCCACAAAATTTGTTTATTCAAAAATAATTTATTACAGCGATTCATTTACGCTCAAAATTTACTTCATTCTTTGCAAGAGCATTTCACAAAATACTGCTTTATACTCTATTTACTGACTTACTATCTGCTTAATCGATCTGTATTTACAGACTACTATGTATCAAACTGGATCTGCACTAAATGCTTTTCACACAGGTATTCCAATCTTTTGGAAAAAATTTGCTTCTTCAAATAAATACCTTTCCTTTGATGATACAACCCTTCTTTAACGTAGCCTTGCCCCTGTTTCTCCGTCAATAATCTGGCTAGGCGTTTTCTGCTTACCTATCAATCCGCCTACAACCCAGACTTTCCTACCAAACTGTCTTCTGACTTCCCTTTCCGTTTTGCATGCCCGTTTTCCTGCACGATTGCATGAAGTAGAGACTAAAGGCATTTCCAAAACCTGACACAAACGCCTTGCACCTACATGCGCAGGAACTCTGACAGCCAATTTACTGCGTCCTTTTCCACGCAATGAGGGCAATACTTTTTTGCCGACCGGCAATAAAAAAGTTTTCGGAGCAGGCCATGCTTCATGCAGCATAGTTTGGATATTTTCAGACGGCCTTTGCAGCAAAGGTTGCAACTGTTCCAAGCTATGGCCAATGACAATCATGCCTTTGTGTTGCGGTCGTTTTTTCAGATGAATCAGTTGATTGAGTGCTTTAGGCAAAGTAGGGACACAGCCCAAGCCATAGCAAGACTCGGTAGGATAGGCGACCAAACCGCCTTTTTTAAGATGCGCCTGCAGCCTGCGTTGGGCTGCAGCCGATAAAATTCTGGGAAACATCATCATCATACCAAGGCCGTCTGAAACTGAGATTGTCGGACAATCTGTGTTCAGACGGCCTATTTCTATTCATTATTAACGGTTGATGGCTTTATCGGCAATGTCTTTACGGTATTGCATACCGTCAAAACGGATTGTTTCCAATGCCTCATAAGCCTTGCTTTTAGCTTGGGCAACATCATCGCCCAAACCGACTACACACAACACACGGCCGCCATTGGTTACCACTTCGCCTTTTTCATTCGTTGCAGTACCGGCATGGAAAACTTTACCGATTTGATTGGCCTTATCCAAGCCGAAGATCACATCGCCTTTTTTCGGAGAGTTAGGATAATTTTGTGCGGCCAACACCACACCTACTGCAGTCTGCGGATTCCATTCGGCAGCAACACTATCCAGTTTGCCGTCGATTGCCGCTTCAACCAAGTCCACCAAATCGCTATCCAAACGGCTCATAATCGGCTGGGTTTCAGGGTCGCCGAAACGGCAGTTAAATTCAATGGTATAAGGCGCACCGTTTTTATCAATCATCAAGCCCGCGTATAAAAAGCCGGTAAACTCATGACCTTCTGCTTTCATACCGGCCACAGTCGGCAAAATAATTTCATTCATCGCGCGCTCGTACACATCAGGCGTTACCACCGGAGCAGGGCTGTATGCGCCCATACCGCCGGTATTAGGGCCTTTGTCGTCATCCAGCAGGCGTTTATGGTCTTGGCTGGTTGCCATCGGTAAAACATGATTGCCGTCCGCCATAACGATAAAGCTCGCTTCCTCGCCTTGCAGGAAATCTTCAATCACGACGCGCGCGCCTGCATTGCCCATTTTATTGCCCAACAACATATCGTCGATAGCGGCATGGGCTTCATCCAAAGTCATAGCGACAATCACGCCTTTACCGGCAGCCAAACCATCCGCTTTAATAACAATCGGCGCACCTTTTTGGTTGCAGTAATCATGTGCCGCATCGGCATTTTCAAAAGTTTGGTATTGCGCGGTTGGAATCTTATATTTTGCCATAAATGCTTTAGCAAAATCCTTTGAGCTCTCCAGCTGGGCCGCGTATTGAGTCGGGCCAAAAATCTTCAATCCGGCAGCACGGAAGTCATTCACCACACCCGCAGCCAAAGGAGCTTCAGGGCCGACTACGGTAAAGGCAATATTTTCATTACGGCAAAAATCAATCAAATCTTGATGCGCCGTCAACGCTATATTCTGCAGTTTAGGCTCAATTGCCGTTCCGGCATTACCAGGTGCAACAAAGACAGTTTCTACTTTAGACGACTGCGCCAATTTCCAAGCCAGTGCGTGTTCACGTCCACCATTACCAATAACGAGCAATTTCATACCATCTCCTTGAAGAATAGATGTTGTAAATAAAATTCAATCGATGGAATATTGTTCCATCTTGCATAGCTGTTTCAAATTAAGAATAATATTGCACCAAGACAACCATACTCTAATTTCAAACAACGAAAGGACAAATCATGCAAAAACGTATTGACGAAATTCAAAGCAAATACCGCGAATGGTGCGAATTACTGCCGCAACTAGAAGCAGATATCGCCCGCTGGAAACATGCTGCAAGCCTTATGCAGGACATGGATGAATTCTATACCAACGAATACCAAGCATGCCATCAAGCCATTGAAGAAGGGGCAGATGTTGATTTGCGTACACAGGGCGAATACAGCATTATGAGCGAAGATGCCCTATGGAACGCACTGGGGGAATTTCATCAACTGGCTTGGGAACACCTGCGCTCAAGCGTAAATGCTTTAGACAGATACCAAGGCTAAAACATCAAAGGCCGTCTGAAACTTTTGATTTCTCAAATATGTTCAGACGACCTTTTATTCAAACGGCTGTTCAGTATCTACTTCAATTTGGCGCGTATTTTTCCAAGCAGCAATACAGGTTTCATAATCGGTCAACGCTATTTTCACTGTTAACTTACAATCCAGCTGCAAATCCTGTTCCACAATATCGGCCTGATATTGTTTGGCAATCCGTATAGCCTCATTCAAAACAGGATATTCACACTTCAACCAAACTGTCTTTTCGACATTCTTTTCAACAATTTCAGCTATCGCCAATGCCTGAGCTGTTGATTCCTTATAAGCATGAATCAGACCGGGAACACCCAATAGCGTACCTCCAAAATAGCGCACAACTACAACCAACACATCCGTTACGCCGACAGAATCAATCTGCCCCAGAATAGGGCGACCTGCGCTTCCGGACGGTTCTCCATCATCGTTTGCACGAAACTGCATTCCATCCACACCCAATCGATAGGCGTAGCACCAATGTCGCGCCTTGTGATGCTCTTCCTTTAATGGGTCGAGATACTTCTTCACATCGGCCAAAGTGCGAATCGGATAGGCGTACGCGATGAAGCGGCTGCCTTTATCTTTAAATTCAGCCTGTGTCAGTGTGGTAATGGTTTTATAGGTCGTAATCATGCCAAAATATTTTCAGACGGCCTTTGTTATAAAAGGCCGTCTGAACGTTTCACGTGAAACATTAGTTTTTCAGTGCTTCAGTCAGTTGAGGCACAACTTCAAACAAATCACCAACCAAGCCGTAATCTGCCACATTGAAAATCAGAGCGTCAGCATCTTTGTTGATGGCAACAATCACTTTACTGTCCTGCATACCGGCAACGTGTTGGATAGCACCAGAAATACCGATAGCGAAGTATAGTTGCGGCGCAACCACTTTACCGGTTTGTCCGACTTGGGCATCGTTTGGCGCATACTCGGCATCCACTGCCGCACGGGATGCACCAATCGCTGCACCCAAAGCATCCGCCAATGGAGTTAACACTTCATTGAATTTTTCAGCACTGCCCAATGCACGGCCACCGGAAACAATCACTTTTGCCTGAGTCAATTCAGGGCGGTCAGACTGGGAAAGTTGACGGTTTACGAAACGGCTCAGGTTTTGAGCAGGCGCTGCCTCAACATTGACCACTTCTGCATTACCGCCTTGTCCGGCAGCATCAAATGCGGTTGCACGGAAAGTCAGCACCAGTTTTTCAGAATTGGATTGAACGGTTTCAAATGCATTACCGGCATAAATCGGACGGACAAATGTCGAGTTATCCACAACTTCAGTTAAATCCGAAACTTGTGGCACATCCAATAGGGCAGCAACCCGGGGCAGAAGATTTTTACCAAACGCAGTTGCAGTCGCAGCCACATAGCGGTAATCCACAGCCAGTTTAACAACCAAAGGCGCTAATTCTTCTACCAAACCTTCAGCGTAATAGGGCGCATCGGCTACCAAAACTTTCGCCACGCCTGCAACCTGTTTCGCTTCTTCAACCACCGCAGCAGCATTACTGCCGGCAACCAATAAATCTACATTACCCAATTTGGTGGCAGCCGTTACCGCATGCAAAGTGGCAGGATTCAAATGTTGGTTATTATGTTCCGCAATAATCAATACGCTCATTTCATACTCCTTAGATCACTTTGGCTTCGTTTTTCAGCTTTTCAACCAACTCGGCAACATCAGCCACTTTCACACCGGCTTGACGTGCTTTAGGTTCAGCAAATTTCACGGTATTCAAACGCGGAGAAATATCCACAGCCAAATCGGCAGGACTTAATTTTTCCAAAGGTTTTTTCTTTGCCGCCATGATATTAGGAAGTTTGACAAAGCGTGGTTCGTTCAAACGCAAATCTGCACTGATGACCGCAGGCAGCTTCAATGCAACAGTCTCTTCGCCGCCGTCAATTTCACGGGTTACCAATGCTTCTTCGCCTTCAATTTGCACTTTTGATGCAAAAGTACCTTGAGCCGCATTCAACAACGCAGCCAGCATTTGGGCAACTTGGTTGGCGTCATCGTCAATTGCCTGTTTGCCCAGCAATAAAATTTGCGGATTTTCTTTATCCGCAACAGCTTTCAGCAATTTTGCAACGGCCAAAGGCTCCAACTTCGCATCAGTCTCAACATGAACCGCACGGTCGGCACCCATCGCCAAAGCAGTACGCAACGTCTCTTCGCATTTTTTCTCGCCAAGAGAAACAGCAACAATCTCGCTTACTTTTCCGGCTTCTTTCAAACGGACAGCTTCTTCTACCGCGATTTCATCAAACGGGTTCATCGACATTTTGACATTACCGATATCCACATCGGAACCATCGGCTTTCACACGAACTTTGACGTTATAGTCCACTACGCGCTTTACTGCGACCAGTGCTTTCATTCAATTCTCCTAAAAAGAATGTCCATCAAATCTAGCATACTGCTTTTGATACATTCTTTATATAAAATCCAATTCGGTTTTCACCAACATGATAAAACCAAATTTGTATAAATCTTGGCAAATAGAGCGGAATTATATCATTTCTAAAGCATTTACTCAGAAAATAAATCCACCCCCCAGCAATTATTTACCGTATGCTGCAACACAATCCATCAAGGTTTTATAAACCTCGTCAACATTGGGAATTTGAGCAATACCGCCTAAATTTTTTGCATAAGCCGAAACTTGAACGCCGGTCTTGACCGGATCTGTATCTGTATAAATTCCTACAACAGGCTTTTCCAACGCATTAGCAAGATGCAGTAGTCCGGTATCTACGCCAATAATGCCCTCTGCGTTTTTCAATAAAAATGCAGCCTGTAATAAATTCATTTTGTCGCAAACCGAAGCAAACGGTAAATCGCTTGCAATCTGTTCGGCACGCATTTTTTCGGTTTTATTTCCCCACGGCAAATATACATTGCATTGTTGTTCTTCATTCAACTTTTTCAATAATGCACGCCAGTGTTCTACCGGCCATAATTTACTGTCTCGACTGGTTGCATGCAAAGCAACGTAATAGGGGGATTGCAAATTTTTCAGACGGCCTAATTCAGGAACCGACAAACCAAATACCTGCGTCTCAGGCATTGTATAACCAAATACTTGGGCGAATAATTCACGGTTTCGCCAGACCGCATTTTTGCCTTTCGGCACGGCAAATGTTTTACTGTATGCAAAGGCAGCCAAACTTTCACGCGTGCTGTGTTTATCTAAACCGTAAATAGGGGATTTTGCCATTTTGGCAAAGCATGCGCTTTTAATCAGTCCTTGACTATCTAAAACAAAATCAAAAGATTCAGCCTGTAAATCCGTTTTCAGACGGCCTATTTCACGCCACGTTTCAGCCTGAAAAAGGTGTTTGCGCCACTGCCGCCATTTCATTACATGAACCTTTTTGACAAAAGGATGTAAGCGGGCAATATCTGCAAACCCTGCCTCACACAGCCAATGGAGCTCTACCTCAGGACATTGTCGCGCCAAATCTTCAACTGCGGGCAACGTATGAATTAAATCGCCCATACTGGACAAGCGGACAAGTAAAATCTTCATATTTTGGAAAATGTTTCACGTGAAACAACAGAATTTAAAAATATAATTTATTGATTATTAATGTATTTTCTTATTTCTTCGGCGTTTTCTAAAATAATAGCCCCGGCAGAATGCATTTCCTGCCATGCAGATTCAACCGTTTCCGGAGCAATACCGCGGCAAGCCGCCTGATTGACAATGACTTTCCAAGCTCCGCCTTTAAGCAACTGTAAAACCGTTGTTTTCACACAATAATCCGTTGCCAAACCGCCGACAATAACTGTATCTGCATTTTGACAGCGCAACCATTCGATCAAACCTGTACTGAGCTTTTCTTCAATATCGTGAAAACATGCGCCGTAAGGATGTAACTCAGGATCAATGCCTTTCCAAACACAATAATCGTATTCCTTGGCTGAAGGCAGGCCATCCAACAATTCATAGCCATATGTTCCAACCATCGCATGTGACACCCAAGTCAAATCCGCATCGGGTAAACCCGTCGGTTTTAACATATCAACAGGATTATCCACAAGCCATTTTGCCGCAACATGATGCGCATCTTTCGTCATCACGCGTAAATCCGCCAATGCAGCTTGGGCATTGAGTTCATCCGCAATCAGATGACCTTCGGCAACAGGCAATTCTTTCGGACACAAAGGCGTAAACGTTTTTTGTGCATCGACATCGATAGAAACAATCATGGATTAATTTAACCTATTGATTTCATTTTACATTATTCAAATTGAGCATTTATTACCCATGTACGTACATTTGAAATAAATGCTTTGTATTATAACAAATTACTACCGCAAAATGTGGGAAAACATCTATGATATGATGACAGTTTGCACAGAATATTTATCCACAGATTATGTCCTATTCGATTACGCCTATTGCAACCGTTCATTCTCCCTACAAACAAAAATTCGGCATTGCCCGCCAACCCGGTTTGGTTCCTGCGGCAGAAATTTGCATTGAACTTACTCCTGAATTTACCGCAGACAGCGTTCGGGGCTTGGAAGATTTCGACTATGTGTGGATAAGTTTTATTTTCCACGGCGTATTGGATGAAGGTTGGGCGCAAATGGTGCGTCCGCCACGACTCGGAGGCAAACAAAAAATAGGCGTATTTGCCACACGCAGCCCGCACCGCCCCAATCATCTCGGTTTATCCCTGCTGAAACTCGAACGCATCGAAACAGGCAAACCTGTCCGCATCTATTGCAGCGGTGCAGACCTATTGGACGGTACTCCGGTAGTGGATATCAAACCCTACATCCCGTTTGTCGAATCCAAACCTGACGCATCATCAGGCTTTGTCAGCGGCAAACCTGAAGAATTGAACGTAGTCTGGGCAGAAAGTACGCTTACGGAACATTTATCCACAGAAGAAAAACATCTCATTGAGCAAAGCATTGCTCAAGATCCCCGCCCTGCCTATCAAGATATTCCCGAACGGGTTTATGTAATGAATATTGCGGATTATGAAGTACAGTTTAGGATAGAAAACAAATGTGCCACAGTGATTAAACTATCCACAATCTGATTGCAAATTGAATCTATCTACAAACAAAAGGCCGTCTGAAATGTTCAGACGGCCTTTTAATTATCCACAGACTGATTGATTCAGCCTGTTATCTTTTAGATTTTGCTGGCAAAGAATTCCAAGGTACGAACCAATTGGCAAGTGTAAGACATTTCATTGTCGTACCAAGCAACGGTTTTTACCAATTGTTTATCGCCAACTGTCATCACGCGGGTTTGAGTCGCATCGAAGAGTGAGCCGTACTCGATACCAATAACGTCGGAAGAAACAATTTGATCTTCAGTGTAGCCTAAAGCATCGTTGGCGGCAGCTTTCATGGCTGCATTGATTTCTTCTTTGGTAACAGGGCGTTCGAGAACAGAAACCAGTTCGGTCAAAGAGCCTGTGGCTACGGGAACGCGTTGGGCAGAGCCATCAAGTTTGCCGTTCAACTCAGGGATAACCAAGCCGATGGCTTTAGCGGCACCGGTGCTGTTCGGTACGATATTCAAAGCAGCGGCACGGGCGCGACGGAAGTCGCCTTTGCGGTGCGGCGCGTCAAGGGTATTTTGGTCGCCGGTATAAGCGTGGATGGTGGTCATTAGGCCTTCAACAATACCGAACTCTTTTTGCAATACCGCAGCCATAGGAGCCAGGCAGTTAGTCGTACAAGAAGCGGCAGAGATGACGGTTTCGCTGCCGTCCAAAATATCTTGGTTTACGCCGTATACAACGGTTTTCACATCATTGCCGCCAGGTGCAGAAATCACAACTTTGCGCGCACCGGCACGGATATGGGCTTCTGCTTTGGTTTTGCTGGTAAAGAAACCGGTACATTCGAGGACAACGTCCACACCCAACTCGCCCCAAGGCAATTCTTCAGGATTAGGATTGGCAAATACTTTGATTTCTTTGCCGTTAACAACAATCGCATCATCTTTCAATTCGGCAGAGCCTTCAAAGCGGCCTTGAGTACTGTCGTATTTGAAGAGGTGCAACAGCATGTCGGCAGGAGTCAAGTCGTTAACAGCAACGACTTCGATACCTTGGGCTTTTTCAATTTGACGCAATGCCAGACGACCGATACGGCCAAAACCATTAATCGCTACTTTAATACTCATTTTGCTACTCCTATTAGATGGAATGGGAAAAATTTTTCAGTAAGGCCATTGTATCCTGAAATAAAATTACTTTCTAGGATTACAGATAATTACTTTTAAGTTATTTGATTTAAATAAAGAAAATATGAAATTCTTGTTTGTAGGAAAATATCGGATAAATCGAATCAGTCCTGACTTTTGATATTTTATTTCATAAAAACCATTTTCCAATCTTAAAAGTTTCATAAGTTTATGAAAATCATAAACTTAGTTCTATTTCCTCCGTATTTGGTCATTTTTTGTTGATAACTCAGTGATTTTCTTCAAATCATAATATTTCAATTTTTAAAATGATGATTTTGATGAAGAACCAAACTATCTGTGGATAACGGAATAACTTTCTTTAAAACCAATTTGATAGTTACTTTTTATCTTTGAGGCAAACCCCAACTGAATACCGGAATAAAAAAGGATAGAATCTTAGTTTCCCTATTTATCTGTGGATAAAACCCAAATTACCCACTTCAATTTCACATGCTATTGTGGATAATTTAAATCTAGAAGTTTCTCTCGCAAAACATCCATATTGGCAAATACTATTAAAAATGATGGCTTGTTTTTTCCTTTTTAACGTATCATTTGCCCATTAGACTTTTTAAAAGGAAGCAATTATGCTGCAACGGACTTTAGCCAAATCAGTAAGCGTTACCGGCGTCGGCCTGCATTCGGGCGAAAGGGTCGCTCTGACTTTGCATCCTGCCGAAGAAAACAGCGGTATTTCGTTCCGCCGTACTGATTTAAGTGGGGAAATGGGCGAAGTAATCAAATTGAATCCTTATTTGATTAACGATACCCGCCTCTCTTCAACCATCGTTACCGATAAAGGCGTGCGCATCGGCACGATTGAACACATTATGTCGGCACTGTCTGCCTACGGCATCGACAATGCTTTGATTGAATTGAACGCGCCTGAAATTCCGATTATGGACGGCTCCAGCCTGCCGTTTATTTACCTTTTACAAGATGCAGGCGTGGTGAATCAAAAAGCCCAAAAACGTTTTTTGAGAATCCTCAAACCCATTGAAATCAAAGAAACCGGAAAATGGGTGCGCTTTACGCCTTATGACGGCTTTAAAGTTACTTTAACCATCGAATTTGACCATCCCGTATTCAACCGCAGCGCACCTACTTTCGAGATTGATTTTGCAGGAAAATCCTACATCGATGAGATTGCCCGCGCCCGTACCTTCGGCTTTATGCACGAAGTGGAAATGATGCGCGCCCACAATCTCGGACTGGGCGGCAATTTGAACAACGCCATCGTGATTGACGACATGGATGTTTTGAACCCGGAAGGTTTGCGCTATCCCGATGAATTTGTCCGCCACAAAATCCTTGATGCGATTGGCGATTTATACATTGTCGGCCATCCGATTATCGGTGCATTTGAAGGTTACAAATCAGGCCATGCCATCAATAATGCGCTGTTGCGTGCCGTTTTGGCAGATGAAACCGCTTACGAATGGGTTGAGTTTGCCGATGACGAAGACTTACCCACCGCTTTCCACGAGCTGCCGGCAGCCTGATAGTAAATAGATAACGCAGTCCAATGAAAAAGGCCGTCTGAAAGGTTCAGACGGCCTAAATCATGTCGTTTTCCACAAGTAATTATCCACATATTCACCCCTTTTATCTTATTGAAAAATAAAAATATTAAAATTTAATGTTATTCTTATACACATCTTATCCATATATTTTCCCAAATTAAAAGGCCGTCTGAACAACTAGATTTCAGACGGCCTTTTTCATGTCAAACCGACAATATCAATCGCCCATGACTTTGCCTTCGCGTCGCGGGTCGGCGCCACCGAGCAAACCGTCTTTGCCGATCACAATCCCTTGTACGCCGGAATTCAAATCGCGGATTTGGACTTTGTAGCCCAATTTTTCCAACGCAGCCGCTTTATCCACCGCAGCGGTTTTTTCCTCGATTTCATACTGGCTGCCACGATTGAGCATATTCGGCAGTGAAATTGCCGTCTGAATGTCCATGCCCCAGTCGATATGCGCCACCAACGTTTTAGCAACGAAACCGATAATGCGGCTGCCGCCTGGAGAACCGACCGCCATATAAGGCTTACCGTCTTTCATCACAATGGTCGGCGCCATCGAAGAACGCGGACGTTTGCCACCGGCCACGCTGTTTGCCACCGTTTTACCGTCTTCTCCGACAGGATTGAAGGCAAAATCAGTTAATTCGTTGTTAAGCAGATAGCCGTTTGCCATCAGACCCGAACCGAACGCATTTTCAATCGAAGTCGTCATCGATACAACGTTGCCGTCTTTATCCACAACCACCAAATGGCTGGTGGACGGTAGCTCGACCGCCATGCCTTGCGCGTATTCCTTACCGAACTTACCTGCCTGAATAGTTTCCAACGCCTTGTCAGCTTTGCGGATTTCTTCGGCACGCGGTTTCAGGTAAGCCTGCGAAATCAAGGCGCGGGTCGGAACGTTCACAAACGCAGGATCGCCGACATAATAATCACGGTCGGCAAACGCAATCCGCGACGCATCGCCTATCCAGCGCCAACTGTGGATATTTTCTGCACCCAACGCCTTCATATCCTGATTCTGCAAGACGCCCAAAATCTGCCCCAAAGCGATTGCGCCGGAACTTGGCGCGCCCATGCCGCAAACTTCATATTCACGATACGGCGCACAAACCGGCTTACGCTCGATAACTTGATAGTTTTTCAAATCCGCCATGCTGATTTTGCCGGGATTATCCACAGCACCGGTAACGGCACGGACAATATTCTGCGCCAGTATTCCCTGATAAAACGGCGTGCTGCCTTTTTCCGCCAACAGGCGTACGGAACGTGCAAATTCAGGATTTTTCAAAACCGTTCCCGCAGCCAAAGGTTTGCCGTCGGGTAAGAAATAGGCAGCAGTTTGCGGATAACGTTGCAAGGGTTCCAAATTTTGTTCGATGGATTTCGCCATACGCGGAGAAACAGCAAAACCTTGTTTCGCCAAAGTAATTGGTTTCTCAAACAAACTTGCCCACGGCAATTTGCCGTAACGCTTATGGACATCTTCCAGCAGCTTCGGAATCCCCGGCACACCGACCGAACGGCCGCCAACCACCGCTTTCATAAAGCCCATCGGTTTGCCGTTTTCGTCCAAGAAAAGTTCCGGCGTTGCCGCTTTCGGCGCTGTTTCACGGGCATCAAACGTCGTCAGCTTTTTCGCCTTATTGTCCCAATACACCAAAAACGCACCGCCACCCAATCCGGAAGACTGAGGCTCAACCAGTCCCAAAGTTGTCTGCATGGCAATCATCGCATCTATCGCACTGCCGCCGCGCTTCAAAATTTCATAACCGGCTTCAGTCGCCAGCGGATTGGCAGACGCCGCCATATAATACTTGGCGCGGATTAATTTCTGCTCCGTCAGCCCTGTTCCTTGCTCCGGCGCATGGTTATCCACAGATACGGAGGGCAGGGAAACTTGAGGCTTTTGAACCGGCTGTTGCGCACAAGCGGCCAAAATCAAAACGGATAACAAATTAATACTAAAGGAAAACTTCATATGCACACCCTTATTGAAATATTTTCAGACGGCCTTTTCCCAGCTTAAATAAAAGGAAATATGAAAATAGCTTGAAATAAAAAACTATTTGACTATTTCTCTAGTCAATCAGTTCCGATTGGAGAAGTATAAAACAAGCTAAGATTGTGCACAGGCAAAAAGTTACCCACAGAATAAAGCAGCAGGAAAAATTTATCCATATCTGCAAACAAGGCCGACCATACTTTATCCTCATTAAAAAATATCAGCTAAGTATTTGAAAATTTTTTGTAATAAAAGTTATCAACACGCTGGGGCAGCACTCAATATCATCTTCTATTTATTATTTAAAATCTAATTTATAGTTTGTTTTCCCAAAGGCAAAGGCCGTCTGAAACGTAAAGGCATCTTTTCAAAAAATTAAAAAGTTAAGGATTGTTAAAAAGTTGTAAATCAGCTAGAGTTACGCTTGATAAATTTAATCAATAATGGAGTTTCACTAAATGAAAGGCGACATTGGCGTTATCGGCCTTGCCGTTATGGGGCAAAACCTGATTCTCAACATGAACGACAACGGTTTTAAAGTTGTCGCATTCAACCGTACGACCAGCAAAGTAGATGATTTTTTAAACGGCGCAGCCAAAAATACCAATATTATCGGCGCATATTCACTGCAAGATTTGGTTGATAAATTAGAAAAACCACGCAAAATCATGATGATGGTGCGCGCTGGTTCTGTTGTTGACGATTTTATCGAGCAACTCGTTCCGCTTTTGGACAAAGGCGACATCATTATTGACGGCGGCAATGCCAACTATCCTGATTCCACCCGCCGTACACACGAGCTGGCGGCAAAAGGCATCCGCTTTATCGGTGCCGGTGTATCCGGCGGTGAAGAAGGCGCGCGTCACGGCCCTTCTATCATGCCTGGTGGCGACGAAGCCGCATGGCCTGCCGTTAAGCCGATTTTCCAAGCCATCTCCGCCAAAACGCCTCAAGGCGAGCCTTGCTGCGACTGGGTCGGCCGCGACGGTGCGGGCCACTTCGTCAAAATGGTGCACAACGGCATCGAATACGGCGATATGCAGTTGATTTGCGAAGCGTACCAATTCATGAAAGACGGTTTGGGCCTGTCTTATGACGAAATGCACCAAATCTTCAACGAGTGGAACAAAACCGAACTGGATTCTTATTTGGTCGAAATTACCGCTGCGATTTTGGGTTACAGAGATGAAAACGGCGAACCTTTGGTCGAAAAAATCCTTGATACCGCAGGTCAAAAAGGCACAGGTAAATGGACCGGCATCAATGCCCTCGATTTGGGTATCCCGTTGACCCTGATTTCCGAAGCCGTGTTTGCACGTTGCGTTTCTGCGTTTAAAGACCAACGCGCCCAAGCAAACAGCCTGTTTGGCAAAACCATTACCCCGATTGAAGGCGACAAAGCCGCATGGGTGGATGCTTTGCGCCAAGCCCTGTTGGCATCCAAAATCATTTCTTATGCACAAGGCTTCATGCTCATCCGCGAAGCCAGTGAAAACAACGATTGGGCATTGAATTACGGCAACACTGCCCTCTTGTGGCGCGAAGGCTGCATCATCCGCAGCGCGTTCTTGGGCAATATCCGCGACGCATACGAAGCCAATCCTGATTTGGTCTTCTTGGGTTCTGATCCTTATTTCAAAGGCGTGTTGGAAACCTGTCTGCCTGCATGGCGTAAAGTGGTGGCCAAAGCCATCGAATGCGGCATTCCGATGCCTTGCATGGCTTCCGCCATTACCTTCCTTGACGGCTACACTTCTGAGCGTCTGCCTGCCAACCTGCTGCAAGCGCAACGCGACTACTTTGGCGCGCACACCTACGAGCGTACCGACAAACCGCGCGGCGAGTTCTTCCATACCAACTGGACAGGCAAGGGTGGCGATACCGCTTCAACCACATACGATATCTAATTTGCCTGGGCAAACAAAAGGCCGTCTGAGTATTTCAGACGGCCTTTTTATAGGGTTATCCACAATGAAGAATGAAACAATTTATAGTATTTGATAGATAACTTTATGAAATAAATAAAGATTAATAAAGGCCGTCTGAATATTTCAGACGGCCTTTAAAATTGTTCACAACCTTATCAACAGGTTTTCCATAGCTTAAACCAGATTTTGCGGATTGCCGACCACGAAGCGGTTGATGTTGTCCAAAAGGATGTCAAACAGGCGGTTGGCGGCCTCTTGGCTTGCCCATGCAATGTGTGGCGTGACGATGAGGTTGGGAAGTCGGGCTTTCAGCAGAGGATTGCCGTCGCGCGGCGGTTCTTGTGTCAACACGTCAAAACCTGCACCGCCGATTTGTCCGTATTTCAACGCCGCAACCAAAGCGGCTTCATCGACTAAGCCGCCGCGCCCGCAGTTGATGAGGATGGCGCCGGGTTTCATTTGTTGCAATTCGGTTTCGCCTATCATATTGGCCGTTTGCGGTGTGAGCGGACAATTAAGCGACACGACATCGGCGGAGCGGATGGCTTCGTCAAAGGAAACATAGCCGTCGCGGACGCTTTGGGCATTTTTATGTTCGGCGAACACGACATTCATTTTGAAAGCCTGTGCATAAGTTGCCAGTGTTTTACCGATATTGCCGCGACCGAAAATCGCCAGCGTTTTGCCGTTTAAATCGCGCATCGGTGCGCCGAGGTGGCAGAAAAACGGCGAGTTTTCCCACAAGCCTGCCGCAACGTCGCGCTGATAGGCAGGCAGGTTGCGCATCAGGGTAATCATCATCATAAACGCGTGTTCCGCCACGGATTCATTGCCGTAAGCGCGGATATTGCACACTGCCGTACCGTTTTGTTTGGCGGCCTCAACGTCCACATTGTTGACGCCCGTCGCGGCTAGCGCAATCAGTTTGAGCTGCGGGTTGGCGGCGATGTGTTCGGCGGAAATCACGACTTTGTTGGTAATGATGATGTCCGCACCCCGTATGCGCGCCAGCGTTTCGTGCGCTTCGGTTGTGCCGTAGCTGCTTAATGTGTGCGGAAAATCAAATTCAAACGGGCGGTTGACAAGGGTATCGCGGTCAAGGACGACAATTTGGAGCGAGTTCATAAAATTCCTATCAAAAATAAAATATCGATTTATAAAATCTAAATCAGGATAAAGGATTTAAAATATACGCGTTAGTTGATAATAATTATTATATAGCGATTAAAACATCAATGTATCAGGAAAACAAAATGATTAAAACCATTACATTTGCTATTTTGCATTTCAGCGTCGCATTTAGTGTCGCCTATATTCTGACCGGCAGTATTGGCGTTTCTAGCGCAGTGGCTTTAGTTGAACCCATCGTCAATACCGTCGTCTTTTATTTTCACGAAAAAGCGTGGAACCGCTACGAGAAAAACAAATCCGACAAGCAAAAATTGTGGGTGCCTCTGCATCAGTGCGGCTAAAGTTTCAGACGGCCTTTTGCTTGATTAAAACCGATTATGCCTTTGTGGTTCTCCCATAGCTATAAAAATGCCAAACCCTAAAATAGAGTAAGACTTTACGAAGGCTTCATGAAGGTAAAAATGCTAAAATACGCTATTCTTGCAAACCCATTCAGACGGCCTCAATGCTCACCGATTTAGAAAAAAACGCTATCCGCGACCATTACCAAAACATCGGCAAAAACCTGCCCGGTTTCCGTCCGCGTGCTTCGCAGCGGGAAATGATTGCGGCAATTGCCAACGCTTTTTCGCGGACGTTGACGCGTGAAGAAGGCGAAGAAGCGCCCAAACGCGAGGGTGAGAGCATTGCCGTGATCGAAGGGCCGACCGGCGTGGGTAAATCGTTGGCCTACCTTTTGGCCGGCGGCATCATGGCGCAAACACGCGGCAAACGGTTGATTGTCAGCAGCGCGACGGTGGCCTTGCAGGAACAGTTGGTTGACCGTGATTTGCCGTTTCTGGTGGAAAAAAGCGGTTTGGAGCTGACCTTTGCGCTTGCCAAGGGACGCGGTCGTTATCTTTGCCCGTACAAACTCTATCAACTGACGCAAAACAATGCCCAGCAAAACCTGCTTGGTTTTGAAGCGCCGGAAGTGCTGTGGGACAGCAAACCCAAGCCGGAAGAATTGAACCTGCTGCGCGACATTGCCGATGAATTTTCCGCCCGCCGCTTTAATGGCGACCGCGACACTTGGCCGGAAAAAATCGATGACGCGATTTGGCTCAAAGTGACCAACGACCGCCACGGCTGCCTGAAATCCGCCTGTCCCAACCGTCCGGAATGCCCGTTTTACCTGGCACGCGATGTCTTGGAAACCGTTGATGTCGTCGTTGCCAACCACGATCTTCTGCTTGCCGACATCAGCATGGGCGGCGGCGTGATTCTGCCTGCGCCTGAAAACAGTTTCTATTGCATAGACGAAGCGCACCACCTGCCCAAAAAAGCCCTCAGCCGTTTTGCCGCCGAACATTCATGGAATATTGCCGTTTGGACGCTGGAAAAACTGCCGCAGCTGACCGGCAAAATTGCCGCGCTGACCGATAAAGCCGAACTTGCCAACCTCGCCGACGAAGCTGCCACATCCTTGCTCGACAGCCTGCATGAATGGCAGTTCCATTTGGCGGAAGAGCCGTCTTTAAGTCTGGGGTCGTCTGAAAACGACAGGCGGAAACACAACGAACCGACTTGGCTGTGGGAAGACGGCAAAATCCCTGAAGGCCTTGAAACCACAGTTTCCAATACGGCCATTGCCGCACGCAGCCTGCTCAAACATGTTGTCGGCTTGAACGATGCGCTTTCCGCCGCGCGCCGCGACAAAGAGCAGGACGGCGCGCTCCTTGACCGCCTGACCAGTGAGTTCAGCCTTTTTATCGCCCGTATCGAACAAATCAGCGCGGTTTGGGATTTGCTCTCCACCGTTCCCATTGAAGGCGAAGAGCCGTTGGCGAAATGGATAACCCGCCGTGCCGACGACAAAAACGACTACATTTTCAACGCCAGCCCCATCAGCAGCGCATCACACCTTGCCAACAGCCTGTGGCGGCGCGCGGCAGGTGCGGTGCTGACTTCGGCTACCCTGCAATCGCTCGGCAGCTTCAACCTGATTTTGCGCCAAACCGGTCTGCTGTGGCTGCCCGAAACCACCACGCTTGCTTTGGAAAGCCCGTTTAATTTCGATGCGCAAGGCGAGCTGTATATTCCGCCGGTTCATGCCAGCCCCAAAGACCCTGATGCGCACACGGCTGCCATTGTCGAATGGTTGCCGAAGCTGGTTTCGCCGGTTGAAGCCATCGGCACGCTGGTGTTGTTTTCCTCGCGCAAGCAAATGCAGGATGTTGCCTTGCGCCTGCCTGAAGAATACTTGCCGCTTCTGCTTGTACAAGGCGAGTTGCCCAAGGCTGTCCTGTTGCAAAGGCACCATCAAGCCATTGCCGAAGGCAAAGCCAGCATTATTTTCGGCCTCGACAGTTTTGCCGAAGGTCTTGACCTGCCCGGCACGGCCTGCGTGCAAGTCATTATTGCCAAGCTGCCGTTTGCCATGCCGGATAATCCCATCGAGAAAACCCAAAACCGTTGGATTGAACAACGCGGCGGCAATCCCTTTATCGAAATTACGGTGCCTGAAGCCAGCATCAAATTGATCCAAGCCGTCGGCCGCCTTATCCGTACCGAACAGGATTACGGCCGCGTGACCATCCTCGACAACCGCGTCAAAACGCAACGCTACGGCCAACAATTATTGGCTTGCTTGCCGCCGTTTAAGCGTATAGGGTAGTTGTGGATAATTCAAAGGCAAAGGCCGTCTGAAATCAAATGTTCAGACGGCCTTTTATTCTTTTGCCTTTTATTCTTTTCAAGCTATAAATCCAATTTCATGACGGATACGGTTTCCCCATTGTGCCAAATTTGGGTAATTTCTTTCCAGCCGAACTTTTCATACACGGCTTGCACATCCGGCGTATAGAGAAACAGATGCGGCAAACCCAGTTCGCGTGCTTTATCCAGACAAAACGAAACCAGCTGCCTGCCCACGCCCAAGCCGCGAAATTGCGGCAAAACGAACACATCGCCCAGCCAATATTCGTGTTCGGGAAAACACGCCATATCAAACCGCTTTAATGCTGCCGAACCCATCAGCCGCCCTTCATTATCCACAGCCGCAAACGCCAGCGGCAAGTTATCCCCATTGATGCACTGCGCGTAATACGCACGGATTTTGTCCAAAGACGACCACGGCGCAAAATCGTGCCATTCCTCAAACAGCGCGAGGGCTAAAGGCTCGACAAATTCAGGCTTCAGACGGCATATGTTCATATTGGGTCCTCTTGTTGTACCGCATAGGGATAGTTTTACAGTATAGGCCGTCTGAAAGATTAACACATCTTAAAAAATCAGCGTAAAACACGATAAACCCGCCGCCAGCCCCATTCAAATCACTTATAATTCTGCCCATACCGCACACAAACAAAAGAAGAACATCATGGCCAAGAAATTTCCCATTTTCCCGAAAAATCCCGAGCGTATCTGCTGGGGTTGCGACAAATACTGCAAAGAAGACGATTTGCAATGCGGCAACGGTTGCGAGCGTATCCAACATCCTATCGAGTTGGATGGTCGCGACTGGTATAAAAAAGGCGACTGGAGCAATTTGTTGAGCGAAGAGCAGCAAATCGAACTTGGACTGAAAGAAGCGCCCAAGCCGGCCAAACCGCATATCAAGCTGCCTTTGAAAAACAAAACAGCTTAAACGGTATGCCGTAAACAAACGAAATAAAAAGGCCGTCTGAAACCTGAAAAACAGGGATTCAGACGGCCTTTGCGTTGTCGGATTATGCCTTCACATAATGCACAAACGCGTATTCGATGCCTTTGGCGGAAACATGGTTTTCCCGAGAGGCTTCTTGCCATGTTTCTGTGGAAAACTCAGGAAAAAACGCATCGCCGTCCACATCCAAACCGACTTCGGTCAAACGCAAATCGGTGGCAATCGGCAGGGCTTGTGCATAAATTTGCGCGCCGCCCATGATGATGACTTCTTCAACCCCCTGACACAAAGCCAGCGCATCTTCCAAAGAAGCCGCCGTTTGCGCACCTTCGGCCTGATAATCTTGGCGGGTGATGACGATATTTTGACGGCCGGGCAGCGGCTTGCGCGGCAGAGATTCCCATGTTTTGCGGCCCATAATGACGGGTTTGCCGGTGGTGTAGGATTTGAAGAAGGCAAAATCCTCGGGCAAATGCCAAGGCATGGTGTTGTTGATGCCGATACAGCGGCGGGCGGCATAGGCGGCGATAAGGGTGATTTTCGGCATGATGAAGTCCGTTTGTAAAATAAAACGATTATAGCGGAAGGGATGCTACATTAACGGAATATCCGTTGTTTTAAAAATGTTTCAATATTTATAAAATTAATATTCAAAATGCTTAATTTTGACAAAAATCATTTATTGTTCATTTTTTTAGGTATATGATAAATATCATATCAAATAAAAAAGGAAAGGAAAAAATGATGAGAACCCTCCGCATTTCTGCTTTGACTGCTTCCCTGTCTTTGATGTTGGCTGCCTGCGGCGGCGCAACAAGCGGCTTGTCGAATGCCGTGACCGAGCCGCTCAATCCGCATCCGAAAGGCGTGTTGTCCGTTGAATTGAACGAATCCGTCCCTGAAAACGGTACGTTGGAGCTGACGGCCAACGGTAAAACGCAAACCCTGCAAAAAGGCGGCAAACTCGATACCGGCTTTTTGAAAACCGATAAAGTATCTTCTTACGACTACGCCCAAAAAATCAAGGTAAACGGTCAAGTCATCACTTTGGAAACGGGTGATTTCCAAGTGTATAAACAAAATTATTCCACTGTTGCCGCGCGTTACGCCAAACAAAAAGCCGATGACGCAGGCAAGCTGCAAAACCTCGATACATACACATTCACCGTCGGCGAAGTCCAAGGCGATGAAACCGCTTACCGCAATTTGCCCAAACAAGGCAGCTATCAGTATTCAGGCATTGCGTTTAACGGCGACGACCGCAGCGGCCGTCTGAAATACACCGTCGATTTTGATAAAAAACAAGGTTACGGCAAAATCAGCAGCATGGCTTCCCACAATAATGTCGACCTGCTTGCCGCAGGTATTGCCAATAACAATGGCAAAGCCGCTATCAGTGGTAAAACCAGTTTGAACGGTATCGAAAACGGCCGTTATGATTTGAAACTCTTCGGTCCGCAGGCTGAAGAAATTGCCGGTAAGGCGCAAATCAAAGTTGGCGACTCTACCAAAGAAATCGGTTTGGCCGGTAAGAAAGAATAGGAAATAAGGCCGTCTGAACATTTCAGACGGCCTTATTGTGACAAAAAAAGCAACGGCCCAAACCGTTGCTTTTTTCACGCCAACCTAAATTACAGGCTGCCCAAGATAATGCGCAATACGCGGCGCAACGGCTCGGCAGCACCCCATAAGAGTTGGTCGCCGACAGTGAACGCGCTGATGTATTTGCCGCCCATCTCCAGTTTGCGGATACGGCCGACAGGAACAGACAGCGTGCCGGTAACTTTGGCAGGCGTCAGCTCGTGAATGCTGGCTTCTTTTTCGTTGGGGATGACTTTCACCCAATCGTTTGCACCTGCCAAAATCGCTTCGATTTCAGAAACAGGCAGGTCTTTTTTCAGCTTCAGGGTGAGGGCTTGGCTGTGGCAGCGCATAGAGCCGATGCGTACGCACAAGCCGTCGATTACGGTCGGATTGTCGCTGCGGCCGAGGATTTTGTTGGTTTCCACGCCGCCCTTCCATTCTTCTTTGGACTGGCCGTTGCCCAAGTCCACATCAATCCACGGAATCAGGCTGCCGGCGAGCGGTACGCCGAAGTTGGCTTTCGGATAGTCTTCGCTGCGCAGGAAATCGGACACTTTGCGGTCGATGTCGAGAATCGCGCTGGAAGGATCGGCAAGCTCGTCTGCCACTTTGGCGTGAATCGCGCCCATACCGCTGATGAGTTCGCGCATATTTTTCGCACCCGCGCCGGAAGCGGCTTGGTAGGTCATGCTGGTTGCCCATTCGACCAAATCGTTTTGGAACAAACCGCCCAAAGCCATCAGCATCAGGGAAACGGTACAGTTGCCGCCGATGTAGTTTTTCACGCCGTTTTTGAGGCCGTTGTCGATGACGTTGCGGTTGACAGGGTCGAGGACGATAATTGCGTCGTCTTTCATGCGCAGGGAAGAAGCCGCGTCAACCCAGTAGCCGTTCCAGCCGCTGTCGCGCAGGGGTTGGAAGACGGATTTGGTGTAATCGCCACCCTGACAGGTAACGATGATGTCCATTTTTGCCAATTCGGCAACATCGTTGGCATCCAACAATGTTTTGGCTGCCTGACCGAAATCAGGGGCAGCGCCGCCGACGTTGGAAGTGGTAAAGAAAAACGCTTCGGGAATATGGGCGAAGTCGTTTTCTTCTTTCATACGCTGCATCAAAACAGAGCCGACCATACCGCGCCAGCCGACGAAACCTACTTTCATGTGTTACTCCTTACAAAGAAAATCCGGATAAGTTTATAGTGCATTAACAAAAATCGGAACGGCATCGCCTGCTGCTTTGTTCAGACTTTTGTTAACCCACTATAAAAAAGGGGAAAACAAACGTTTTAACGCCGTCTGCGGAAAATGTAAAGGTTTTTATCGAAATTTTTTAGAATGATGGAAAAATAGGTTAAGATGGCAATGAAATTGCATCTCATTAAATAGCACAGAGGAAGATTAAATGAGCGAAATCAATTTGTCGGATTTGCCTAAAACAGAAATAGTAGATGTCCATATTGCTTCAGTATGGTCACGGGTCGCGGCATATTTGTTGAATAATTTGTTTACTGTTTTGATATGGGTACCATTCATTGTGATGGTAGTTTTCACTTTTGATGAAAGCAAAGAATTAGTTTCGGAGTCTTCTCTTTCTAATACCCCTGACTATGCAGTCATAACATTTTTTATTTCTTTGACTGTCTATTTGATTTTTGGTATCTTCCAATTGTATTACATGAGCCGGGACGGTCAGTCTTTAGGTAAAAAAATTATGGGCATACGGGTGTTAAAAAGTGACGGGAGCAATCCGGGTTTCGGTGGTACGGTTTTGATACGCGAAGTGGCTTGGTCATTTATTGTCGGTATTATAGTCATTGCGGTAATGTTGGTAGTAAATGAAACAGGTGGAGATTTGGTTTCTCTGCTTATGACTTTCATCAACTTCATCATGCTCTTCTCCGTCAAACGCGACCGCCGTACGCTCTACGATATGCTGGCCGATACGGTTGTCGTCAAATTGCCGCCGCGCCGATAAATGGCTTTTTTGTGTTAAAATCAGCACTTTCCAACATAGGCCGTCTGAAAAAATAGCTTTCAGACGGCCTTTCGACACGCTATTGATTCCATGAAAAAACATCTGTACCGCATCACGCTCGTCAGCATTGCCGCGGCCATTCTTGCCGCCTGTCCGAGCAAAAGCATTAAAAACCTTCCCGAAACCGACACCAGCGTTATTAAAGGCCCCGACCGCCCCACCGGTACGCCCGATCCCGTCGGTACGACAGTGAGCGGGGGAGGAGCAAACTACACCGTAGTTTCCTACAACGAATTGCCGCACTGGGACCTCCAACACTTTACCAAAAGCCTGCAGTCTTTCCGCTTAGGCTGTGAAAAACTCAAAAACCGCCAAGGCTGGCAGGACGTTTGTATCCAAGCCATGCAAACGCCGGCGCACCATTTCCAAGCCAAGCACTTTTTCGAGCGCTATTTCACCGCATGGCGCGTCGATAACGGCGGCAATCCTGCCGGCACCATTACCGGCTATTATGAACCGGTCCTGCACGGCGACGACAAATCCACAAGCCAATCCCGTTTCCCTATTTACGGCATTCCGAACGATTTCGTTTCCGTTCCGCTGGCTGCAAACTTGAGGGGCAGCAAAGCCACCGTCCGCATCCGCCAAACCGGCCCAAACAGCGGCGTCATTGACAACAGCGGCACATACACGGCTGACTTGTCCAGATTCCCGATTACAGCACGCAGCACTGCGCTGAAAGGCCGTTTTGAAGGCAGCCGTTTTGTTCCTTACCACACCCGCAGCCAAATCAACGGCGGCGCGCTTAACGGCAAAGCGCCGATTTTGGGTTATGCAGATGATCCGGTCGAACTTTTCTTTATGCACATTCAAGGTTCAGGCCGTCTGAAAACGCCGTCCGGCAAATACATCCGCGTCGGATTTGCCGATAAAAACGAACATCCGTATGTTTCCATCGGCCGCTATATGGCGGACAAAGGCTATCTGCCGCTGGGTCAGACCAGCATGCAGGGCATCAAGGCCTATATGAAGCAAAACCCCGGCCGCCTTGCCGAAGTTTTGGGACAAAACCCAAGCTACGTCTTCTTCCGCGAGCTGACCGGCAGCGGCGATTCCGGCCCGGTGGGCGCATTAGGTACGCCGTTGATGGGCGAATACGCCGGTGCCATCGACCGCCACTACATCACGCTTGGCGCACCATTATTTGTCGCCACTGCCCATCCGACCACCAAAAAAGCCCTCAACCGCCTGATTATGGCGCAAGATACCGGCAGCGCGATTAAAGGCGCGGTCCGTGTGGATTATTTCTGGGGTTATGGTGACGAAGCAGGCGAAGTGGCCGGCAAAATGAAAACCACCGGCTATGTATGGCAGCTCCTGCCCAACGGCATGAAACCGGAATACCGTCCATAAACAGCGGTTTAAAAAAAGGCCGTCTGAAACCAAGATTCAGGTTTCAGACGGCCTTTTTATTTCTATAAAAATGCGGTAGGTTTTAAAAACCTGCCGCGGTATGGGGACATACAGCTCGGACGGTAAGCCGGGTTCTGTCGCGGACAGTCATTCCTCTAGGCACATCATTGCTGGTGTGCTCAAGCAACCTACCCGAACGCTCGGCGAGCAGCGTCATTGCGTTCTGTTTGGTCTTGCTCCGAATGGGGTTTAGCCTGCTGCGCTTTGTTACCAAATGCACGGTGCGCTCTTACCGCACCTTTTCACCCTTACCTGTTTTGCCCGAAGGCAATCATCGGCGGTATTGCTTTCTGTTCCACTTTCCGTCGCGTTGCCGCGCCCGGCCGTTAGCCGGCATTCTGCTCTGTGGAGCCCGGACTTTCCTCCCCGTATGCCTTACGCGATACGCGGCGACTGTCTGTCCGACCTGTATGAGGTGCGGATTATAACACAGCCGCCATAGGGTTCAGACGGCCTAAATATTTATTTTTTCTTTTTAAATGCTATTTCGGTCAAACCCAATTCCTGTGCTTTTTTGCGGACTGCGGATTCGGGCATTTCGCGTGCCAGGCGGCTGGTGCAGTATTCGGTCATGGTGGTGGCGCAGGCTTTGAAGTTGCCGGTAAAGTCGCTGGCGGCACTTAAAAACGGGATGAGGCGGCCGGCCATGATTTCTTCGGCCGGTGCGTCTGTTTGGGCGGATACGCGTCCGGACTCGACCGCCGAGAAGATTTGTTCGGTAAAGCGTCGGGCGAAGTTTTCTTCTGTTTGGCAGTCTTGGAATGTGGTGTTTTCATGTTGGCAGACGAGGGTAACTTCGCCTTGAGCTTCTTGCAGCGGTTCGGCCAAATCGAGTTTGAGGGTTTGCTTGTCGGTTTGCAGCCAGGCGGTGCGGCCTTGGGTTTTGATGATTTTGCCGTAAACGCCGATGGCATCGTTTTTGGGGATGTTTTTCTGTTCGGCAAGTTGCTGGGCCGAGAATAAGGGGGCTTGTTCGGCAAATGCGCCGCCGGTTTCGTGTTTGAAGTAGGCGGCGAGGTCTTGTTTGATGAGGGCTTGGGTCAGTAGTTTTTCGCCTTCGGTCAGGCGGTGTGCAAAGCCGTGTGTTTTGGGGGCGGATGCGGCATCCGTGGTCTTGGTGTCCGGTGTGCAGGCGCTCAGGAGTAAAAGCAGGGGAAGGATGTATTTCATGGTTGGTCTCTCAACAGGCCGTCTGAACCTATAGTTTCAAACGGTCAGCGTTGTTTATCGATAACGATAAACCCGGCGGGGATAAACGGGATAGGCCGGGTAATTGCGGACGGGTTCGCTGTCTTGATAGATGACGGTCGTTCCCGGCGGGGCGTTGATGGTCACGGTTTTGTTGACGGTGGTTTGCGAGTGGACGGGCAGGTCCAAGACGGCGGTGCGCCCATACGGAGTCTCGGTATAGACGCACGCACTTAGAAAGAGGGTGATGCTCAGGGCCAATGCCTTCATGTTTCAGACGGCCTTATTTGAGCAGGTTTTTCAAGGCCAGGCGTACGCCTTCGCCGACTCCCGTGCCTTTGGGAATGCTTTTGGTGGCGGCTTTGGCTTCGCGTTCGTTGTAGCCGAGGGCAAGCAGAGTGTTGATGATGTCTTGGCTTTCGTCGGCAACGGCATCAGGGGCAAACAGGCCGTCTGAAACGGTATGGGATACGAGTTTGCCGCGCAGTTCCAACACCATGCGTTCGGCGGTTTTCTTGCCGATGCCGGGGGCGGAGGAGAGGCGTTTCACGTCTTCTTCGGCGATGGCTTGCGCCAGCTCGTCGGCATTCATGGCCGACAAAATGCCCAATGCGGTTTTGGCACCGATGCCGCTGACTTTGACCAGTTGGCGGAAGGTGGCGCGTTCCTCGGCTGAGGCGAAACCAAACAGCAAATGCGCGTCTTCGCGGACAACAAGCTGGGTGTAGAGATGGACGGTTTCGCCAACGGAGGGCAGGTTGTAGAAAGTCTGCATGGAAACGTCGGCTTCATAACCGACGCCGTTGACGTCGATAACGACCTGCGGCGGATTTTTCTCAATCAATTTTCCTGTGAGCCTGCTGATCATGGTGTTCCCCTGTGATTAAAAAAGGCCGTCTGAAACCTTGCAATCGGGTTTCAGACGGCCTTGTATTGTATCAAACTTCAGCGGTAACGCGGACGAAATCAGATGGCGGATGCCAGGTTCAGATGACGGGCGCGTTCGCCTGCTTCGGCGGCACGTTCTTGGCTGCTGAACGGACCCATTTTGACAACGTATTCGTAGTTGCGTTTTTCAAGCGTGATTTTGCTGTCGGATGGCAGGCTTTGTGCGGTTTGGTTCAAATAAGCCTGTGCTTCGCGTTCGGTACCGAAGGATTTCAAATCAACAAAAAATTCTTTGTTGTTTGGGGTAATAATGGTTTGAGCGGCGGTTTGGCCGGGGATGATTTGTTCAACTTTGACGTTGGCCGTGCCTTGGTTGATGAAACCCAATTGTTGGGCGGCGGCTTTGGAAACATCGATGACGCGGTTGTCGTGGAAAGGGCCGCGGTCGTTGACACGGACGATGACGCTTTTGCCGGTTTGCATATTGGTCACACGTGCGTAGCTGGGAATAGGGAGGGTTTTGTGGGCGGCGGAGAGGGCGTTCATATTGTAACGCTCGCCGCTGGAAGTTTTACGGCCGTGGAATTGGCTACCGTACCATGAGGCTTTGCCGGTTTGGCTGAAAGAGGAAACTTTGGTCAGCGGCGTGTAGCGTTTGCCGGCAACTTTGTAACTGCGGTTGGCAGAAGGATGCAGTTTTTCGACTCGGACCACGCTGTCGGCAACGGCGGCATTGATGGAAAGGACGCCGATGGTGGCGGCGGCTAAGGAAAGGAGGGTTTTTTTGGTAAAAGTCAAAACGGGTTCCGTTCTTGAGTTGATAACGCAGCGGTTTCAGACGGCCTGTTATACGCCGCCGGCAAAACCGTTTTGTCGCCATGCTTCAAACAGAATAACGGCGACGGTATTGGAAAGATTCATGCTCCTGCTGTCGGGCATCATCGGCAGGCGGATTTTTTGTCCGGCAGGCAGGCTGTCGAGAACTTCGGCAGGCAGGCCGCGCGTTTCGGGACCGAACAGCAACACGTCGCCTTCGCGGAAGGAAACTTCGTCGGGTCGGGTAGAACCTTTGGTGGTCAGCGCGAAAATGCGACGGCCTTCAAGGGCCTTGAGGCAATCATCGAAATTTTCATGTACCGTCAGTTTGGCAAACTCGTGATAATCCAAGCCCGCGCGTTTCATTTTGGACGAATCCAGCGGAAACCCAAGCGGCTTGACCAAGTGCAAATCGGCACCGGTATTGGCGCACAGGCGGATGATATTGCCCGTATTGGGCGGGATTTCGGGTTGGTACAAAACTATGGTAAACATATAAATCAATCACTTATAGAGTGGCATAATGCCGAAATGTTCCATGGGTGTCAAAAACTTTAAGCTATTTTTTCATTGGCGGCCGCGCCAAGCTCCAGCAAAAAATCTTACCTGCGCCTGATTTTTTCAGTGTTTTCGCCAATTCGTTTAAAGTCGAACCGGTGGTAAAGACATCATCAATTAACAGAATATTACACGCCTTCGGCAATTCAGTTTTGATTTTAAATGCATTCTTGATATTTCGCCGACGTTCGTCGCTTTTCAGCGTACTTTGCGGCTCGCCGTGCCGTCTGAAAACCGCGTGGCGCGGCAGCAGCGTCCAGCCGTAGCGTTTTGCCAAAATATCCGTCAACACCTCGCTTTGGTTGAATCCGCGCTTGAGCCGCCGCTCTTTGCTCAAAGGCATGGGCAGGACGAAATCGAAGTGTTCCGTCGTTAGCCAGTCCGGTGCGTTTTGGCCCATCAAATCCGCCAACGGCCGGCTCATGCCCAAATCGGCCAAGTGTTTCAGCTCGCGTATCATGCTGCTGACGGGTGGTTCGTAATACAGCGAGGCCCACATTCTATCAAATGCGGGCGGCTTTTTCTGACAACTGCCGCACACTGCCCCGCCTGCGACATGGCGGAAACACAAAGGGCAGCTTTGTGCCGCGTCGATAAAATATTCCGTCAAATCGTTTGCGCAGCCTCGGCAAAGGCCGTCTGAAACGGAATCGTGGCATAATACGCAACGTCGCGCATTGAGCTGTTTCAAACTGCGCCACCAAGAAAGAACATTCATGCCACACTCCGCCAAAAAAGTTTATCTGATACACGGTTGGGCGGCGAACCGCCATGTATTCGACGATTTGATACCGCGCCTGCCTGCCGGTTGGGACGTCCGCGCGCTTGATTTGCCCGGACACGGCGATGCGCCTTTTACCGAACCGTTTGATATTGCCGCCGTTGCCGAAACCTTTGCCGGACAAATCGACACGCCGGCACACATTCTTGGCTGGTCGCTGGGTGGATTGGTTGCCCTGTATTTGACCGCGCTTTATCCCGACAAAATCCAATCGCTCTGCCTGACGGCAAGTTTTGCCCGATTGACTGCCGACACGGATTATCCAGAAGGCTTGGCACAACCTGCCTTGGGCAAGATGGTCGGCGCATTTCAGCAGGATTATGCCAAACATATTAAACAGTTTCTACAACTGCAACTCCTGCACACGCCGCATTCCGGCGAAATCTTAAACCGGGTATTGCCCGATTTGGCGCGCTGCGGCACGCCTTCCGCCTTACAGGCCGCGCTTGAAGCGGTCAACCATGCCGACGCGCGTCCGCTGTTGCCGCTTATTCAAACGCCGTCACTGCTGGTGTTTGGACAGAAAGACGCCATCACGCCGCCGCGCATGGGCGAATATTTACACCGCCATTTAAGCAACAGCGAGCTGGTCCTTATCGACAAAGCCGCACATGCGCCCTTTTTAAGCCATGCCGACGAATTTGCCGAAACCTACCGCAATTTTGTCGAAAAAGCCGTCTGAAACAGACTTAAACCATAAAAACATTGCCGGGCAAAGCCCGCTGACACGACCCACCATGACCGAACAAGACAAACGCTGGCAGATTCACCGCCATCTCGCCCAAGACACCGACGAGCGCCTGCAGCTGGTCCGCAATGCACCCAAACGCATCATGCTGATTGGTGCCGATGCCGACATCAGCCGCAGCCTGCTGGCCGCGCGTTATCCCGACGCCGTGTTTGAAGAATACGATCCGAATGCCGACTTTTTGAAAACCGCCGCCGCCGCACGCAAAGGCGGTTTCTGGCAGAAGCTGACCGGCAAAACCATCCCGCAGCATTGCCAAGCCCTGACCGCGCCGTTGCCCGAAGCATCCGCCGATATGTTGTGGGCCAACCTCAGCCTCAGCCGCGCCGACGATATTTTGCCGGTATTGAAAAACTGGGCCGCTGCTTTGAAAACCGACGGATTATTGTTTTTCACACACTTTGGCCGCGACAGCCTGAGCGAGCTGACAGGCCGTCTGAACCATGAAGGCATCGAATGCGAAGCGCCCACGCTGATTGATATGCACGACTTGGGCGATATGCTCGCCGACAACGGCTTTTACGATCCGGTAACCGACACGGCCAAGCTTGAGTTGAGCTATAAAAAAGCCGGGACGTTTTGGCAGGACATGGAAACCTTGGGATTGTGGAATGCGTTGAAGTTCAGCAATCCGCAAGCGGCCAAGGAATGTGTGGATAAGATTTTTGCCGACGAAGGCCGTCTGAACATCACGCTTGAAACCGTATACGGCCATGCCGTGAAAAAATTGATGTTGCCGCAAGGGGAGAACGTGGTGCAGTTTTTCCCGAAACGGCAGGGCTAGTTTGGCGGTTGTGCCGGTAAGGTTGACACCGCGATTGCGTGTTGTCGAATGCGGTTTGGCGTTTATATCGATTGCCTGCGCTGTTTAAGGGGATAGATTTTCAGACCCTAATAAATTGACTTTAATTGCAGAGAATGTGGCAAATAAAAAACCTCAAAAGAACGGTTCACCTTATCCAAATGCTAATATGCGAGATGCACATGCTGAAATAGGTGTAATTCAACAAGCTTATGAAAAAGGTGTGACTAAAGGAAAAAATATGGTGATCCATGTCCAAGGGCGTGATGTATGTACGCATTGTCGTCAAGACATTGCATCAGCAGCAGAAAAAGCAGGATTAAAATCGGTCACTGTTCATGCTGTTGATGATAAGAACAAACTGAGAACTTATACTTGGATTCAAGGGCAAACATCAATAAAGGAAAATAAGAATGGAAAATAGCTTATTATTTTTTTCATGTGCATATAAATCAGAAGAGGGTGAATGGATAACTTTGGCAGATAGGGATATGGCATCTAAGATTGGTAAAGATAAAATATTATTTATGCTTAACAGCACAAAGAATCATAGATCTGACGTTAGATTAGAAGTTATACCTGAACCAGAAGTAGGCTTATCTGAATTAAGGATGGAATCAGATGGTGAGAGATATTTATTTACTCTACTTGAATACGGGGATAACGGGGAGTTTTTGATTAGGTCTAAGTCCGATTTTACTGGAGTTCCAAGATTGGTTGATTTTATGGGAGAACCTTTTCCAGCAAGTGAAGTTATAACAGATTTTGATTTTATTAAAAGAGTATTTGTTGAGTTGCTAGAAACAGGAAATGTTTCTTATGAGTTAATGGATATATAATTTAAAACATCTATATAAAGTGCGGTCAATTTTTAAAGCGTTTTAAAAGCTCTCAAAAACTGACCGCACTTTGATCTGCCCCCCAAAAGTTGGACAGGTTAGTTAACTTAAATATTGAGCTCGGTATTGCACTGGGCTCAATCCTTTTAAACCAAGTTTAATTCGTTTTTGGTTGTAATACACTAAATATTCTTCAATTTCAGTATGTATGAAAAAGGCCGTCTGAAAAGTTTTCAGACGGCTTTTTGTTTGATTCCAAATTAAGCCTGTTTGGCCGCCCATTCGGCCGGAGTGGCGGCAACGGAAATCGACAGCGCGTGCAATTCGTTACTTTCGAGTTGCGGCTTGAGGCCGTCTTTAATCAGGCGGTGGCGGGCGAGGCGGGCTTTGCCTTCAAATGAGGAGGAAACGATTACGGCGAAGAAGTGATGGCCGTCGCCTTCGACTTCGACGTGTTCGCAAGGGGTAACGCCTTCAATCAGGGTTTTGACTTGTTCGGGTAAAAGCATGGGGGTTCCTTGGGAAATGGTTTGCTTGTAAAAGAGGGCATTATACCGAATCTTGATAAAAACAGGCCGTCTGAAAAACCAAACTTCGGATTTCAGACGGCCTCGGTCTTTTGAAGCGTCAAATGCTTATTCGTACACTTTCAGCAGCTCGACTTCAAAAATCAAAGTTGCGTGTGGAGGAATTACGCCGCCGGCACCGTGTGCGCCGTAGCCCATTTCGGAAGGAATGGTCAGCTTGCGTTTGCCGCCTTCTTTCATGCCGCCGAAGCCTTCGTCCCAACCTTTAATTACTTGGCCGACGCCCAGAGTGATGGTCAGCGGTTGACGGCGGTCGAGGCTGGAGTCGAATTTGGTACCGTCTTCCAACCAGCCGGTGTAATGTACGGTGATTTCTTTGCCTTTGACGGCTTCTTTGCCGTGGCCTTCTTGCAAGTCTTCAATAATCAGGCTCATGATGTTCCTTTCGGATGTATGGTGAAAATCGGCTCAAGATTACCATATTGTGTGGAATCGTGAAACAAATGCGCCCATATGGCCGGCAACAAAAAGGCCGTCTGAAACGGATTTTCAGACGGCCTTTGTTTTGTGCTAAACCTTATTTGTTATCAGGTTGGGATTTGACATCGGTGGATACAGGCAGCTCAGGCATGGTTCGGGCAGACTCCGGAACATTGCCGGAGAGGGCTTTCAAGAAGGCAACGATGTTTTCAGTGTCTTCCGGAGCCAGGGTTTTACCCAATTGAGCTTTCGCCATGATGTTGACGGCTTTATCCAGTTCCCAAACGCTGCCGTTGTGGAAGTATGGGTAGGTGCGTTCGACGTTTCTCAAGCCGGGAACGCGGAAGAAGAATTCGTCTTCGGCTTTTTTGGTTACGTCCGCACGGCCTTTGTCGTGTTTAGGATCGTCGATGTGTTTCCAGTAAGGACCGTCCACCAAGCCGAATTTTTGGAACATGGTACCGCCCAAGTTGACGCCGTTGTGACAAGCGATACAGCCGTTGTCCATAAATGCGCGTACGCCTTTGCGTTCTTGTTCGCTCAGGGCAGATACGTTGCCTTTCAGGTAGTCGTCCCAACGGGTCGGGGTCAGCAGGGTACGTTCAAACGCGCCCAATGCGGTGGTGATGTTTTTTAAGGAAACCGCACCGTCTTCAGGGAATGCGGCTTTGAATTTCTCTTGGTATTCAGGGATACCGGCGATTTTTGCGGCGGCATCGGCTTCGGTCGCGTTGGCCATTTCAACAGGGTTGAGCAATGGGCCGCCGGCTTGTTCTTCCACATCGGCTGCACGGCCGTCCCAGAATTGGCTGCCCAACAAGGCGGCATTCAGGGCAGTCGGGGAGTTACGGCCGCCGAATTGGCTTTTGTGGCCCGCGCTGGTCGGCATGTTGTCCACGCCGGCAGTTGCCAAGTTGTGGCAAGAGTTACAGCTGACGGTGTTGCCTTTGGACAGGCGGTTTTCGTACCAAAGTTGTTGGCCGAGTTTGACCTGTTCTTCGGTAAACGGACGGACTTTTTGCATTTCGGCTAAGTCAGGCAAAGGTTTGAACGTAGCTTGCGCGCGTTCCAACAGGGCTTTGTCTTCGGCAGAAACATCGGCAGAATTTTGAGGGGCCGAAACAGCGGCGGTGCTTGCGGCAGCATCGGCACCGCTCGCGGCAGAAGCTGCTTGAGGGGTTTCGGTTGTTTGAGCCGTTTTCTCGCCGCAGGCGGTCAGCGCGGCAGAAACGGCCAAAGCCAAAGCGATTTGGTGGAGTTTTAAACGTGGCATAGGAGGGTTCCTTTGTTATGCGTTTGTTATGTCATGGATTGCTGATTGCACCAGCAATATGCCAACTATAAAAGATAAGGCGGTTTTAATTTTTGTTGTAAATCAACCTTTTAAATTTGATAAATTCTGAAAATATCACTGATAGGGAAATTTATACTATGGAACTTTTTTATTATTTATTTACAATTGCTTAGATAAATTAAGGCCGTCTGAAAAAATAAAATTCAGACGGCCTTATTCAGACGGCCTTTTAGTTTTTATTGATTACGTCCGTTATTTTATTTTAAAAAATCTTAATAAATATGGGGTTATTAAAAAATAAAAATAATTTGCGTTATTAAGCATAAAGCGTTATAAATGCGTTAACAAATGAACATTTCACTTTAGAGTTTTTTATGCTGATTGCTTTATTGATTATGCTGCGCGAGGGCATCGAAGCCGCCCTGATCGTCGGCATTGTTGCCAGTTTTTTGAAACAGTCGGGACACAGCGAGCTGATGCCGAAGGTTTGGCTGGGCGTGTTTTTGGCTTCGGTCATGTGTTTGGGTATTGGTTACGGCATTCATTCCGCTACCGGCGAGATTCCGCAAAAAGAACAGGAATTGGTGGTCGGCGCCATCGGCCTGGTGGCCGTGGCCATGCTGACGTACATGATTTTGTGGATGAAAAAGGCCGCACGTTCGATGAAACAGCATCTTCAGGATTCTGTTCAGTCGGCCTTGAACCGCGGCAGCGGCCAGGGTTGGGCCTTGGTCGGCATGGCGTTTTTGGCTGTGGCGCGTGAAGGGTTGGAGAGCGTGTTTTTCCTGCTGGCCGTGTTCCAGCAAAGCCCGACATGGTCTATGCCGATAGGCGCGGTGTTGGGGCTGTTGGTGGCGGTTGTCATCGGTACGCTGATTTATCAGGGCGGTATGCGCCTGAACTTGGCGAAGTTTTTCCGTTGGACGGGCGCGTTTTTGATTGTGGTGGCGGCCGGTCTGCTGGCTGGTTCGTTTCGCGCGCTGCATGAGGCCGGCGTATGGAATGTGATGCAGGATATTGCTTTCGACACATCGAAATATTTGCATGAAGACAGCCCTTTAGGCGTGCTGCTCGGCGGTTTCTTCGGCTATACCGACCACCCAACCGAAGGCGAAGTCCTGATTTGGCTGCTGTATCTGGTTCCCGTCATGATTTGGTTTTTGCGCGGCAGTGCGCCAGCAAAAACGTTAACTAAATAAAAAGGAATGAAAATGAAAAAATTCAATCTGACTGCTTTGTCCGTAATGTTGGCTCTGGGTTTGACCGCGTGTCAGCCGCCTGAAGCCGAAAAAGCCGCGCCTGCCGCTTCAGGCGCATCCGCTGCCGCCAATGCCGACGGTTCGGTCAATATCGGCGTGAACGATACTGCTTGTGAACCAATGGAATTGACCGTCCCCAGCGGCCAAGTCGTGTTCAATATTAAAAACGACAGCGGCCGCAAGCTGGAATGGGAAATCCTGAAAGGCGTGATGGTGGTGGACGAGCGTGAAAACATCGCCCCGGGTTTATCCGACAAAATGACCGTTACCCTGCTGCCGGGCGAATATGAAATGACTTGCGGCCTGTTGACCAATCCGCGCGGTAAGCTGATTGTTACCGACAGCGGCTTCAAAGATACTGCCAACGAAGCGGATTTGGAAAAACTGTCCCAACCGCTCGCCGACTATAAAGCTTACGTTCAAGGCGAGGTTAAAGAGCTGGTGGCGAAAACCAAAACCTTTACCGAAGCCGTTAAAGCCGGCGACATTGAAAAGGCCAAATCCCTGTTTGCCGCCACCCGCGTCCATTACGAACGTATCGAACCGATTGCCGAGCTTTTCAGCGAACTCGACCCCGTCATCGATGCGCGTGAAGACGACTTCAAAGACGGTGCGAAAGATGCCGGATTTACCGGCTTCCACCGTATCGAACACGCCCTTTGGGTAGAAAAAGACGTATCCGGCGTGAAGGAAATTGCAGCCAAACTGATGACCGATGTCGAAGCACTACAAAAAGAAATCGACGCATTGGCATTCCCTCCGGGTAAGGTGGTCGGCGGCGCGTCCGAACTGATTGAAGAAGTGGCCGGCAGCAAAATCAGCGGCGAAGAAGACCGTTACAGCCATACCGACTTGAGCGACTTCCAAGCCAATGTGGAAGGCTCCAAAAAAATCGTTGATTTGTTCCGTCCGCTGATCGAAGCCAAAGACAAAGCGTTGTTGGAAAAAACCGATGCCAACTTCAAACAGGTTGAAGACATTTTGGCGAAATACAAAACCCCGAACGGTTTCGAGCTGTATGACAAACTGAGCGAAGAAGACCGCAAAGCCCTGCAGGCGCCGATTAATGCCTTGGCAGAAGACTTGGCCAAACTGCGCGGTATTTTGGGTTTGAAATAAGATAACGCGTTTTCAGACGGCCTTTGGATATTGAAAGGTCGTCTGAATCTTATTGTCGCCCACACAAATATGCTTGAAAACCGACCTTACTTCACACGATTGCAATCTTTCCGTTCCCTGCCAAGGAGCAGACCATGAGCCAAAACAAACAACCGGCACAACCCGAAAAACGAACCCTTTTCAAAACTGCCCTTGCCGCCGGCGCCATCGGCGTTGCCGGTTATTTTGCCGGCAAAAAACAAGGCGAAGCCGCCGCCGAAACCCAAAACAACCAACATTCCGAGCTGGCCTATCCGTGCTATGGCGAGCATCAGGCAGGCATCGTCACGCCACACCAGCTCTTCGGCATCATGTGTGCCTTTGACGTTACCGCCAAAGACGCCAAACAACTTGAAAACCTGTTCCGCGCCCTGACCGCCCGCATCGAATTTCTCACCCAAGGTGGCGAATACCAAGACGGCGATGACAAGCTCCCGCCAGCAGGCAGCGGCATCCTCGGCAAACAATTCCGCCCCGACGGGCTGACAGTTACCGTCGGCGTCGGCAGCAGCCTCTTTGACGACCGTTTCGGCCTCAAAGACAAAAAGCCGAAACACCTGCAGGAAATGCGCGACTTCCCCAACGACAAACTCCAAAAATCTTGGTGCGACGGCGACCTCAGCCTGCAAATTTGCGCATTCTCCCCCGAAACCTGCCAAGCCGCCCTGCGCGACATCATCAAAAACACCGCCCAGTTTGCCGTCATCCGCTGGAGCATAGACGGTTGGCTCCCTAAAGCCGAACCCGGCGCCATTGCCGCGCGCAACCTTTTAGGTTTCCGCGACGGCTCAGGCAATCCCAAAGTCGAAGATCCCAAAGTCGCCGATCAAGTTCTGTGGACGGGCGTTGCCGCCAACAGCTTGGACGAACCGGCATGGGCGAAAAACGGCAGCTATCAGGCCGTCCGCCTCATCCGCCACTTTGTCGAATTTTGGGACCGCACCCCGATGCAGGAACAAACCGATATTTTCGGCCGGCGCAAATACAGCGGTGCGCCCATGGACGGTAAAAAAGAAGGCGACACCGCCGATTTCGCCAAAGACGCCGACGGCAAAATCACGCCCAAAGACAGCCATATGCGCCTTGCCAATCCGCGCGATCCTGAGTTCATGAAAAAACACCTGCTCTACCGCCGCGCCTTCAACTACTCGCGCGGCCTAGCCGCCAACGGCCAACTTGATGTCGGCTTGGTGTTCATCTGCTATCAGGCCAACCTTGCCGACGGCTTCATCTTCGTGCAAAACCTGCTCAACGGCGAGCCGCTGGAGGAATACATCAGCCCGTTTGGCGGCGGCTATTTCTTCGTCCTGCCGGGTGTCGAAAAAGGCAGCTTCCTCGGCAAAGAGCTTTTGGGCGTATAAATCCGCCGATGGTTTGAATAGATAAAAAGGCCGTCTGAAACCTGATTTCCAGATTTCAGACGGCCTGTGTTTTTTCTATTAAACCAAATGTTCCGCCAAGAAAGCCAATGCGTATTCGACGGCTTGCGCCCTTACTGCTTCGCGGTCGCCTGTGAAAAGCGCGGTTTGTTCAAACGAACCTTCGGGCGTGGCCAGGCCGAACCAGACTGTGCCGACCGGTTTGGCCGCGCTGCCGCCGCCGGGGCCGGCGATGCCGGAAATACTCAAGGCATAATCTGCCTGCGCCACGGCCTTTGCGCCGCGTGCCATTTCATAGACGGTCTCGCGGCTGACCGCACCGTGTTTCAGCAAGGTATCGGGCATGACACCGAGACGCTCCTGCTTGGCTTGGTTGCTGTATGTGACGAAGCTTTGGTGAAACCATTGCGAGCTGCCGGAGAGGGAGGTCAGCGCACCTGCAAGCAGGCCGCCGGTGCAGGACTCGGCGCAGGTAACGGTTTGGCGGCGGCTGGTCAGGTGTTCGGCGATGGTTTGCAGATGGGACATGGCGGCTCCTTATAGAAAAGGGTGGAATGGGGCGGGCGTTTGACCTGCCGGGTTTCAGACGGCCTGAAAGCTGAAATCAGTCTTTCGGCTGAATGAGGTGGACATCACATTGTGGGAATGGGATGTTGATGTTGGCTTCGCGCAGGTTTTCAACTACTTGCTCGTTCAGAGCGAATCGGAACGGGCCGAGATTTTCTTCTTGCGTCCACGCCCAAAGGGTAATTTCGATGGCGCTGTCGCCAAGGTTGGTAATGTATACGACGGCAGGTCGTTCTTCGGTTTGAACACATAATGGATGCTCGGTTGCCGCTCTCAATACGGCGGCTTTGGCGGCTTTCAAGTCGCAGGCGTAGTCGACGCCGACAACGACTTGGGCGCGGCACAGGGGCAGGGAAGAGCGGTTGGTGATGCTGTTGGTCATGACCACGCTGTTGGGCAGGACGACTTCTTCGTTGTCCGGCGTGCTCAAAGAGGTCTGCACCATTTTGATTTCGCGGACGATACCTTCAAAACCGTTGACGCGGATAAAGTCGCCGACTTTAAATGGGCGGAACAGGATAATCAGTGCGCCGGCGGCGAAGTTGGACAGTTGGTCTTTCAAAGACAAAGCCACGGCCAAGCCTGCGCCACCGATCAAGGCGGTAACGGAAGTGGTCGGGATGCCGAGTTTGCCCAGTGCGGCGATGATGATGAGGATCAGCAGGCCGATGTTGGCGACGTTGCCGAGGAAGCTGACCAGCGTTTTATCGACTTTGGCGCGTATCAGCGCAGCTTTCATCAGTGTCACCACGCGCGTGGCGACCCAGCGGCCGATAAAGAAGATGGCTAAGGCGGCCAGCAGGTTGGTACCGAAAGACATGCCGGTTTGGGCGAGTTGTTCCCAGCCGGAGAACGAAGAGAGGACTTGAAGATCGAAATTCATAATTGTGTGTGCGTGTGAAGTTGTTTAAAAGGTCATTGTAAAACAAGGCCGTCTGAAAAACTAATGATTTGTTTTTTCAGACGGCCTTGATGTGTTTTTAAGTTTTTCGGTTTAACGTAAAACGGTTTTGCTCCAACGGCTCACCCATTGTTTTTGTTTGGTGTTGATGTCGGCACGGTTGGGGGAATCGCTGTGTTTCGGGGTTTGGGCAAACTCGAATACTTTGGGCAGCGGTGTGTTTTTGACTGCCGGATAGACCCACATTTCGGCAGGCAGGGCTTTTTGCACTTCTCCGCTTTGCAGCCAGCTCACCAGTTTGGCCGCCAGCTCGGGTTGTTTCGCACCTTTTAAAACGGCCGCGCCTTCAACTTGGCGGAATGTGCCGCCTTTGAGGAAGAGGTTGCCGGTGGGCGGGGTGCTGTATTTGCCTTTGGAGTAGTGGACTTCGGCCGCCGGGCTGGTGGCATAGCTGAC
The DNA here is from genome assembly GCF_051963655.1 of Neisseria sp. P0001.S007. Lineage (NCBI taxonomy): Bacteria > Pseudomonadati > Pseudomonadota > Betaproteobacteria > Neisseriales > Neisseriaceae > Neisseria > Neisseria sp. P0001.S007. Next base: position 18,222 of record NZ_JBQCUB010000007.1, on the reverse strand, counting down.
CACGAGAGGATAGGCGCCGCCGTTTTGGGTGAAGTCGGTGTAGTAGGCTTCGCTCCAGCCTTTGGCGACTTTCACGCCGTTTTGGCGCATTTGCGCCCACCATTTGAACGCGCCTTCTTCACCCATGCCGCCGATGTTGGCCAAGAGGAAGGAGAGGCCGGGCGAGGATGTGGCGGGAGACGGGGTCACCAGAAGGTTTTTATATTCCGGTTTGGTCAAATCTTGCAGGGTTTGCGGCAGGGGCAGTTTTTTCTGTTCAAACCATTTTTTGTCGTAGTTGATGGCGACATAGGCGTAATCGACGGCCAGCGCATCGGGCAGGGAGGCGGTTACGGGTGCGGATTTGGGTTGGCTGGCGGCGAGGACGCCGGCGGCTTTGGCTTTGCCGATGTTGGCGTTGTCCAAACCGTAAACTGCATCGGCAATCGGGTTGGCTTTGCTCAAAATCAGCTTGTTGAGCATTTCGTTGCCGCTGCCTGCCTTGATGACGGACACTTTGGCATCGTTGGCTTTTTCAAATTGCGCGATGACGGATTGGGGCAGGCTGAAGGATTTGTGCACGGCCAGACGTACTTCGGTTTGGGCGTACAGGTTTGCCGAGGCCAGTAATAGAGCCACTGCGGACAATTTCAGTTTCATTCTCTTTCCTTTGTGCGGGTAAAATACGAAATATCATAACAAAATCTGCATATCAAGGCACGATATGAATCATTCCCCCGTTTGGCTGTTTGACCTCGACAATACTTTGCACAATGCCGAAGCCGGCATTTTCTACATCATCAACCGCGCCATGACCGAATACATGGCAGGCCGTCTGAAGCTTTCCGAAGAAGCCGCCTCCCAACTGCGCCAAGATTATTGGCACCGATACGGCGCGACGCTTGCTGGTTTGCAAATCCACCATCCCGAAGTTGATATCGATGAATTTTTGCTTGAAAGTCATCCACTTAAGCAAATTTTGGTAAAGGTGGAGGGTATGGATGGAACTGATAATGTTTTAGGCCGTCTGAAAGGGCGAAAAGCCGTATTTTCCAATGGGCCTTCGTTTTATGTCCGCGCATTGGTTGAAACGTTGGGCTTGGAAGCGCATTTTGACGGCTTGTTCGGCACGGACGACTTCGGCCTGCTCTACAAACCTAATCCGCAGGCCTATCTCAACGTCTGCCGCCTGTTGGGCGTCAAACCCGAACAGTGCATTATGGTGGACGACAGCGCCGACAATCTGCACCAAGCCAAAGCCTTGGGCATGAAGACCGTTTGGTACGGCGAAAAGGCCCATCCGCTGCCATTTGCCGACGGCATAGCGAAAGATATGCAGGGTTTGCTTGAAGTTTGCACAAAACTGCCGTGAAGTTTTGCAAAAACAAGTACAATACACGGTATTGCCGACATTTAAAAACAAGGACAACATCATGCATAAACTCGCTTTAATTCTGACCGCCGCCGCCGTTTTGGCCGGTTGCTCTTGGGAAACCTACACCAACGAATCCGGCCGTACCGCCGTACGCCAAAAATATGCTAACGGCACGCCTATCGTTTATCAGGACGGTACTTATTCTAAAAACATGAATTACAACCAGTTCCGCCCAGAGCGCCGCGCCGTCCAATCCCATCAAGCGGATCACGCTGAACACGGCGAACGCGGCCAGCACTGGCAAAAACCGCAATTTGCCAACCAACAGCCAGCAACCGAATAACAATATCCCCAAGGCCGTCTGAAACGGAGTGAAAAACAATCAACACTTGTTGCCCCACTTTTCAGACGGCCTCAAACAACGACAACGGAAACCGTATCATGGCTCAGACAGCTTTAAATATCGTCATCCTCGCCGCCGGCAAAGGCACGCGCATGTACTCCAAAATACCCAAAGTGCTGCACCGCATCGGCGGCCTTCCCATGGTTGAGCGCGTTATCGACACCGCCGCCTCCCTGAATCCGCAAAACATCTGCGTCGTCATCGGCCACGGCAAAGAGCAAGTCTTGGACACCGTCAAACGCGATGTCGTTTGGGTTGAGCAAACCGAACAGCTCGGTACCGGCCACGCCGTCAAAACCGCCCTGCCGCACCTGTCTGCCGAAGGCCGCACGCTGGTGTTGTACGGCGACGTCCCCCTGATTGACGCAGCCACCCTCGAAACCCTGCTCGAAGCCGCAGGCGACGAAGTCGGCCTGCTGACCGACGTGCCCAACGACCCGACAGGTTTGGGCCGCATCATCCGCGACAGCAACGGCAGCGTAACCGCCATTGTCGAAGAAAAAGACGCCGATGCCGCCCAAAAAGCCGTGAAAGAAATCAACACCGGCATTTTGGTTCTGCCCAACGCCAAACTCGAAGCTTGGTTGAACAGCCTTTCCAGCAACAATGCCCAAGGCGAATACTATCTGACCGACCTCATCGCCAAAGCCGTTGCCGACGGTATCAAAGTTCATCCCGTCCAAGTCCGCGCCTCCCATCTGGCCGCAGGCGTGAACAACAAACTCCAACTGGCCGAACTCGAGCGTATTTTCCAAACCGAGCAGGCGCAAGAACTGCTCAAAGCAGGCGTGACCCTGCGCGATCCGGCGCGTTTCGATTTACGCGGCCGTCTGAAATACGGACAAGATGTCGTGATTGACGTCAACGTCGTCATCGAAGGCGAAGTCGAACTCGGCGACAACGTCGAAATCGGTGCCAACTGCGTGATCAAAAACGCCAAAATCGGTGCCAACACCAAAATCGCCCCATTCTCCCATTTTGAAGGTTGCGAAGTCGGCGAAAACAACCAAATCGGCCCATACGCTCGTTTGCGTCCGCAAGCCAAACTGGCCGACGACGTACACATCGGCAACTTCGTCGAAGTCAAAAACGCCACCATCGGCAACGGCACCAAAGCCAACCACCTCACCTACATCGGTGATGCCGAGATCGGCAGCAAAACCAACTTCGGCGCCGGCACGATTATTGCCAACTACGACGGCGTGAACAAACACAAAACCGTCATCGGTGACGAAGTACGCATCGGTTCAAACTGCGTACTGGTTGCCCCCGTTACCCTCGGCAACAAAGTGACGACAGGCGCGGGCAGTGCGATTACCCGCAACTGCGAAGACGGCAAACTCGTCCTCGCCCGTTCGCGCCAAACCGTCATCGAAGGCTGGGTGCGTCCGGAAAAAGGCGATAAGAAGTAAGGCTGGTCTTTTATTTGTTTTCAGACGGCCTTGAGAAACAACAGGCCGTCTGAAACCCAGATTTGCCGTTTCAATGAATATAAAACGGCGTTTTCCGACTGCCGCTTTCGGGAGCCGGAGCAGCAGTCATTTTTTCAAACTTTTGATACTAAGGAACTTATATGTGCGGTATCGTAGGTGCTATTCGCGCCAATCACAATGTAGTCGATTTTCTGACCGATGGTCTCAAACGCCTTGAATACCGAGGCTACGATTCGTCGGGTATCGCCGTCAACATGGACGGCAAAATCAAACGCGTCCGCCGTGTCGGCCGTGTGCAGCTGATGGAAGATGCAGCACGCGAAAATGGCGTGTTCGGCCATATCGGCATCGGCCATACCCGTTGGGCAACCCACGGCGGCGTAACCGAGCCTAACGCCCACCCTCACATTTCCGGCGGCATGATCGCGGTTGTCCACAACGGCATCATCGAAAACTTCGAAGCCGAACGCGAACGCCTCAAAGCCTTGGGTTACACCTTCGAATCGCAAACCGATACCGAAGTCATCGCCCACAGCGTCAACCACGAATACACACAAAATGGCGGCAAACTGTTTGAAGCCGTCCAAGCCGCGACTGCCCGTTTCCACGGCGCATACGCCATTGCCGTTATCGCACAAGACAACCCTGAACAAATGGTTGTTGCGCGCATGGGCTGCCCGCTGTTGGTGGCCTTGGGCGACCAAGAAACCTTTATCGCTTCCGACGTATCCGCCGTGATCGCCTTTACCCGCCGCATCGCTTATTTGGAAGACGGCGACATCGCCCTGCTGAACGCAAACGGCATCGAAAAACTGCTCGACAAAACCGGTGCGCAAACCGAACGCGCGATTAAAATGTCCGAATTGTCTTTGGCTTCTTTGGAATTGGGCCCATACAGCCACTTCATGCAAAAAGAAATCCACGAACAACCCCGCGCCATCGCCGATACTGCCGAAGTCTTCTTGGACGGCGGTTTTGAACCTGAAAACTTCGGCGCGAATGCACGCGAAGTATTCGACGACATCCACAGCATCAAAATCCTTGCCTGCGGTACGTCCTACTATGCCGCGCTGACCGCCAAATACTGGCTCGAATCCATCGCCAAAGTGCCGACCGACGTGGAAATCGCCAGCGAATACCGCTACCGCGACGTGATTGCCGATCCGAAACAACTGGTCATCACCATTTCCCAATCCGGCGAAACCTTGGATACCATGGAAGCCCTGAAATACGCGCAATCCTTGGGACACAAACACAGCCTGTCTATTTGTAACGTGATGGAATCCGCCCTGCCGCGTGAAAGCGAGTTGGTACTGTACACACGCGCCGGCGCAGAAATCGGCGTCGCTTCTACCAAAGCGTTCACGACCCAACTGGTTGTCCTGTTCGGCCTGGCCGTTACCTTGGGCAAACAGCGCGGCCTGGTTTCTGACGAACAAGCGCGTGAATACGTTGAAGAATTGCGCCAACTGCCGGGCAGCATTCAGCACGCTCTCAATCTGGAGCCGCAAATCGCCGCTTGGGCGCAAAAATTTGCCAAGAAAACCAGCGCACTCTTCTTGGGTCGCGGCATCCACTTCCCAATCGCCCTTGAAGGTGCATTGAAGCTGAAAGAGATTACCTATATCCACGCCGAAGCGTATCCTGCGGGTGAGTTGAAACACGGCCCGTTGGCCTTGGTGGATGAGAACATGCCTGTTGTCGTGATTGCCCCGAACGACAGCCTGTTGGACAAAGTAAAAGCCAACATGCAGGAAGTCGGCGCACGCGGCGGCGAACTCTTTGTCTTCGCCGACCTCGACAGCAACTTCAACGCCACCGAAGGCGTGCACGTTATCCGCGCCCCACGCCATGTCGGCATACTCTCGCCGATTGTGCACACCATCCCCGTGCAGCTCCTGTCTTACCACGCCGCCCTCGCACGCGGTACAGATGTGGACAAACCGCGCAATTTGGCTAAATCAGTAACGGTTGAATAAGCAATAAACCGGTTAAAAAAGGCCGTCTGAAACCTTGAAACAGGTTTCAGACGGCCTCTATGTTTTAAGAATCCGATTTATTTTTCGTATTTGGAAATATACTGAATAATGGCCATTTGAGGATTCTGAGCAATAATAAATTCAGTATCTTTTTTTTGATACTGATAGCCTCGGCTTATCAAATTTTTTTCACGCAGTTTGTTGCCGTATGCACCCATTAGGATTCTAATGGTAATACCAATAAGAAATAGAAAGGGGAGAAAGATTGCGAAGGCGGGGTCCATACTTACCAGTTTTTCAGCTCCAAAATTAAAAAAACTTAAAATTATAGATAGAATAATAAGGATGATACCCAACCCCCACATTTTCTTCACGCATGCCCAAATGCCTACAAAGAAAAATGCAGGCCAAGACCAGCCTTGTTTGACCGCTTCATATTGGCCTATTGAATCTTTAAATATCTTATATACTTTCATGAAAACCCCTTTTATGATTAATAGTTAAAAAGTAAGAAATTGTATCATAGTGCATAAGTAATCTGAATAATTGTCAAACAACAGGCCGTCTGAAAAATCTTTCAGACGGCCTGTTGTTTTAAAGCGTTTTATTCTGCGCCGACAACGACGGTGTTGAGGTCTTTGAATTTAACGCGGCGTTGCCATGCGTCGCGGACTTGTTCGACGGTCAGGCTGTTGATGGCTTTAGGGTAGGCTTCCAAGTAGTCGTTGGGCAGGTCGTAGAGGCCGATCAGGCTCAGGTAGTTGAGCAGTTTGTCGTTGGAGTCGTAGCGCAGGGGGAAGCTGCCGACGATGTTGGCTTTGGCCTGTTTCAGTTCGGCTTCGGTCGGGCCTTCGGCGATAAACTGTTCGATGACGGCTTGGGTATCGGCCAGTGAGGCTTTGGTGTTTTTCTTTTGGGTGGAGTAGGAAACGGCAAACGTGCCTTCTTCTGTCGCTGGGGCGAGGCTGCTGTATACGCCGTAGGTGTAGCCGTGTTGGTCGCGCAAAACTTTCATGAGGCGGCTGTCGAAACCGCCGCCGCCGAGGATGTAGTTGCCGGCAACGAGGGCGTAGTAGTCGGGGTCGTGGCGTTTGAAGAGGGAGGTGCCGAGCAGGACTTGTGCCTGTGTGCCGGCAAAGGGGATGTCGCGGCGTTGGGCGGTTTGTTTGGGAACGGGCGGGATGGCATGGGTTGCGGTGGCTTTGGCCGGCAGGTCTTTGAGGACGCGTTCGACCAGTTGCTCTGCCTGTTTGCGGTTGAGGTCGCCGACGATGGCGACGATGGCGTTGTCTTTGCCATAGTGGGTGCGGTGGAAGGCGCGGATATCGTCCAGACTAACTTGTTTGAGGCTGTCGACGGTTATGTTTGCGCCACTGCCGTAGGGGTGGTTCGGATAGATGAGCTTGGTCAGTTCGCGCGTGGCGGTGTAGTCGGGGGTGGTTTCTTGTTGTTGCAAGCCGGTAATGGATTGGATTTGACGACGGCGGAAAACGGCTTCGTCAAAGCGTGGACGGGTTAGCGAGTGGTTGAGCAAGTTGGCGGCTTTGTCGCGGATGTCGGCTTTGCTGAGGCTGCGGAAGCCTGCGGACGCGCTTTCGGCATTGCTGTCGCTGCTGATTTGTGCGCCGATGTTGTCGGCTTCGGCATTAAAGGCTTCTTCGTCCAGCTCTTGGGTGCCGTCGGTCAGAAGGGCGGCGGTAAATTCGGCAACTTGGCTTTTGCCGTCCGGATTGGCGACGCTGCCTGCGCCCTTGAAGCTGACTTCAAGGTCGATGATGGGGTTTTCGTGGCGTTCGACAAGGAGGATTTGGGTGCCGTCGCGGTTGCGCCAGCGTTGGATGTCGGTGGCGGCTTGGACGCTTAAGGGCAGGAGGAGGGCAAGGGCGAGCAGGGTGGGTTTCATGTTGTGGCTTTCTGTTAAGGCCGTCTGAAAGGGTATGGGCTTTCAGACGGCCTGATGTTTATCGGCGTTTGGCAGCTTTTTTGCTTGGCGCGGCGGCAGGTTTTTGCGGCTCGATGATGACGGTACTCATGCGCTCGTCGGTCAACATTCGGGCGGCGGCCTGTACTTCTTGCGCACTGACTGCCTGTAAGCGGCGGTGGATTTCTTGTTCGTCGGTATATTGGAAACCGCGCGCTTCGAGGCGGCCCATCATGGAGGCTTGGGAAGACATGGAGTCTTTGGCGTAGATTTCGTTGACCGCTGCCTGGGTTTTGACGCGCTGCAATTCTTCTTCTGAAACGCCGTTGTCGGCAATGTCTTTGATTTCTTGGCGCAATTGGGTAATCAGAGTATCGGCTTTAACGCCTTCGGCAGGCATGGCTATTACGCTGAACAGCGGCATTTCGCGGCTGATGATGTCGTAATGCGTTCCTGCGCTCAATGCGGTTTGCTTGCCGCGCACGAGGTTTTTGTCAAAACGGCTGGACGCGTTGCCTGCCAAAATATCGGAGAGGACGTCGAGGGCGAAAGGCATCGTGTCATCGAGTTTTTGGAGCTTCGGCACACGGAAGTTGATGGCAATCAGCGGCTGGTGTGTAACCGAAGAAGTGGCTTTGACTGTAACAGGTTTGCGCAAATAGGGTTCGGTATTGAGTTTGTTGCGCGGCGGCAGGGCTTTGGCCGGAATATCGCCGAAGAGTTTGGCGGCTGTCTGAAGCGTTTGTTTGGCATCGACATCGCCGACAATGACTAATACGGCATTGTTGGGCGCGTAATATTGTTTGTACCACGCGCGCAGGTCGTCGGCTTTGAGGGTGTGCAAATCTTTCATATAGCCGATGACGGAGGCGCGCATAGACGGTTGGGTAAAGGCGGCAAGATAGGCTTGTTCCCACATTTTGCCGTCGGCCGTGTCTTCCGTGCGTTGGCGGCGTTCTTCGCGGATGACGTTCATCTCGTTGAGGAATTCTTTGTCGCTGAAGTTGAGGTTGTGCATGCGGTCGGCTTCGAGCTTCAGAATCTCGGGCAGGTTGGCGGCGGCGACGTTTTCGTAATACACCGTTTCATTGCGGTTGGTGTAGGCGTTGTTTTGCCCGCCCAGCTCGGACACGCGGCGGTTGAACTCGCCGGAGGGAACGTCTTTCGTGCCTTTAAACATCATGTGTTCCAAAGCGTGGCTCAGGCCGCTTTTGCCCGGTTTTTCATCCACGCTGCCGATTTTGTACCAAATCTGCGAAACGGCCACAGGCGCGCGGTGGTCTTCTTTGACGATGATTTTCAGACCGTTGGGCAGGGTTTCAGAAAGCGTCTGCGCCCATGAAGCGGCAGGCAGCGCGAAGGCAAGCATTAAAGCAATTCGGCGTAACATGGTTCAATCCGTAAAATGAAAATCAATCGCTAAAGTATAGCGGAAATCTGCAAAGATTGGCCGAATGTTTCAGACGGCCTGCGGCGTTATCTGCTGATTCACATCAAGCGCGGCCGTTGCCAATCTTTACCGTCGCGCCTCATTCGCGGATAATCCCAAACATTCCCGTTTCCAACCATCACAAAGGAATCATCATGGCATTTTTGAAACTGACCGAACAAAATGTTCAAGGCAAAACCGTTCTGATCCGCGCCGATATGAACGTACCGTTTAAAGACGGCAACATCAGCGATGACACCCGTATCCGCGCTTCGCTCGCATCCATCAAATACTGCTTGGACAACGGCGCGTCTGTGATCGTGATGACCCACCTCGGCCGTCCGACCGAAGGCGAATTCCATCCTGAAGACGATGTAGCGCCTGTTGCCGCGCATTTGGGCAAACTGTTGGGCAAAGACGTGAAAGTATTGAACGACTGGCGTGAAAACAAACCGACTTTGAACGCCGGTGATGTCGTGATGTTGCAAAACGTGCGCATCAACAAAGGCGAGAAGAAAAACGACTTGGAGCTGGGCAAAGCCTACGCTTCTTTGTGCGACGTGTTCGTCAACGACGCATTCGGTACCGCCCACCGCGCCCAAGCTTCGACTGAAGCCGTTGCCCAAGCCGCACCGGTTGCCTGCGCCGGCGTGTTGATGGCGGGTGAACTCGACGCTTTGGGCAAAGCCCTGAAACAACCGGCTCATCCGATGGTTGCCATCGTTGCCGGCAGCAAAGTGTCTACCAAACTGACTATCCTCGAATCTTTGGCCGACAAAGTTGATCAACTGATCGTCGGCGGCGGTATTGCCAACACATTCTTGCTGGCAGAAGGCAAAGCCATCGGCAAATCTTTGGCCGAACACGATTTGGTGGAAGAATCCAAAAAAATCATGGCGAAAATGGCGGCCAAAGGCGGTTCTGTTCCGCTGCCGACCGATGTGGTTGTCGCTAAAGCCTTTGCCGCCGATGCGGAAGCAGTGGTGAAAGACATTGCCGACGTTGCCGAAGACGACATGATTTTGGACATCGGCCCTAAATCCGCCGCTGCTTTGGCCGATTTGCTCAAAGCTGCCGGTACGGTTGTATGGAACGGCCCGGTCGGCGTGTTTGAGTTTGACCAATTTGCCGGCGGTACCAAAGTATTGGCCGAAGCGATTGCCCAAAGCGATGCGTTCTCGATTGCCGGCGGCGGCGACACTTTGGCGGCGATTGCCAAATTCGGCGTAACCGATCAAATCAGCTACATCTCTACCGGCGGCGGCGCGTTCCTTGAGTTCTTGGAAGGCAAAGAGTTGCCTGCCGTTGCTGCTTTGGAAAAACGCGGCGCATAATCGGTTTTAATATCGATGGCTGAATAAAGGCCGTCTGAAATCCAAATCGGGTTTCAGACGGCCTTTATTTTGTTGAAATGTGTTATCGGTTTAGGCGGTTTGCGTATCCGACTGTCTGTGCAATGCCTGATAACACGGTGCAAGCTGGCGGATGATGAGGTCGAGCTGGTGTTTGAGGATTTGGTTTTGTTGGGACTGCTCTTTGTCGGTCTGTTCCAAATCGGCAAACTCCTGTCGGATGGCTTCAATGCTTGCATCGAAGGTGGCCGGTTCGGTCTGCGGCATTTGTTTGAGGAGTTCGGCGATGTGGTGGGTCAGGCGGGCATATGGGGCGAAGGTATCGCTGCCGTCGTGATGAACTTGGTCGCGGTATGCGCCGAGCGCGGAAATGTGGCCGGTCAGCGCATAGCTGGTTTTGAGCAGGGTAAAACCGTCTTGCAGGCGGTCTTGGTATTTTTTCGGGTTGCTGCTCATGTCGGATAAGGTGCTGCTGAGGGCGGCGGTGCTTTCGTGGGCTTGGCGGCGGGTAAGGCGGTAGTCGACATCGTCGCGGCTGCCGTTTTGCAGCTGGTCGAGGATGGCGTCGAGATAGCGGCCGTTGGCAGTGATGGTCTGGGCGGCGGTGTGGCTGAGGGTGAGGTAACGCCAATCGGGCCAGAGGTAGGTGGCGGCGGCCCATGCGATAACGGAACCGACGATGGTGTCGATGATGCGGATGGGCATGGCGTGGTACACGTCCAAACCGGCAAGCGAAAGGCTGGTCAGGGCTTGGATGGTGATGAAGAATGTGGAGAAGCTGTATTTGTAGCTTCGGGTCATGAAGAACAGGGTGGTGCTGGCGATGACAATCCAGAGCTTGGTTTCAACAGACGGGGTGAAGTAGGGGACGAGCGAACCGACAATCACGCCGAGAATCGTGCCGGCAATGCGTTGGTACACGCGGCTTTTGGTGGCGGTGTAGTTAGGCTGGCAGACGAAAAGGGCGGTCAGCAGAATCCAGTAGCCGAGGTTGAGATGGAGGATTTCGACAATGATGCAGGCCGCGGCCACGACGATGGAGAGGCGGGTGGCATGGCGGAAGACGCCGGATTCGAAATTGAGCTGGCTGAGGACGGTTTCGCCGATATTGCGGAACTTGGTGTTTTCAAGGGCGGCAATGCGGGTGTCGGCGTTGTCGTTTTCGGCAAGGGACGCATCGTTTTGCAGTTGCCGCAGTTGGTAATCGACGCTGCTGAGGTTGTCGAGCAGGCGGCGGATATTGTGGAGGTTGGCATTGTCGGCATGGGTCTCGGCAAAATGGCTGAGGGATTGGCGGCAGCCTTCCATGGCGCGGCCGAGGCGTTTGCTGTATGCGTAGGGTTTGTTGTTGCGCAGGGAGGCGGCAACGTTGCGGCACGCCTGGCCTTGCATTTCGAGCAGGCGGCGGATGCGGAAGATGAGGTCGGTGTTTTTGAGCTGCTCGGCCATTTCGCTGTAATCGACGTGGGCGGAGCTGATGCGTTCGTGCATGTCTTGCGCGCAGAGGTAGTAGCGCAGCATTTTGGCGGTACGAGGATGGCGGTGTTGGCCGCGCAATCGGTAGAAAAGTGCGCCGCGGCATTGGTTGAAGGCAGTAATCACGCCGGTGTTGCTCATGGCCAAGTCGATTTGGCGGTTGCCCAACCATGCGGCTTCGTCGGGGTCGAAAAAGTCGGCTTTGGCATCGAAGTAGTTGCTGAGTGCGTCGTAGGCGTTGGCAACGGTTTCTTGGACGGGGCGGTGGGGCAGGATGATTTGGAAGATTAGGGTGTTGACGCTGTATAGGACCGTGCCCAACAGAATCATGACGGGGTTGATCAGCCAGTAGGTCTCGGGTGTGTAGGTCAGCGTGGTGTAGGTGGCGACGGCGAGCGCACCGAAAGCGAAGGTGCGGTATTTGAGGCCGACGGTGCCGAGGATGGTGAAGCCGAAAGTCATCAGGGTCATGGCCAAGATGAAGGGGACGCCTGTGCCGATGGTGCTTTGGGCAAGCAATGAGGAGAGGGTAAACAGGGCAACGGTGATGACGATGTTTTTCAGACGGCCTGTGAGGCGGTTGTCCAAATCGACCAAACCGCCGGCAATAATGCCGAGTACGAAGGGCATGACGAGCTTGGGCGTATCGAAGTGCCAAACGAGGGTGGCGGCGATGAACACGCTGGCGAAGACGGGCAGGGAGGCAATGATCAGAGGTTTGAGCGGCGGAGTTTTCATAATGGTGTTGTTTATTATTCGTTATGAGGTGAATGATTGGATTTTAACAGGATTTTCAGTTGATTTCAGAATGCTTTAAATGAGATAAGGCCGTCTGAACGGATACGGGAAAATACTTGATTTCGTTTCCACATCCGTTCAGACGGCCTTGTTTGGCTTGCGCCATTAGGTCATCAGGTTGAGGTCGCTGATGCGGTCGTAGAGGCGTTCGGTATTGTTGCCCTCGTCGTGCATTTGAATGCGCAGGCGCAAATCGTTGGCGGATACCGCTTGGCGCAGGGCTTCGCTGAGTTCGATTTGGCCCTGTGCGTAGAGGTTGAAGAGGTTTTGGTCGAACGTCTGCATGCCGTTGCTGCCGGAGCGTGCCATCAGGTCGCGGATTTCCAGTAATTCGCCTTTGAAAATCAAGTCCTGCATGGCCGGAGTGTTGAGCAGGAGGTCGGTAACGGCCGTGCGTTGGCGGTTTTTCTTGATGGTGAGGCGTTGGCCGATGATGCCGACGAGGTTTAACGCCAAATCCATCAAAACCTGTTGGCGGCGGTCTTCCGGATAGAAATTGATGATGCGCTCGATGGTTTGGGAGGCTGTACTGGCATGAATGGTAAAAACGCACAGATGACCGGTTTGAGCCAGTTGGAGGGCGTACTCCATGCTTTCTTCGCTGCGGACTTCGCCGATACAGACGACGTCGGGCGCTTGACGCATGGCGCTTTGAACGGCGGTTTTCCAGTTGTCGGTATCGATGCCGATTTCGCGCTGGGTGAAGATGCTGCGGCAAGGTTTGTAGATAAACTCGATGGGGTCTTCGATGGTAACGATATGGCCGGGCAGCTTTTGGTTGCGGTAGTTGAGCATGGAGGCCATGGTGGTGGACTTACCCGAACCAGTCGGGCCGGCGAGTATAAGCAGGCCGCGCGGCGCGAGTGCAAGCTCTTGGAGCTTTTCGGGCAAACCGAGGGTTTTCATCTCGGGAATGTCTTGGCTGACGCGGCGCAATACCATGCCGACGCGGCCTTGCTCGTGGTAGGCGTTGACGCGGTAGCGCGTGTTGCTACGCGATTGGACGGAATAGTTGATTTCCCAGTCGCGGTTGAAGGCTTCGAGCTGGTCGGGGTTCATGGTGGACTCGGCGATGGCGGCGGTGTCCGCGCCGGTCAGTGCTTTGTGGGGCATGGGCGTGAGGGTGCCGCCGACTTTGATGGCAGGGGGAAAGCCTGCGCTGATGAAGATGTCGGATGCGTTGCGTTTTTCGGCCTCTTCACACATGCGGTCGAGCAGGGGGTGAAGATGCGTGCCGATTTCGGCCGGGGTGGGGATGTGCGGTGCTTGGTTTTTTTGTGAGTAGGCTTGCACCATTTCGCTTAACAGGTCGTGCAGAGGGGCGAGGTCGCTCATGATGATTCTCTTTAAAACGGGTATTCGGTCAGGCTGAAAGGCCGTCTGAAAACGGGATGATGGGGTTCAGACGGCCTGGGTATGGTTTAGAAAACAGAGAGGTTTTCGATGTTTTGCGCCTTGCTGCGTGCCAGCTCGGGGCTGATGGTGCCTTGGCGGACAAGGGTTTGCAGGGCTTGATCGAGGGTTTGCATACCGTGGGCCTGACCGGTTTGGAGGGCGGCGTTGATTTGGGCGATTTTGTTCTCGCGGATGAGGTTGCGCACGGCCGGTGTGGAAATCAGGATTTCGTGTGCGGCGACGCGGCCGTTGCCGTCGCGGGTTTTCAGCAGGGTTTGGGAAATGATGGCGCGCAAGGATTCGGACAACATGGAGCGCACGATTTCTTTTTCTCCAGCTGGGAATACGTCGACAATACGGTCGATGGTTTTGGCGGCGCCGGTCGTGTGCAGCGTGCCGAAAACCAAGTGGCCGGTTTCGGCGGCGGTCAGGGCGAGGGAGATGGTTTCAGGGTCGCGCATCTCACCGATCAAAATCACGTCTGGGTCTTCGCGCAGGGCGGAACGCAGGGCGTTGGTAAAGCTGTGGGTGTGCTGATGCAGCTCGCGCTGGTTGATGAGTGCCTTTTTGCTTTGGTGGACGAACTCAATCGGGTCTTCGATGGTCAGAATGTGGGCCGGTTGGGTTTCGTTGATGTAGTTGACCATTGCCGCCAGCGTGGTGGATTTACCCGAACCGGTCGGGCCGGTTACCAAGACCAAACCGCGCGGATTTTCGGCAATTTTTTGGAAAATGCGCGGCGCACGCAATTCTTCCAGCGTCAGAACGGTGCTCGGAATGGTACGGAATACGGCGGCCGGGCCGCGTTCGGTCATAAAGGCGTTGACGCGGAAACGGGCAACATTAGGCAGCTCAAATGAGAAATCGACTTCAAAATCCTGTTGATAGAGCTTGCGCTGGTGGTCGTTCATGACCGAGGTAATCATGGTACCGACTTCTTCCGAGCTCATCTCGGGCAGGTTGATGCGGCGGATGTCGCCGTGTACGCGTATCATAGGGGAAATGCCCGAACTCAAATGGAGGTCGGAGGCTTTGTTTTTCACGCCGAACGCGAGTAAGTCGGTAATCTGCATAATGTGGCCTTGTTTTGGTTTAGAATAATAAAATCGCTTTATTTTAAATAGATAAATCCGTTCGACCAAGTAAAATTTTCAAAATGCCGAGTGATGAACGGGTTAAAGGAGAAAACCATGTCGGTATTGCAACAAAACTATCAGGACGTATGCCGGGCGGTTGAACAGGCGGCTGAGGCTTCAGGGAGGCCTGCGGATGCGGTAAAGCTGGTAGCGGTCAGCAAGACCTTTCCGGCAGACGACATCCGCGAAGTGTATGCGGCCGGTCAGCGCGATTTCGGCGAGAACTATATTCAGGAATGGTTTGAAAAAACGGAAACGCTGGCCGATTTGCCGGATATTGTTTGGCACGTTATCGGCGATGTGCAGTCTAATAAAACCAAATTTGTGGCCGAACGCGCACATTGGGTGCATACGATAGGCCGTCTGAAAACGGCGCGGCGCTTGAGTGAGCAAAGGCCGTCTGAAATACCGCCGTTGCAGGTGTGTATTGAAGTGAACATTGCCGCGGAAGAGGCGAAACACGGCGTAGCGCCCGCAGAAGCGATTGCGCTGGCCCTTGAAGTGGCCAAGTTGCCGAATATTAAAGTATGCGGATTGATGTGTGTGGCCAAGGCCGACAGCAGCGACGATGAGTTGCGCAGTCAGTTTCATACCATGCAGCGGTTGTTGGCCGAGTTGAATGCGGCAGGCGTCGAAGCAGATGTTTTGTCTATGGGTATGTCCGGAGATATGCCAATCGCGGTAGAATGCGGCGCAACCCATGTCCGCATCGGCAGCGCGATTTTCGGCAGACGGGAACAAAAA
This sequence comes from Neisseria sp. P0001.S007, assembly GCF_051963655.1. Lineage (NCBI taxonomy): Bacteria > Pseudomonadati > Pseudomonadota > Betaproteobacteria > Neisseriales > Neisseriaceae > Neisseria > Neisseria sp. P0001.S007. The sequence continues at coordinate 2,802 of NZ_JBQCUB010000007.1, read as the reverse complement.
CAAAAAGGAGAAGGCAGCCAATGAAACAGATTATCTCGGTCGTTTTGCTTGGTTTGACCTTAACGGGTTGTCGGTTGATGGGCTGGTATCAATGTGAATCCTTATCGGGCTGGTGCAAACCCAAAAAGCCGGCAGCAATAGATTTTTGGGAAATTAAAGGCGAACCGCCGCCTTCTATTGAGGATTTCCGCGGGAAGCGTTTGGCGGACGGGAATTATTCTATTGACGATAATGCTTATCGTACCGCAGCTAATGATTATTTCAGTAGGAAAATCAAAAAGTTTGAAGCTTGCGGGCTAGCTTGGCAAACCCGCGATAAACGCCCTTTAGCGGAAACTTTTAAAAAAGAAGGATTGGATTGTTTGGAAAAACAGGGTTTATACCGAACATCACTGCCCGAAAGCGTCCGTTGGTGAAAAGGTCGTCTGAAATTTTGTCGGTATGATGGAAACGGTATTTCAGACGACCTCAGCAAATGTATCTCATTTAAAAAATTAAGGAAATTTATGAACATCTACTTTTTAGGCGGTGGCAATATGGCGACTGCCATTGCAGGCGGTTTGGTCAAACAAGACGGCTATCGTGTCCACATTGTCGAACGCGGCGCCGAAAGACGTGCGCAACTGGTGCAAGAATTGGGCGTAGCCACTTCTGAAAACCTGCCCGAATTGAGTGCGGACGACGTCCTCATCCTCGCTGTCAAACCGCAAGACATGCAGGTAGCCTGTCAAAACATCCGTTTGAATGGCGCGCTGGTGTTGTCTGTAGCGGCAGGTTTGTCCATCGATACCCTCAGCCATTATCTGGGCGGCACACGCCGTATCGTACGCATCATGCCCAATACGCCGGCCAAAATCGGCTTGGGCGTATCCGGTATGTTTGCCGATGCAGGCGTTTCAGAAGCCGACCGTACAGCTGCCGACGGCATCATGCGCTCTGTCGGCACGACCATTTGGCTGAACGAGGAAGAGCAACTCCACAATATTACCGGCATCAGCGGCAGCGGCCCCGCCTATGTTTTCTATCTGTTGGGCGCGCTCCAAAATGCGGCTTTGGCACAAGGTTTCAACGAACAAGATGCACGCGAACTGAGCCTCGCCACATTTAAAGGCGCAGTGGCTTTGGCCGAACAAACCGGCGAAGCATTCGCACAATTACAGCAAAACGTAACTTCCAAAGGCGGCACGACACACGAAGCCATCGAAACCTTCAAAGCCCGTCACGTTGCCGAAGCCATCGAACAGGGCGTGGAAGCCTGCGTCAAACGTTCGCAAGAAATGGCGCAACAGTATAAGGCCGTCTGAACATGCGTGGCGACTTGCTCTTATTATTGGCAGACGCTATTGCCATCCTGTGTATCACGCGCTTTTTGCTCCGATACGCAGGATTGGCAGCAGAACACCCCCTGCTCAAATTCAGCATACAGGCAACAGGCTGGCTGACCAAACCTTGGCAAAAAGCATTTCCATCCGGCGAGAAAACCGATTGGTACTGCCTGCCCGCAGGTTTTCTGGTGTACTACCTTGCCTGTACCGCCATTATTTTCATCTCGCCGGCGCTGTCCATCAGTAATAAGCTGATTTTGGCAAACTTCTGGTTTGCCGCACTCCATATGCTGAAAGCCGCGGCCTATACATTATTTATCGGTCTGATTATTAGAATGGTGTCCAGCATACAAGGTCGCTATTCGCCGTTGACTTATGCCATCGAACGAATCCTGCAGCCATTGCTCAAACCGTTTTCCTTCTTACGCGCAGGACGATACGATTTTTCAGGCAGTTTGTTGGCACTCTTATTATGGTTGTGGTTGGCCAGATGGTTTCCCCAACTTATCCAGCAAACCAACCTATGGTTGCTTCAATAGGCCGTCTGAAAGCGCAGCAGGTATTAACGACCAAAAATACAACGTCCTAAAAAGCGCTTTAATACATTTAGATGTAAGGTAGTGCAAAAAAGTGCAAATCGAAATATAAGGAACAAATGAATAGGTAAAACATGATATGATTCGCCCAATTTCCAAAACGGAAATTTAAGAAAACCCAATAAAAGCAAACCCAATAAAAGCAAACCCGTAGCATCCAAATCATTAACAACAAACCGAAAGCAGACACCATGGCAAAGCTGACAGAACAAGATATTTTAAACTGGGATGGTCCTGAAGAGGACTACATGAACAGCGACCAATTGGCCTTCTTCCGCGAACTACTGGTTAAAATGCAAGAAGAGCTGATTGAAAATGCAAACACCACTACCGGCCATCTTCAAGAGCACGAATCCGCTCCCGATCCTGCCGACCGAGCTACTCAAGAAGAAGAATACGCTTTAGAACTGCGCACCCGTGACCGCGAGCGTAAACTTCTTAATAAAGTGCAAGCGACTATCCGCAGCATTGATGAAGGTGATTACGGTTTCTGTGCCGATACCGGCGAACCCATCGGCCTCAAACGCCTGCTGGCACGTCCGACCGCGACATTGTCCGTAGAAGCGCAAGAGCGACGCGAACGAATGAAAAAACAGTTCGCCGACTAAGAATATAGATATAGAAACCTCAAAAGGCCGTCTGAAAGAGCAATTCAGACGGCTTTTGTTTTGTGTTCTTTTGTATGTATGGATAGTGTAGAAAGGTTGTTGAAGTTTTTTATAAAATAAAAACCCTATTAAAACAGGGCGGTGGTTAAATTTCTGAAAATAATTTTGCGAAAGGTGTTGACTGATTTTATTGTGAGGCGTATAGTTCGGTTCTTCGCTGCTGACGCGGTGAAGAAAACGAAGCAGACAGTATAACACAGTTAGTTAAAATTT
>NZ_JBQCUB010000006.1:0-130539 GCF_051963655.1 Neisseria sp. P0001.S007 | reverse complement strand
GATATTCGAAACAAAAACAGCCGAAAACCTGTGTTTAGGTTTCGGCTGTTGGGGGAAAGGAATTTTGCAAAGGTCTCTGATTGATATTTAGACGCTATATTTGATGATATAGCTGAAAATAAAAGGCCGTCTGAGTTTCAGACGGCCTCTAAGTTTAAAAGAGCTGCCAAACGAAGAAAATCATCGTATGCAGGGCAAACAGCGGTACCAATACAATCACCGACCATGCCATATAGCCGAAGAAGGAAGGCATCGGTACGCCGCGTTGTTCGGCAATGGCTTTTACCATGAAGTTCGGCGCATTACCGATATAAGTGAGCGCACCCATAAATACGGAACCCATGGATACTGCCAGCAGCGAATGGAACAGGTGGCCTGTCATCAAGGCTTGGGCATCGCCACCGGCCATATTGAAGAACACCAAATAAGTTGGCGCATTATCTAAGAATGCCGACAAAATGCCGCTCATCCAGAAATACATCACATTAATCGGATTGCCTGCCGCGTCGTGAACCAAAGAAACAACGGAAGCCAATGCGCCTGTTTCGCCGGCTTTCAAAATCGCCAAGACGGGGGAAATGGTAATGAAAATACCCAAAAACAGTTTGCCCACTTCGGCAATCGGCTCGAAGTTGAACTCATTACCTGCGCGTACCTGTTTGGGCGTAATAATCCAAGATACGGCGGTCAAAGCCAGCAAAATGCCATCGCGCATCAGGTTTTGCAAGGCGTAATGGCTGCCCAAGATTTCAAAGCCCGGATGATTTGGTTTCCACAAGCCGGACAATAAAACCGCGCCGACAACACCGGCCAGTAACAGAAAATTCCATTTGCCATAGATTTTGACTTTTTCTTCTTTATCGGAAGGAGCAGGAGCAAGGTGTTCGCTTTGTTCGCGGTTGAAGTGTCGGCTGTCGATGATGTAGAAAACGGCCAGCAAAATCACAGAACTAATCAATACAGGCATCAGCATGTGTTTGACCGTCCACATGAAATCTACGCCTTTCAGGAATCCTAAGAACAGCGGAGGATCGCCTAAAGGAGTCAGACCGCCGCCAATATTCGCTACCAGGAAAATGAAGAAAATCACGATGTGAACGCGGTAGTGGCGTTTATGGTTGGCTTTCAAAAGCGGACGAATCATCAACATCGCCGCGCCTGTCGTCCCCATGATGGAAGACAAAGCCGTGCCGACTGCCAACAGGATTGTGTTCAATTTGGGCGAACCGTGCAAATCGCCGCTGACAAAAATACCGCCTGAAATGGTATAGAGCGCTAAAAGCAGCAGGATAAAGGGGATATATTCTTCAACCAACGCATGGGCAACGGTATGTACGCCGGCTCCGAAACCAAAGGTGATGATAAACGGCGTTAAAAACAGCAGCGTCCAAAACGCTGTAATTTTGCCGAAGTGGTGGTGCCAAATACGGGAGAAAAACAGAGGTCCGAGTGCAATGGACAAGAGAATCAGTGCAAACGGCAGACCCCAAAGCAGGCTTGCGGATGAGCCGTCAAAATCGGATGCCGCAGCAGGAAAGGCGGCAAGAAGCAGTAAAAATGAGAGAGAGCGCATAGTATTTCCTTTTTATTCTGTTGCGCCGTGAGGAACTTCGTTGAGAAAGTACGGCGGTGAAATATTCAGGCCGTCTGAAAATATCCAGACGAACTGCGCGGTTGTGTCAGGGGAAAGTATAACGCAAAGCAAGTGTTAAGGGATGGTTTAGAATATTGGAATCAAAAGAAATGTTGATACAAATAAAGAAATAAAAGCAATGGGCGTAGTTGAAAGTAGTAAAAAAATGGTTTTGAAACAGGAGTTTGAAATCTCGGAAATAATACTATCGAAAAAATGCTTTGAATTAATTTTAGCTAAAATTTACATTTGATTGAATAAATGGAGGCCGTCTGAAAAATGAGGGTCGAATAGGGTGTTTGGGTTCTTACTGATTGTTTTAATGGATAAATTGGGTGTGAAAATAAAAAACAGGTAAGCGAAAATGCCCACCTGTTTTATTTTATGCTTCCGGCCGTAACCACATCCACACAGCCACGCAGCTACAGAAGACTGATGATACAGCACCAATCCACCAGCGTTCTGGAAATTGCCAAAACATAAACAGGCAAGAAAGGGCCATCATGCCGATAGCGAAGAACTTTGCCTTGCGCGGCACTGCGCCGTTATTTTCCCAGTTTTGTATGATCGGACCGAAATGGCGGTGATGATACAGCCAATTGTGAAAGCGCGGCGAAGCTTTTGCCCAGCAGGCGGCGGTCAATAAAATGAAAGGCGTAGTCGGCAGTAATGGCAGGAAAATGCCAATAATGCCCAAGACGAGCGACAATGCGCCGCAAAAAATCAATAAATAGCGAACCATCTTCCCATCACCAATTATTTGTTTTCAGACGGCTTGTGATGTGGAAATGGACAACGCGGAATGTCTAATTTATCCCAGCCCTCATGCCCCATTTTTTCCAGCAGCGCGATATTGCGGTCGAAAATTGCCGAGGCATCGGGAAATGCTTCAGCTGCTTTGGCAATACTGTCTTCACGAATCAAGTGCAAAGTCGGATAGGGCGAGCGGTTGGTGTAGTTGCTGATGTCGTCAGCTTCCGTGCCTTCAAATTGAAAATCGGGATGGAACGGAGCAATTTGGACAATGCCTTCCAATTCGTTTTCTACAACGGCATCGTCGGCAATTTCCAGCATTTGGTTGAAGGTTTCAAAATCAGGGAACAGCGTTGGATGAACCAGTAAAGTGGTTTCCAATTCCGAAGCGGGCGTATTGCCCAGAAGCTGCAATTCACGATCCAAGTCTTCAAGGAAACCATCCAAATGACGGGCTTCGCTGACAACGATGCGAACCAGGTTTTTAACGTGCGGCGCTTTGGCAAACGGGCAGAGATTCAGCCCGATAACGGCTTTTTCCAGCCATTGTTTGGTATGTTCTGAAACAGTATTGCTATCGAGATGGGTGGTGTCAGTCATAGTAAAAGCTTATGTGAATTATTCTTAAAAAGTATACAAGTGTATGGACATGAAAGCAAACCATTGGAATTTAAAAGGCCGTCTGAAAAACAGACGGCCTTTATCGGTTTCAAATCATCAATCCTGAACCAAATGAACCAAAGGCAGAGCAGTCGTGTTTTTAATTTCTTTCAACACAAAACTTGATTGCGCATCTTGCACGCCGTGGTGCGAAAGCAGCGTGTCCAAAACAAAATGGGAAAACGCGTTCATATCGGTAAAAAAGGCATGGAGCAGATAATCGGTTTCGCCCGTTAAAGCAAAGCAGCTCAATACTTCCGGCCAAGCGCGGACAGATTCGGAAAAATCCTCGCGCGCATCTTTTGCCTTGCTAATCGATACACGGATAAAAGCCTGCAAGCCCAAGCCCAAAGATACGGGAGAAAGCTGGGCTGCGTATTTTTGAATAATGCCGGCATCTTCAAGCTGTTTGAGACGGCGCAGGCAGGGAGAAGGGGAGAGCGCCACCTTTTCAGAAAGCTCAACATTGCTCAACCGCCCATTTTCCTGCAAAACCTGCAGAATCTTTAAATCTGTTTTGTCCAAGTTTAGATGAGGCATGATGGTTCTCCCAGCGTAGATAATGTATGTTTTGAAAATGAAAAATGCTTAAAAATAAAGACTTGCATGGTTAAATTATATATTGAGTTCAGATGTGCGACAAATTGTCTTATCAGGGGTGTTGCGAATTTGTTTTATGTAGTTGTGAAAAGATGAAGGCCGTCTGAAACTAATCAAGATCAAAGTTTTATGTCATATTAGGATTGGATATAAAGAGGCCGTCTGAAAATGATTTCAGACGGCATTTATTTTCGTAATGTGATCATTCAGGCTCTTAAGGACCTTGTTTTGGAGAGTTTTATTCTTTTGCTTTGTTCGCTTTCCGCGTTTGTATTTGGCTTTGTTTGGGGTGTTTTCTTTGCAATGTATTTTTGTGTTTTTCTTAGGGTATATGCTTGGTTCTTATCCGTGTGAGTCGTCACGGCACATGGCGGGAACCATCATCGGATCCAGTGTTCCGCCGCATTGCCAGTTGAGCAACCAAGTCGAATCGTTATGATTTCGATAAGGGGTCAGGGTCAGGACTTTGCCTTTGTTTTGCCCTTTATCGAAAGGAATACTGATTTTGCCTGTATCTGCTTCTACCGTTACGCCACCGTTTTGGATGTATGTGCCGCCGATGCGTTGAGCGGTAACACCGATTGTGCCTTGTTTGCTGACATCGTCTGCATTGGGCAGGCGGTTATTTACCGCTGAAGCGATGCTGATTTCGGTTTTCAGGTCATCGGCAAGGTATAGTGCTTCGGAGGCTTGCGCCCTACCGGTATAGTTTTGATAAGTGGGTATGGCGACAACAACCAGAATACCGAGGATGGCGATAACTATCATCAGCTCAATCAGGGTAAAACCTTTTTGGGCTTGAAATGGGGTATTCATTTGAGCGTATCGTTTTTAAGTTTTTTTATTTTTATAAAGCAAATCCCATAATAATTTTATGGGATTTGCTTTTATCTAGGTATATTAGTATAAATAATTATTATTCTTTAGGTGTGGCAGCTCGGCAGTTAGCTGGAAGGTGTTTAGTTTCACCACCAGTAGTAGTACATTCCCAAGTAACAGGAGATTCTGCATTGGCTTGGGTAGGTTTCAGCCTAAATACAGGATTAGTTGTAGCACCAGTATCTTTAGTTGTAACTTCAATTGCGCCACCGTTAGCAATTTTGATACTGGATACATACTTAGTAGGGGCAGGAAGTTTATAACCGGTATTACTATCTTTGTCATCTGTGCCTTTAACTTCTTTTAAGCCGCCTAGTGCAGCAGAAGTTTCTGCCACTGCCAATTTAGCAGGTTCGGCCAAGCTCAGACCTTCTGAAATTTTAGCGCGGATAGTGTAGTCTTGGTATGCAGGCAGGGCGATTACGGCCAAGATGCCCAAGATGGCAATGACGATCATCAACTCGATCAGGGTAAAACCTTTTTGGATTGCTTTCATTGTTTAAAACTCCAGTTTGAAAGTGTGAATAATTGTGTTTAAGTAAAAAGTCCGTAATGTGCTTGGCACTATGTATTATGAGTAAACCATAAGTAAGAAGGAATATACAGCTTCCGTCGGGCTTGCTGCTTTGAGGCTTGGGCCTTATCGGATGTGTTGTTACAAGCAGTCGGTGTGCCAAGTGTGGAAAACTGGTTAAAAATTTTATTTTTTATTTTTTGTTTATTGTTTTTATTGGGATTATTTTTTAATTTTTAGATTTTGTGAGGTTTTGTTTGAAAGTTTCAGGATTTTAGGGAATTTGGGTGGTTGACGTTTTTTGTCAGTTTTGTGTTTTTTGTGACAGAGAGTGTGTGCAAGTTTGGTTATGTGACGTTTTTTGTCAGAAATTTGGCTTGGTTAATAATATGTTAATTGATTTAGATGGGCGGTGTTTTTATGGATTAATCGGTGGGTTTAATATTTTGTGATTTTATTTTTTTGTTTTTTATGGGTTTTATTTTTTATGCGTATTTTGTTTGAATACGGATAAGGAAAAAATTTGGAAGGAAAGATTTTTGAAGGGGATTTGGCGCAATAGGTGAATGAAAATTTGTTACTGAAATTATATCCATTGTGGGTAATGATTTTAGAATGTAGTTTTATGTCAGAGCAATGGTCTGTTGTGAATTTTAAAGTTTTGGATTTCTTGAGTGTTTGAGAAGGGTATATTCAGGATGTTTATATTTTTGGGTGCGATTAGGGTGAGCAAAAAATGCTCACCCTATGTTTTTAAGATGTTCAGACGGCCTTTATGGGGTTAAGACTTCGACCAATGCCTGCTTTAGGGTGTTTTGGATTTGCGGGTCTTGTAGGGATGGGCTGTAGGTGATGAAGCTGTCCTCAATGCGCTGATCCAAGGTGGTGATTTTGGCGTAGCGCAGGCTGATGTTGTGTGCGAAGAAGGTCTCGGCGATGTCGGCGAGGAGGTGGGGGCGGTTGACGGCGGTGATGTCTATGGTGTGCCAGCCGGGATAATCTTCTTCGGGGGTGATGATTACGGTAGGCGGAATGGGGATGTGGCGGATGCGGCGGCTGATGTGTGGGCGGCCGCTTTGTTTTTGGACGGTGGTATTGCCGTGGATGAAGCTGTTGAGTTCGGCTTCGAGTGCGCTTTGGCGGTCGGGATATTCTTCGGGTGGGAGATTGTCGGGAAGTTGCAGGATAAAGGTGTCGAGGATGTAGTCGTGCTCGGTAATGAAGGCACGGGCGGCTTGGATGTCGAAACGGTGGCTGCTGAAGATGCGGCAGAGGCGTGCGAAGAGGCGGTCGCCATTGGGCATGAACACCATGACTTGAAGGCTGTTGCTTTGGGGAAGGATGCGGCTGCGGACGGCCGGACTTTCGGTGTCGTAGGCGAGGTTTGCGGTGTGCCAAAGGATTTCCCGCGTCTGATGGCGGACGTAGTATGCGCTGCCGAGGATGCGGCGGAGTTTTTGTTGGTTTTTGAGGGGAACGGCCGCGCGCGTGAGCTGATCGGTCGAGGCTTGTTCACGTCGGTTGGGAAGGCGTTCGGGATCGTGGTGTTTGCTGTGTAAAACGGCGGCGGTACTGTGGTAGAGGGTTTGGAGCAGACTGGCGCGCCATGTGTTCCAAAGTTTGGGGTTGGTGCCGCGGATGTCGGCAATGGTAAGCAGGTAGAGTGCGTCGAGGTATTCGCGTGTGGGAATACGGCGGCAAAAGGCTTGGAGGACATGGGGATCTTGGATGTCTTCTTTTTGGGCAACAGTAGACATGAGCAGGTGGTTTTCAACCAGCCATGCGAGGAGGTGGCTTTCTTCTTCGGTGTAGTAGTGGTTGGCGGCGAATTGTTGCGCGTCTTTGATGCCTTCTTTGGCGTGATCGCCGCCACGGCCTTTGGCGATGTCGTGCAGCAGGGCGGCGGTGTAGAGGACATGTGGTCGTGGGTAGGCCTGCATGATGGCGCTGGCCTCGGGCATTTCGTGGCTGTGGGTTTCGATGGCGAGACGGCGCATATTGCGGACGACGGTCAGGATATGGTCGTCTACGGGGTAAATATGGAAGAGGTCGTGTTGGAGCAGGCCGGTGATTTTTTCCCATGCGGGGAGATAGCGGCCAAGTACGCCGTAGAGGTTGAGAAAACGGAGGGTTTGGGTAAGGCCGGTGCCGTGTTTGAAGAATTGGATAAAGCGGCGGCGGTTTTCTGGATTTTGGGTAAAACGGGTGTTGATTTTTCGTGTGGCCGCCCACCATGCACGCAGGGTTTGCGGCTCGATGGTGGTGATGTTTTGCTCCTGCATGGTTTGAATAATGGTGAAGATGTGTTCGGGATTTTGTTCGAACAGGGCAAGGTCGTTGGAGGCGATTTGGTGGCCGATGCGTTTGTAGTGGCTGTCAATGGGGTGGATATGTTGGGGACGGCTGGAGGTTTGATGGTTTTTGAGAACCGGAATGAGGATGCCGTTGAGTTGCTTGATGGCTTTGGTGGCGCGGTAGAAGGTGTGCATCAGGGCTTCGCTTCGGCCACGGATGTCGGGTTGGGTATAGCCTAAGCTTTCGGCAACTTGGGACTGGTAGTCGAAAAGCAGCCTGTCTTCGGGGCGGTCGGAGGTAAGGTGGAGATGAATGCGGATATTGGCGAGGCGGCGGTAGCCATGGGCCAGCATGCCGGCTTCGGTGCGTGTGAGGACGCCGGCGGTAACGAGGGCGGTGGGGTTGCTGTCTATGCCTTGTGCTTTGGCTGTCCAAATCAGGGTGTGGATATCGCGCAGGCCGCCGGGGCAGGTTTTGATGTTGGGTTCGAGTTGTGCGCCCGTACCTTGGGATTTGGTATGGCGTTGCTCCATTTCTAGGAGTTTGGCTTCGATAAAGGCGGCTGTGTCGCGGCGTGTGTTGAGTTTGTTTAGAAGTTGGGCGGTAAGGTTAGCATTGCCTTGTAGGTGGCGTGCTTCAAGAAAGGCGGTTTCGCCGGTAATGTCGTTTTGGGTGCTTTGGAGGATTTCTTCTATGCTGCCGCTTTTGATGGCCGGATTGAGGCGTGCGTCCCAAAGGGTTTGGATAAATTGGGCGGTTTGTTGTTGCAGGCCGTCTGAAAATGGGGTAGAGGAAATAATCGCTAAGTCCCAGTCAGAATGGGGATAGAGTTCGCAACGCCCGAAGCCGCCGATGGCAATGAGACTGATGTCGTCGCTGTCGGGGAATTGGATTTGCCAGAGGGTTTGCAGCAGGGTTTCGGCAGCAGCGATATGGTCGCGGAAGTAAGCGGTAGGGCGGTTGTTTTGGCGGTAGGCAGTTTCTGCTACGGCTTTTTGCTGCCAGTAGGTTTGGATGGCTTGTTGGGCGGCGGTCATGATGGTATCTGGCTGTGAATTAGGCTTGGGTATCGGCAGGCTCGGTCATTTGGCGGAGCATTTCTTGCGGCGGAAGAAGCAGTTTGTAAGGGGCGATTTTGAGTGCGGATGCGATTTTTTCGATGTTGGAAAGGGCGATGTTCCAGCGTTTGCGTTCGACGGCGGAGACGTAGGTGCGGTCGAGTCCGCATTGGCGTGCCAGTTCTTCTTGCGACCAGCCGTGATTAACACGATAAAGGCGCATGTTGTAGGCGATAACTGCACGAAGGTCTTGCGGATCGGGCAGGCTTGGAGGGGGAGTGAGTTTGTTGACCATGGTATTTTGAGTTTGTGGTTTGAACGATAAGGGGATTTTATACTATTTTTGTGAGGGGAAAGGAAAGGCCGTCTGAAAGTTTTCAGACGGCCTTAAAGGGGGTAGGTATAAAAAAAAGGGGGTGGCTTTCGGCCACACCCAAACACACACACATCAAGAGGAAAGAAAAATCATTTAATAAGAGAGCTGGCTCTTATAGAGGAAAACTGGAGGATTCGGGCTTGGCCCTGAAGCATTGAAAGGCATTATAAATGAAAATAGGGTTGGGATATTGATACAGGTCAATTCGGGCTTGATTTAGAAAATATATTTTTAGGATAGTGGAAATAAATGAAAAATAAGGTTTGATTGTGAATAAAAGTCATTAGGCCGTCTGAAAGAATGGGTTTCAGACGGCCTGATTGGTTTAAAGGCTGCTACTTATATAAATTAATTATTAAGCCAGACCTTTATCTTTGGCTTCTTGCAGGCGGGCTTCAAAGTTGCTGAGATTGACGCCTGCCTGCTCGGCTGCGGCAACTACTTCGGCTACGGATGCGCCGTGTTGCACTTGATGATAACCCCAAAGCAGGGAGCAGCGAGTACCGGTGCGGCAGAAGGCAAGAATGGGAGCCGGAGATTGTTGCAACAGATTTTGGAAGGCTGCGACATCGGCTGCGTTGATTTGAGGCGCGACGACGGGCTGGTGGGAAAATTGGTTGATGCCGGCCTCTTTAAACCAGTTTTGCACTTCGGCAAAAGCCGGTTGGTTTTCTTCTTCGCCGTCCGGGCGGTTGCAGATGACGGTTTGGATGCCGAGACGTACGGCTTCTTGGACATCGGCTTCGGTCAGTTGGGGGGCGATATAGAGGGTGTCGGTCAGTTTACGGATGGGCATAGTTTTTCCTTTCTTTATATTAAATGGATATGTAGATTTCAGACGGCCTAGGAAGTGGTAGGCCGTTTGAAGTTTTATTTAATGATTGTACAACCAGTTTTCGAGTTTTTGGCGATCGGTAATGTGCAGCAGGGCGGTATTGGCTTCTGCTGCTTGGACGGTGATGCTGGTTTCGCGCAACAAGCCTTGGCGGAAGAAATGGATGGTGGTGCGCGTGCCGATAGGCAGTTTGCTCCACTGTGCCGCAAGGTCGTTGCAGGCATAGCCGCCTAGGGCGATGATTTTATCTTGCGGGCAGAGTCCGGCATTTTCTGCGCTGCTGCCATTAAATACATGAGTCAGGACGGCATGATCGCTGCTTTGTTTGAAACGTGCGCCCAAATCGTTGGTGGGGGCAACCGATTGGGGTTCGCTTGCAAATGCTCCGCCATGCTGGCGTGGCAGGGGGATAAAGTCGAGTTTGACACCTACGCTTTGCAGGCATTCTGCGAGCGGAAGGTCTTCGGTGCTGTATAAGGCCGTCTGAAAGAAGGCTTCTAAATCTAAACCGGTCATTTCTTGGCAACGGGATTGCCAGTGTTTTTCGGGTATGCCTTGATGGGTGTCGCACCAGTCGCGATAGTGTTGCTGCATTATACTGTCGAGGGTGTATTTGCCTTGGCTTTTTTCACGGATGATGAGGTCGAGGCAAAGTGCGGCCAGTGCGCCTTTTTGATAGTAGCTGACGATGGCGTTGGGGCTGTTTTCGTCTTGTTTGTAGAACTTGTCCCATGCGCTGAAACTGGATTGGGCAAGTGTTTGTTTCAGACGGCCTTGTGTTTGCTGTACGCGTGTGATGCTTTGTGCAAGCAGGGTAAGGTAGGCTTCGGGACTGATGGTTCTGCTTCGGGCTAGAAAGAGGTCGTCGTAGTAGGACGTAATGCCTTCGAATGCCCAAAGTTGCTCGGTGTAGTTTTCTTGGTCGAGATTGTAAGGTGCGAAGACGGCCGGTTTGATGGATTTGACGTTCCATGCGTGGAAGTATTCATGGGAAAAGAGGCCGAGCAGTTCGGTATAGGCTTTGTCGGCTTCGCCCATATCGTAAGATGGCAGACTGTGGCGGTCGGCGAGTAGGGCGGTGCTGCTGATGTGTTCCAGTCCGCCGTAGAGGTTGTCGCCCAGATGTAGTAGGAAAAGGTATTCGGTAAACGGGGCAGGGGTGGGGAACATCGCCAACTCGGTTTCGCAGATTTTTTGAATATCGGCGAGGAAGCGGGCGCGGTCGAAATCGGGGTAAATACCACTTAATGCAATACGGTGGGGGATGCCTTGTGCTTCAAAGTCGAGGAATTCGATGATGCCTGTTTCAACGGGGTGATCAATAAGCTCGGTATATGAGGCCGTCTGAAAAGTGGTCGCCGAAATTTGGGGCAGGGTTGTGGCTATCTGCCATGTGTGTGGCAGGGTAGGAAATTCGACTTGGTGCGGTTGTTCCTCTTGTCCGTGTACTTTTAAGAAGAGGCACGCGCCATCGAAAAAGCCGCGCTCGGTACTGAGGAATGAGCCGCGTACAGACAAGTCGAATGCGTAGACGGTGTAGTAAATTTCCCACGCTCCACTGAGGGCCGGGGTTTGCCAATGGTTTTTGCTGGTTTGTGTTAGCGGCTGGGCTTTGCCGTTGCAACGCGCGCTGATGTGCGTGATGTGGCGGGCAAAGTCACGGATGAGGTAGCTGCCGGGAACCCAGTTTGACAGGCTGATTTCTGTTTCAGAATCATTGGTTTGAGTGAATGATAAGGTGATGTGCCATTCATGAGACAGAAAGTTGGGGGTAATTTTGTAATTAATCATAGCTATTGTATAGTTTGCTAAAGTTTATTAATGATAAGTGTTTTTAAAGGTTAGGTTTAATCTATATCAATAAATTTGTACGAAAAAGGGGGCTTGAAAAAATGCTGTGTCCGATTTATTGGATATGTTTAAATAATTTATTGATTATAAAAGAAATGAGATTATCTCTCACTAAAGGTTTTATGCAATATGGAATGTAATTTTGCTTGGCATGTTGTGGTGTCTATGTTAAATTTAGAAAAATTTGAGCCTTAGCCGTATTGCGCTTTTCATAAACGTAAGGGTTGGGGTGAGATAAAAATTTTTTATACCCATAATTTATGGAGACTTCCATGGACACACAAACTTATAACTACAAAGTGGTGCGCCAGTTCGCCATCATGACTGTAGTTTGGGGTATTGTGGGCATGTTGGTCGGTGTAATCGTAGCCGCCCAATTATTTGCTCCATCCCTTGATTTATCTGAAATTGGACCTTGGTTCCACTTTGGTCGCCTGCGTCCGCTGCATACCAATGCGGTTATTTTTGCATTCGGTGGTTGCGGTCTGATCGGTACATCATACTACGTTGTTCAACGTACATGTAATACCCGTCTGTTTGGCGGTTGGTTGCCTGCATTTACCTTCTGGGGTTGGCAGGCTGTCATCGTGGCTGCGGCTATCAGCTTGCCTATGGGTTACACCCAAGGTAAAGAATACGCCGAGTTGGAATGGCCTATCGATATTTTGATTACGCTGGTGTGGGTTGCCTACGCTATCGTATTCTTCGGTACGATTGCCAAACGTAAAATCAAACATATTTACGTTGCCAACTGGTTCTACGGCGGCTTTATCTTGGCCGTTGCGCTGTTGCACATCGTCAATAATATCAGCATCCCTGCCGGTTTGATGAAATCTTATCCGGTTTACGCAGGTGCGATTGATGCGATGGTTCAATGGTGGTATGGCCACAATGCGGTGGGCTTTTTCCTGACAGCCGGCTTCTTGGGTATGATGTACTACTTCGTACCTAAACAAGCAGGCCGTCCTATTTACTCTTACCGCTTGTCCGTTGTTCACTTCTGGGCTTTGATTTTCACTTATATGTGGGCAGGTTCTCACCACTTGCACTACACCGCATTGCCTGACTGGACTCAATCTTTGGGTATGGTATTGTCTTTGATCCTGTTCGCACCTTCTTGGGGCGGTATGATCAACGGTATCATGACTCTGTCTGGTGCATGGGACAAACTGCGTACCGACCCGATTTTGAAATTCTTGATCGTATCTCTGTCCTTCTACGGTATGTCTACCTTCGAAGGTCCAATGATGTCTATCAAAACGGTTAACGCTCTGAGCCACTACACTGACTGGACTGTTGCGCACGTTCATGCCGGTGCATTGGGTTGGGTAGGCTTCGTAACCATCGGTTCCGTTTACTATATGATCCCACGCCTCTTCGGTAAAAACGAAATGTACAGCACCAAACTGGTTGAAGCGCATTTCTGGATTGCAACCATCGGTGTGGTTCTGTATATCGCCGCGATGTGGATTGCCGGTGTGATGCAAGGCCTGATGTGGGGTTCTTTGAACGAAGACGGCACACTGACTTATTCCTTTGTCGAATCTGTAAAACGTACCATGCCTTACTACATGATTCGTTTTGCCGGCGGTCTTCTATACCTGAGCGGTATGCTGATGATGGCATACAACGTTTACCGTACAGCCATCAGTGGTAAAGCGGTTGATGCTGAGATTCCTGCGGTTTCTCAAACCCAACACCACTAATAATAAGAAAGATAGGCTACCAAAATGAAATTGCAACAATTAGCTGAAGAAAAAGTTGGTGTACTGATTGTATTCACCCTGCTTGTTGTCAGCGTCGGCTTTCTGATTGAGGCCGTCCCGCTGTTCTTCTCCAAGGCAGTTACTGAACCTGCGCCAGGCGTGAAGCCATACAACGCCTTGCAAGTGGCCGGTCGTGATATTTACGTACGCGAAGGCTGCTACAACTGCCACTCTCAAATGATTCGTCCGTTCCGTGCAGAAACCGAACGTTATGGTCACTACTCTATTGCCGGTGAGTCTGTTTACGACCATCCATTCCAATGGGGTTCCAAACGTACCGGTCCGGATTTGGCTCGTGTCGGTGGTCGCTATTCTGATGAGTGGCACCGCATCCACTTGCTGAACCCACGTGACGTTGTGCCTGAGTCCAATATGCCTTCATTCCCAT
The DNA here is from genome assembly GCF_051963655.1 of Neisseria sp. P0001.S007. Taxonomy (NCBI): domain Bacteria; kingdom Pseudomonadati; phylum Pseudomonadota; class Betaproteobacteria; order Neisseriales; family Neisseriaceae; genus Neisseria; species Neisseria sp. P0001.S007. Next base: position 116,931 of record NZ_JBQCUB010000006.1, on the reverse strand, counting down.
GGCTCGCTCGCAACAAAGTTGATACCGAGGCAACTGTGGCGCATATGAAAGCTCTGCGTAAAGTAGGTACGCCTTACAGCGATGAAGAAATTGCCAAAGCACCTGAAATGTTGGCCAACAAATCAGAGCTGGACGCTGTCGTCGCTTATCTGCAAGGCTTGGGCTTGGCATTGAAAAACGTAAGGTAACATCATGGACGCTAACTGGGCTCGCTCGCTTTTTACTGTTTGGGTTTTTATCAGCTTTATTTTAGTCCTTTATATTGTGTTTAATAGACGCAATAAGAAAAGCTACGATGATGCTGCGAGCAGTATTTTCGAGAATGATGATAAAGACTCGTCTCAAAAAGACGGGCGAGAACAGTAAGTCCGTGATCACGGAGCAAAAGAATGAACACAACATCTCATTTTACCAGTAATTTCTGGAATATATACATTGCAGCTATCGTCGTGCTCAGCTTCATCGGCTTAGCTTGGCTTCTGCTTTCACAAAACGTTGTGAAACGCCCTAAAAAAGGCGAAGAAGTCCAAACTACAGGCCATGAGTGGGACGGTATCTCAGAATATAACCATCCTCTGCCACGCTGGTGGTTTTGGCTTTATGTCTTGACATGGATTTTCGGTATCGGCTATTTGGTCATGTATCCGGGTGTCGGTGACTTTAAAGGTATCTGGGGCTGGACTAGCCACGGTCAGTATGAAGAAGAGGTTGCCAAAGCCGAACAAGAATACGGCCAAGTTTATGCTAAGTTTGCCAAAATGCCGATTGACCAAGTGGCTAAAAATCCTGAAGCACGTGCCATTGGTCAAAACCTTTTCAATACCTACTGTATCCAATGTCACGGTTCAGATGCTAAAGGCTCTAAAGGCTTCCCAAATCTGACTGACGATGACTGGTTGTGGGGTGGCGAACCTGAAAAAATTCAGGAAACCATTGAAAAAGGCCGTACTGCCGCCATGCCTGCATGGGGTCCTGCTTTGGGTGAAGAAGGCGTGAAAAACGTAACACAGTATGTTATGTCTCTTTCTAAACCTAAAGGTCAATACGATGAAGAACGTGCAGAACGCGGTAAAGCCCTGTTTAGCGGCCCACCTGCCAACTGTTTCACTTGTCACGGCGACAAAGGTCAAGGTATCCAAGGTCTTGGTCCGAATCTGACTGACGATGTATGGTTGTGGGGTGGTACTCAAAAAGCGATTACCGAAACCATTACCAACGGTCGCAGCAGCCAAATGCCTGCTTGGGGTCACTTCCTCGACAAAGACAAACTGCACATCATGACTGCTTATGTTTGGGGTATGTCTAACAAAGACGGTAAAAAAGCTCCTGCTAAAAAAGCTGAGCCTGCTCAAGCTGCTCCTGCAGCCGAAGCATCAGCCCCGGCAACTGACAGCGCAGCATCTGCCGCTCCTGCATCAGATGCCAAAGCAGCTCCAGCAGCTGAAGCTAAACCTGAAGAGGCTTCTGCCAAAGTTGATGGTAAAGCTGTTTTTGAAGCCAACTGTAAAACATGTCATGGCGGTTTGATTCCAGGCGCTCCTGTCGTAGGTAAAAAAGAAGACTGGGCTCCTCGCATTAAACAAGGTAAAGACACTCTGCACAAACATGCTATCGAAGGCTTTAATTCTATGCCGGCTAAAGGTGGCAATGGTAGCCTGAGCGATGATGAAGTTAAAGCAGCTGTAGACTTTATGGCAAATGAGTCTGGCGCAAAATTCTAATTTTGAGTTAGATTGAAAAAAAGCGTACCTTTCTAGGTACGCTTTTTTTATGTTTGATAAAACCGTATGGAAGAAACATACAAAAGGCCGTCTGAAACATTCAGACGGCCTTTGTTCTTGGTTCAACCAAAATTAATCAATCCAAAGTGGACGTACTGCGTTTCAGGAACCATTCGCTGAAAGGCCACTCGACGCTGTCGAGTAAGTTTTTGGTAATTAGCCCCAGTTCCGTATCGCCTTCGATTTGCAATTTACGGTTGAAAAATAAGGTATCGGGATCTTCCTCGCGCATCATCATGCGCATGAAGTCTATACCGTTGGCCGCCAGCCTCAGATCGGGGGCACCGCTGAAGTTGTCGTCCAGGAATTTTTCCGTATCGGCACTAAACCGCACTTTGATACCGGCATCTAAAACTTCAATTTCGAATTTTCTTCCGGTAAAAAGTTCCATATCGGCAGGCAGTAAACCTTTTTTCAGCATGGTATTCAATACGGAGACCAAAACAAAGCGTGGAGGTTTGCCGGGAAGTTTGGTACCGATTTTTGCCATCCATTTGGGTAATATGATTTCAGGCAGCGCCATAATATGCCTCCTTCACGGTTTCAATACCGGGCTGACCGCGCCAATAGCCGTCAACCAGTGTTCCGGTAGTCAGTCGTTCCAACTCGGGGCGGACATCTTCCCATGTGGCTTTTCCGTCCAATACATCGCGGTGAATTTGGATAATTTCAGCCATGCTGTGCATTTGTGGCGACAGTCTGAGCATATTCACGCCGATTTTATTCAAGTCTTCATGGTGGGGCAGTAGGTTTTGGCAGCCGTAAGACATGGTTTGGATGCCGTTGATGGTGAGAAACGGCTGGCCTTCTCGCGTATTCATGGCCATACCGTGCTCATGATCGAGGCAGCGGAACTCGCAACTGTCTTTATTCAGATTGTAATGGCGGGCGGTAAAGCAACGTGATGAATAGGCGAGCGGCATTTTACCCCAAGCGAAGAGTTCGGTTTCAATGCCGTCTGAAGCCTTAATAATTTCGGTAACCTTATCGCGGCTCAGCTCGGACGGTGCAATCCAGCGGAATGCCCCTAATTTTCGGAATACGTCCAAAGTGGTTTCGTTGTAGATATTCAGGCTTGCACCGGCAACAAAAGGAATGCCATGTTCGCGTGCCAATTTGACTGCACCCATGTCGTTGGCTTCAACTTTAAACTTTCCCTGCTCCGTGATTTTGCGCAGGCGTTTTAGATCGGATTCGCTTTCGAGCAGGACTTGTGAAGAAAGAATAATCTCCTTACCGCTTTCCGCCAAGTCTTCAGCCAGTCCGAACCAGTCGGCAAAGCGCATTTTCTGACGGCGTGAGCAGACTACCTCACCCAAATAAACAGTGTCCAACGGCGTATCCAGCATGGAAACGTAAAATTCCAGTAGTGCTTCTTTTTGCCAGAAAAATAAAATAGGGCCCAGCGACAATTTCAATGAATTCATTTTTTTCCCCTTATTTCCATGGGCGGTTGTATGCGCCCAAAGTTGTCTGATGACCTTCCGAAACTTTGCTCAAGGCATTGCTCCAGGACGGATTGACTTTGAAATGCGACGGGTCGGCTGCGGCTGCATCCAGTGCTTGGCGCAGGGATTTGGTTACTTGCGCCGTATACATCGGACTGCGTTGGCGTCCCTCGATTTTGATGGCGGACACACCGATTTTGATGAGTTCGGGCAACATTTCCAAAACATTCAGGCTGGTCGGTTCTTCCAAAGCATAGTAAGTTTCATCATTGACTTCAAAGCGGCCTTTGCACAAGGTTGGATAACCTGCCGGTTCATTGGGTTTGTATTGGTCTATCAATACCTGGTTTAGACGTACGTTCATGCGGTCGGGTAGTTGTTCCCAGCGGACGGATTTTGCCGGAGAGCAGACACCTTGCATATTGGGCGATTCGCCTGTTGCATAGCTCGACAAGATGCAACGGCCTTCCACCATTACACACAAACTGCCGAAGCCAAAGACTTCAATTTCCACATCAGTATTGTCAATTACATGTTTGACCTGATCGATGGTCAGCACGCGCGGCAAAACGGCACGACGGATACCGAACAGCTCTTTCATCATATTGATGGCTTCGTAATTGGTGGCCGAACCTTGTACCGACATATGCAGGCGTAAATTCGGATGTTTGTCTGCCGCATACGCCATGATGGCGGGGTCGGCAACAATAATCGCATCGGCACCCAAATCCGCCGCCGTATCCACAGCAGCGTGCCAACGTTCCACTTGGCCGGCTTGTGCGAATGTATTGATGGCCATCAGTACATTGCGCCCGCGCGCATGGGCGTAAGCTACGCCTTCCCGCGCAGATTTCATATCGAAATTCAGTCCCGGAAAGTTTCGTGCATTGGTCGCATCTTTCAAACCCATATAAACCGTGTCCGCACCGTTGTCCACAGCGGTTTTCAGTGCAGGCAGGTTGCCGGCGGGGCAGACCAATTCTGGAATTTTCTGCATTTTGTGTCCCTCGTCTTGATGATAACCTCTATCGGGTTAATCAATATTTTGTAGAATTCCGAATATTTTATGGATTAATGACACAAGATATGCTGACTTAAATCAAATCGAAAAATTCAGGTTGACGTAGACATATTGTTTACAAAATCTTAACAGATGTTGTTTTTTATATATTTCATGTGCTTAAAAATTTTGATGACGGATTTTGTTTCAAAATCGGCTTATGTTTTTAACTATCGCATTTATTAATTTTTACAATAATGGCGATAGAAAAATGAAAAAAGGCCGTCTGAAAATCTGGTTTCAGACGGCCTTTCGCTTTAAAGGGGTAGATTTAAGAGAAACCCAAGCGTTTATCGGGTCGGGTAAACACAAAAATAAACAGCGAGGTTAACGCGCCCAAAGTATCGGCAAGCATGTCTTTTTGCGCGTCCCAAATATCGCCTTGAGAACCCAAGAATTCCAATCCGGCCTCTCCGCCGTCGATGACGGCATATTGCCATTCGATGATTTCATAGGCTGCAGCAACGCTCATAATGAAGAATAGGGAGAAAAATAAGGCCAACAGCAGGTTGCACAGCTTGCGGCGCAGCAGCCATTCGGCCATCGGGTAGGCGTAGAAGCCGATGATGTAATGGGCAATACGGTCGTAATGATTGCGGTTTTCGCCCAAAATCGGTTCGACAAAGCGGTTGATGGATTCAAACGGTACATCGGCAAAAGTATAGTATGCGCCGATGGAATGCATAATCAGCCAGAAGCTCATGAATAAGTAGGCCAAGTTGCTGAAGCGGAAAATGCGGTAGGTGGCAACCAGAAGGATGAATACGGATGCTACGGGGATGATTTCGGCGTACCAGACCGCGCGGTCATGGGGATTGATGCCTGACCAAACAATGAGGGCGAAGATAATCGTGGCAAGAAAAATGGGAAAGATTGGAGAGGGTTTATTCATATCGTGTGTATGTAATAACATTGCGTATTGTATAACGAATTGGTAGGGCTGGCAGTTTCATACATTCAAGGCCGTCTGAAAAGCAGCTTTCAGACGGCCTGAAGTTTAGCCGTTCCAGAAATAACGGGTGATGTGGAAAAACACGGGTGCGGCAAAACAAATCGAATCCACGCGGTCAAGCATACCGCCGTGGCCGCGTATCATATTGCCCCAGTCTTTGACACCGTAATCGCGTTTGATGGCAGACATAACCAGGCCGCCAAAGAAGCCCATCAGGCAGACGATAAAGCCGATAATGGCTGCTTGGCCGTGAGAGAACGGCGTAATCGGCGCCATCAGCGCGGCAATGGCAGTGGCCGATAAAATACCGCCGATAGTGCCGGAAATGGTTTTGGACGGGGAAAGTGAGGGCATGATTTTTGCACCGCCAATCAGTTTGCCCCAAACGTATTGCAACACATCCGATACTTGCACCACGCCAATCAGGAAGATCAGCAACAGGATATTGTTGCTATTATCGAAGCCGTCCAAGTCTAGAAACATCAGCGCCGGAACATGAGACAGGCAGAAGATGCAAATCATCGCCATCCATTGCGTTTTGGCGGCGCGTTCCAAAAAATGCGCGGTTTGGCCGCTGAGGCTGGCAATAATCGGTAGTATCAAAAAGCCGTAAACCGGAATAAAAATGCTGAACATGCCATACCAGCCGTCATAGACGAAATAGTATTGCACAGGCAGAAGCAGGTAAAAGCAGACCACCATGCTGTAATAGTCGCTGCGGCGACGATAGACGAGGGTCATAAACTCGCGCAGTGCGGCAAATGAAATCAGGAAAAACAGTACAACCGTCCCGATTTTGCCGAACCAAAACGCCCCCAGCAACACCAGCGTCATCAGCCACCATGCGTAAATACGGGCGTTGAGGTTGGCGATGGTGGCATTATCTGCGCCGTTTTTGCGCTTGAGCCATTGTCCGATGATGCTGGCAAAACACAATACGGCAAACACGCCGACAAAAATATAGCTGGCTTGCGGAGTCAGATGAGCGGCGGCTTGTTCGACAATGATTTGTTGGGAAGTCGTTGAAAGGCTCATGCTTGTCCTCCTTTGTTTTGCTGAACTTCAGATTCATTTTGGCGAAGCTCGCTGCGGTCGTTTTCAGACGGCCTGAGTGCCAGCAGCGCTTCACGGCTGCGTGTCAAAAAACAGTCTTTGTCTTCGTTTTCCTGCAAAGTAAGCGGCTGTCCGATATGGACTTCACACAAAAGAGGGATAGGCAGGATTTTGCCTTTTGGCAGTACGCGGCTGATGTTGTCTATCCAAATTGGCACAAATTCGGTATTGGGTTTGCTTTTCGCCAGATGATAAATGCCGGACTTGAACGGCAGCAGGATGGTGTTGTCGTCAGTGTTGCGCGTGCCTTCAGGGAAAATAATCAAGGAGTCGCCTGCGTTCAGCGCGTCTTTCATCTGTTCGGTAATCGCTTGCGGATTATCGCTATGGCGCGGAATCAGCAAGGCATTGAAAACATTTTGAATGATGAAGCGTTTGAACTTGCTCGTCAGCCAGTAATCTGAACCGGCGACAGGGCGCGTGGACAAGCGCCAGCGGCGGGGCAGGGAAATCCACACCAATACAAAATCACCATGGCTGCCGTGATTGGCGTAATAGACCTTTTGGTGCTGATTGAATGTCAGCTCGCTCGGACTTTTGGGGCGTACACCCGTAAGAAAAGAGACTGACAGACATAAGGCTTGGTCGGTCAGCCAGGCAAGTTGTTTTTTGAGGAAGTTTTTCATTGTTTCTGCCTTTTGAAGTGAGATACCGCTCTAGATTTGGTTTGGGTAAATCAGCAAAAATAATCAAATACTTTGGATAAGCAAAATTAAAAATTGGGCGGCGGTCAGGTATAAGCTTTTGCGCCATAAGGAAAGTGCGCCGTTTATCCGTTGGGTCAAAGTACGGCTGCCTGAAATTTGACGCAAACCGTTTTGCTGTGAGGCGTGGTCGAAGTCTTCAGGTGAGTAGCAGTTGTCGGCAAAGTCTTCGAACACGCGGCGGTCGAAGTGAATGCGGATATGGCAGTACAACAAAACCGCTGCCAAGAAAAGTTGCACCTCAAACCATGCGTCGCCATATTTTGCCGACAAGGCGAGCAGCAAGGCATTACAGGCGGCAACATAATGTGCGGTAGAGAGCAGGTGGGCAGTAATACGGCTATCGGTTGCGTTGTCCATCATTATCCTTGTTTTAAACGGTTGGCCGCAGCTTCGACTGCTTGGGTAGTGGCCGGCGATAATACCATTTGCGGCCGAGCCTGTTTGAGTTCAGCCTTCGCTTGCGTCAAGTCTTTGCAGCCACCATAGACCAGCAGCCACGTCAGTACCACTGCGGCACTTCTTCCATAACCCAAAGCGCAACATACCAGCACTTTGCCGTGTTTTTGGCGCAAGGTTTCCAATATCAAGGCCGTCTGAACCAAATCGTTTTCAGACGGCGTTACCATATCCAGTAAAGGCAGAGCGCGATATGCTCCCTGATAGCTACGGCAGGGATATTCGGCGCATACATCCAATACGGCAGGCAGATGGTTTGAAATTCCCCAAACGCTGCCAATCCATACATCATTGCGGACTGGTGCCGTTTTCGCCTTACCGCGTAACCAATACGCCATGTTTAGCCGTACACCCACCAGATAAGGCAATAGCAAAACCGTCGCTGCTGCCGATAATTTACCGTTAGCCTGTTTTTGGAATACGTTTGCATTTCCAGTCAAATAGGCAAAGGCCACCATCAGCAAAGACACGCTAATCCATATCAACCACAGCCACGCGCCACCCAGCAACGCGGGTAACGCCGTCAAACACGCACCAAGCAAATACAGCAACGCAATCTTTTTTGAGTGTACATTACTCAAGCCCAGTTTAAATGGCGAAGTCATCTGACGCGGGAAAGCCCACAACACCAGCCAGCCGAGCAATGCTCCGGTTGGCACGTCAATAAAATGATGTTGATAAGTCGTCAGTACCGACAAGGCAATCAGGCTTTGCCATAAGAAAAGCGGCAGGCGGATTTTTGGAAAGCGCGTCCAATAAAATGCACCTACGATAATCGCCAGCGCGATATGCAAAGATGGCGCTTGGTTGTATGGCAAATCAAATGCAGCCAATGAATCAAACAGCCAGCCTGACAGCCCATCAGCGGGCGGTTTGGGCCATCCGAAACGCAGCGGAAACAGCACGAAGCAAGCAGTCGCAATCAGTTGGGCAGCTACAAGGTGCGCTACATATCGGTTTTGTTCATGTGTATCACGGCAAAGAAAAAATGCCGCGGCATACATCAGGTTCAGCGACCAATAAGGCACAATCGTCCATGCCCAAAACGGAATATTGCTCTCCCATGCAAAAGCGATTTCAGGTACATAGTCCAGGGATGCCGCGTAATGGTTGGAGAGGCAGTAGCTGGTGTAGAACAGAATACCGACTAAAATCAGCTTGAGCAGGGAGGTTTTGAGGGAGGGTTTCATGGATAGGTACATGGTTTAAATAAGGCCGTCTGAAAGTTAAAAAATTGTTCAGACGGCCTTTATTTTTATTTCTTCACTGCCAAGCTCACGGTGAAAATACCGTCTTCGTCTATCCATTGATGGATTTTTTCAAAACCAGCCTTTTCAACCAACTGATCCATTTCCTGTTGACTGCGGCGGCGCATTACCCAGTTTGGGCTGCCTGCTTTGTGGCTGGTCAGCGCACGGGCAATCATTTCGAGCTGCGGATGCCACGGCTGACCGGTGTAAATCAGGTAGCCGCCGGTTTCAATGGCTTCGCCGAAGCCGTAGAGCGAGTTCAAAATCAAATCGTTGTCGGCAAACAATTCATGCAGGCCGGAGACGATGCCCAGGGTAGGGCGCGGCTGTAAATCGTGATAATTGGCGCGGTCGTAGGCATTGACTTCATTGAAGGTTACCGTGTTTTGCAAGCCGCGCTCGGCAATCAGCTTGCGTCCGGCTTCGACATTAATCGGGCTGTAATCGCGCAAGCGTACGGAATCAGGCAATGTGTCGGCAGTCAGGGCATCCAATACATAGCGGCCATGACCGGATGCAATATCCAAAACGTGTACAGGTTTCCCTGCTTCACGCAGTTTGGCTGAGGCCGTCTGAATGGCTTTGCCGATATTGACTTTGCGTTGGCGGATACCGCGCCAGCCGATGGCGTTGAGATAGTATTTGTCCACCCATACACCGAAAGCATTGCTGCCTTGCGGTTGATTGCGGTAAACGTAATCCAGTGTGCTGCCCGAATCAAAACCTGTTTCTTGGCCGATTCTCAAGCCTTCACTCCAGCGCGAACCCAGTTTGAGCGAGGCACGATATATTGCCCAAAATGCACCGCGAGGTGTACAAACAGGCAAAGGCGTAGCCAGTTCGTCAGCTTCGCGACGGCTGTCTCCAAATAAGTGCGCTTGAGTCAGATCGACTTGTTGTAAAGGCTGATTGAAACGCTCGCGGATAAAACGGCGCATTTCAACAAAAGCGATTTCACGGTTTTGCTCACCTAAAGTATCGTGGTAGAAACCGGGCAGGATATGGCGCTCTTTAATATGGCTGCCTAAGCGGTTGTAGAAATCGTGTTGCGGTTTGTGATGAACGACCCAATCACTGCCTGAAATCAACAGTTGTACAGGCGTAGTAATCGCTTGTGCATCGGCCACGACGCGCTCGGCCGCCTCATATAAACCCAGCAGGATGCGCACAGAAATAGCGCGGGCAATAAGCGGATCATTGTCGTAGCTTTTTTGACGTTCGACATTGTGGGTCAGATAGTGGGCTTTGACGTAGCTGTTGACAAAGAAATTGCCACGCCATTTTTGCATAATTTTCAAACCGGTACGGGCAAACGGAACATAGAGTTTGACTTTGAACGCAGGCGAAGCCAATACGGCGCAACGGATTTTCGGCGCGTAATCGTGCAACCAAGTAGAAACCAATACCGCACCAACACTTTGTGCAATCACGCAGATGTTTTCAGGTTTGATGCCGTATTCGCTTTGAATGTGTCGGATAAAATCATCTACATCAGCAACCGAAGTACCGATACTCGGACTATCGCCGCGTTCACCAGGGCTGTAACCATGACCGCGCGCGTCCCAAGCAAAATAGGCAAAATCATCAAAACCTAGCTCATCTGCCACAAACATCATCCGGCCGGAGTGCTCATGCCCGCGATGGAACAGCACAATGGCTTTGTCGGAAGAACCATCAGCAGCAGGGCGATAGCGGTAGAAAAGCGAAGTACCGTCTTGGGTAGAAAAGAATTTTTGCTGTTCGGACATGAGAAACTCCTAATAGTCATATTTTTTGAACAGTATCATGACATATCGAATAAATGCAATGACTATCCGATAGACGGACGAATGCAATGATGGAGAGAAATGGTAAAAGATGGTTTCAAATTTCACTTAAAACTGATGACAGTGATTGTGAAAAGGGTTAGATAGGGGGTGGATAACCTTACAAACTACTACCGACATATCATCATAAACTCTTTGTTTTGCAATTAATTTACGAAACACAGTCAGACGGGACTTATCGTTATCATATTGTTGCCAAATTTTTTCTCTTATTTCTTCTGAAGGGGAATCGCTTAGGCCGTCTGAATAGTTTTCAGACGGCCTTTACTGCGTTTAACCAAGCACTAATTAACTGCTAATTTTGTCATGTTTTAATACATCCATCGAAACCCGAATACACATTTAAAAAGGAAATCAAACATGAAAAAATTTTTATTGACCGCCATCGTTGCTTTGTCTGCCGCTACTGCCGGTGCCAGTGATTATATCGAACACAAAATCTACAGCGACAAAAACTTCGAGCAAAATCGTGCTAAAGCCGTAAAAATTTTGGAACAACGCGGCTATCAAGTTCACGATGTTGAAGCCGATAGCCGTCGAGGTCAGCCTGTGTTGGATATCGAGGCTTTTAAAGATGGTCGTGAGTACGACATTGTTTTGTCTTATCCTGATTTGAAAATTATTAAAGAACGCATCGACTATTAATATTTTGATGCAAAGCGGGTTGTCGCAGGACTTTGGGGTTCTGCGGCAGTTTGCTATTTAGGTATTTAAAGAATGTAAGCTACATGTAAATTACCTAAAATAAATGAACTAAATATGCTTTTTATTTTCCATTTAATTCAAAGTGTTTGATGTTGGGAGTCATGATATGGATTTGAATGATTGGAAGGAAAATGGTCGGCCGAAGCAGATGGGCGACCAAGACAAATCTTTAAACGACGGCGTATCTGCCGATTCCCAACAGGACGTTGATTTTTGGGATCGCAATCGAAACAATACTGTTGAAAACGAAGTTGAGGTTGCGGCTGAAACGGTAGAAGTTCAGGAGGAGGTAGAAGGTCAGGAAGCAGTTGAACATCCTGAGATGCCGTCTGAAAAAAGTGAAAAGAAAGCCAAACGCAAAAAAGACAAGGCAAAAAAGAAAAAAAATAAAGCCGAAGATTTGAATGCGCCTGATTTGTTGGGTACGAATAAGGGCGTGGAAACCATGTTCCGCAACGCCGTACGCTCGGAGATGGAATTGTTGGCGCTGGCGGCAACCAAAGCGAATATTATGATTTCGCTGAATGGTTTTATCGTGTCTGCTCTGATGATTTCGGGCGCGTTTATTTTTTCATCGTCGCCCGAATTTTTGATTCCGGCCAGTACGTTTATGATTACTGCCGCCGCATCTATCGTGTTTGCGTTGCTTTCTGCTTCGCCGGAACGTATCGGCAAAATGCAGGCGGCGCGGACATGGTTTAAGGATTTTATCCGCGGCCGTTCTAAGCTGCGGGACTTGAAAACCCGCCTCAGTAGTACCGAAACGCGCTTTTTTGGCGGCAGCCAACCTAATATTTTGATTTATGAAGACCGTGTGAAACTGCAAAAAGATCAATATTGGGAAATGATGCAGGAGATTATGGGCGACCGTAAACAAATCTATGAAAAGATGAGCGACCATCTTTATTGGCTTGGTTTGTTGGCGGACAAACAGTTCAAATACATCAATTTGTCTTACGCGGTATTCCGCTGGGGCTTGCTGGCTTCACTGGTGGCGTTTATCGGCGTGAAAACATTGCCGTCATTGCTGATACCGCCGGCCAACAATGCGGCAGAGCTGCGTTCGCTGGGAATCAATATGTTTAACGGTGTGTACGAGCCTTCCGCCGTACAACAGCTTCCGGACGGTAATTTGCTGATTGCGGAAGACGAACCCAACCATGCATTCAGTATCATCAGCATTGATAAAACGGGCAGGTTTGTGGAAGACGAGGCATTGGATACGCGCGTGATTACCGGTTTCAAACGCCGTCTCAGCGACTTGGAGGCTTTGGCGCGCGATGATGAAGGCTTTATCTACGCGCTGACTTCACATTCGCGCACCCGTAAAGGCAACCGCTCACCCGACCGCGAACATCTGATGCGCTTTAAAATCCAAGACGGCAATGTGTTGGGGCTGACCAGTTACGACAATTTGACGCAGGTTTTGGAAACCGATCACAAGCTGCATGATTTGATTCGTGAGCGAACCAAGGCAGAAGTTTCTTTTGAAGAAATCAATATTGAGGGCATGGCGTTTGATCCGGTGAAAAAACGTCTTGTTTTGGGCTTCCGTGATCCTGAGTTCAACAATATGGCTTTGGTCGCATTTATCAGCAATCCGAAAGATGTGTTTGAGCGCAATGCCAAACCTGAATTTGATGAAGTGGCGGTGATTGATATTGATGGCGGCGGTATCCGTTCCCTCAACTATGATCCTGTGTTGAAAACCTACGTGATTGCCAATGAAGTGAAGGATGAGAATGGACAGAAATTTTCACAACTGTGGACTTGGAGCGGTAACCCGACCGATGAACAGCAAAAAATCTCTCTGCCTAATCTGCAACACATCACCAACGTTGAAGCTGTTGATTCGATTACCGTTAACGGCAAGCCTCAAATGATTCTAATGGGTGACGAAGGTAATGCTTCGCAGAAAATTACTGCCAAGTATATGTTGGTAGATTACAGTCAACTGGGTAAACAGTAAGTGATCTTCGCTGACGGATAAAAGGCCGTCTGAAACCGATAGTTTATGGTTTCAGACGGCCTTCAAGCCATTGATGACACGTTTGTAGCAGGTATAAACCAATGCCGCGCAGGCCAGCCACATAAGGATATAGAAAGTCGGATGGAAGCTGCCGGCGATTGCATACCATACTGCCAATGCACCGATAAAGAATGCACGGTCGCTTTTGCCGAATGGCCCGTCATAACGCCGGCTGTTGCCATGAACTTGTCCCAAAACGCCGCAAAACTCAGTCATTGCCGCCAGCCAAATAAACAGGGCAATTTGTACGCCGCCGAAGGGCGCGATGAAGGCAAAAGGCAGATACAAAGCAGCATCGGCGACAATATCGGTGATTTCATTCAAATAGCCACCCAATGCCGATTGTTGACCGAACTCCCGTGCCAGCATACCGTCCATCGCATTCAGTGCCATGCGGACAAACAACCAGATCGGCAAAAGCCAGAATAATGTGGATACACCTGCAAACAATGCTAAAAGCAAACCGAGCAAAATGGAAACGGCGCAGGCAAACAGGGTTACCTGATTGGCAGTAATGCCTTTTTGATACAGTCTCTTAACGATGGGGCGCAACAGGTTTTGGAATTTTGGTTTCAGGGCGTAGATACTCATCATTATGCAGAATAAAAGAAAACGAAGTGCCGTGATTATAGACGAAATCCGTTATAATCCGTCAATCTTCGAATCACGCGGTTCGCAAACCTCCCGCGTTAACAAAACTAGGAATTTACAATGGAAAAACAGCAAGCCCTCGTTATTTTTTCGGGCGGGCAGGATTCAACGACCTGCCTGATTCAGGCAATTCAAACCTATGGCCGTGAAAATGTGCAGGCCATCACTTTTCAATATGGGCAACGCCACGCCATCGAATTGGAGCGCGCGCGTTGGATTGCCCAAGATTTGGGCGTGAAGCAGACGGTACTCGATTTGAGCCTGATGCAACAGATTACGCATAACGCCTTGATGGATGATACGGTATCTATTGAAACAGCTTCAGACGGCCTGCCCAATACATTTGTAGATGGACGCAATGCTTTGTTTTTGCTGTATGCCGCCATTTACGCCAAAGGGCAGGGAATACGCCATATCATTGCCGGCGTGTGCGAAACCGATTTTTCGGGTTATCCCGACTGTCGCGATGTGTTCGTCAAGTCGATGAATGTCACATTGAATCTGGCCATGGATTACGCTTTTCAAATCCACACGCCCTTGATGTATTTAACCAAAGCGCAAACTTGGGCATTGGCGGATGAAATGGGTGTGTTGGATTATATTCGCGAGCATACGCATACCTGTTATAACGGCGTGGTCGGTGGTTGTCATGAATGTCCGAGCTGTATTTTGCGCGAGCGTGGTTTGTCGGAGTATTTGAAAAGTAAAAAGGCCGTCTGAATCAAGAGGGGCATATATTTCCAATAGCCAGTTGTACGAAAAGGCCGTCTGAAAAATTCATTTCAGACGGCCTTTGGCTATGTATTTTGTTCTGCTTAGAACAGCAAATCTGCCGGCTCGCTGCTTGCCGGAGCATCTTTCACAGGAGCAGAGGCTGGGGCAGTAGCCGGTTCGGAAGCGGCTTTAGTTGCAGAAGCAGGAGCGTCGGCCGGAGTGGTTGCCGGTTTGGCAGCAGGTTTTGCCGGTTTCACCGGAGTCGGACGAACGCTTTGTTTCGGTTCGGATGCTGCCTTGTTTGCATCGTCGGTAGCATCGACTTCGATTTCAGTACCTTGAGGCAATACCACATCTTTAGCAGGAGCCTGTTTCGGCATGACTTTAGGTTTGCTGTAAGCATCCGTGCCGCTGGTCCATGCCAAAGATTTCAAAGGCGATTTGAGTTTCACGCCTTTGGCGCAGGTCAGACAGTTTGCCGCTCCGGTGCGTCCTTTCAGGATTGCATCCACACGCGCGGCTGGAATGGTTTTACCGTGCGCTTTTGCCCAAGCGGCAATGCTTTTTTTCAGGGCAGCCGTATCAAGGTTTTTCTTGTCGTATGGGTCACGATAGGCAGCCAGCCACAAGTTTTGGTTGGCATCTTCGTTCAGGCTCGCCATTTGGTAGATAACGGAGGCAGGAGAACCTGTTGCGATGGTTTTGGCGAATTCTAATGCATCAGGCGATTTCATGCGCACGCAACCATGGCTGCGGACGCCGGGTACGCTGGCAGGGGCATTGGTGCCGTGAATGCCAAGGCTTAATTTAGGGTCGCCAAGGCGGACAAATACCGGGCCCAGCGGGTTATTTGGGCCGGCCGGTACGCTTTTAACGCCGTCATTGCGTTCTTTTTGGATAGATTTAGGGATGTGCCAAACCGGGTTGTAGGCTTTTGCACCGATTTTATGTTCGCCCAGATTGGTTTGGGTCATGGCTTTGCCGACGGCAACAGGATAAATTTTGCTCAGTTTACCGTTGTCGTAGAGGAACAAACGCTGTTGCGTAATATTGATAACGACGTGTTGTCCGGAAGAGGCGGGGGAGACGTCTGGAATAAGTGTGTTTGCAGCAGCGGCCGAGGTCAGAAGGGCGGCTGTCAGGCCAAGGAATAATTTTTTCATGTCGTCTTTTTTTTGTAGGGATTGAAATGAAAGTTTTTGGCGCATGATACCTGAAACTCTGTGTTTTTGTGAGAAAATATGCGCTTTCGGTATTGGAAGACAGTCAGACGGCCGGTAAGCGGCTGTCTGACGGAAACGGTATGAGTGTGAAAGAACGGTATCAAGAGGCGGAAGTTTTTTCTTTGGATTATGAGGGCAGGGGTGTTGCCAGAGTCGATGGAAAGACTGTATTCATCGGCGGTGCGCTGCCCGGAGAGCGTGTAACGTTTGCCATTCATAAAGAAAAAAAGCAGTTTGCAGAAGCTCAGGTCGAAACGGTTTTAAAACCTTCTTCCGAACGCATTGAGCCAGCTTGTTGCTATTTTGATACATGTGGCGGCTGTTCGCTTCAACATGTTTCTTTCGGAGCGCAAGTTGCGTTAAAGCAACGGATTTTGGAAGAGCAGTTGGAACGGATAGGTAAGGTCAAGCCGGAAATAATTTTACCTCCTTTATATGGTTACTCCTGGTATTATCGCGATAGAGCGCGTTTAAGTGTTTCGGTGGATAAACAAGGCCGTCTGAACCTCGGTTTTCAGGCCAAAAAAAGCCATGATGTCGTCAATATCCGCCATTGCCATATTTTGCCTAAGCATGTGTCCGATAGATTGCCTGATGTCCGCAATTTGCTGCAAAAGCTGCATGATGACGGTGTAAAAGTGAAATTTGTTGAGTTTTATTGCGGGAAAAATGTGACAGCGCTCAACATTCGTTTCATAAATCAACCGTTTGGACAAATATTAAGCGAATTGCGTAATTGGTTTGATAATATATTGTCGGGTGCTGAAAAGGCATGGCAAATATGGTTGCAGGATCATGCCGAGTCCTTGCCGTTTTATCCCGAGAATGCTCCTGCTCTGAACTATAATTTTGCTCAATTTGATGTAGAAATGCCTTACAAACCCGGTGATTTTACGCAGATTAATGCGCAGCTGAACGAAGTGATGGTGGCAAGGGCTGTCAGGCTTTTAAATCCTCAAAAAGGGGAGCGGATTGCCGATCTGTTTTGCGGTTTGGGCAATTTCAGTTTGCCGCTGGCAAAAAGTGGCGCATCGGTTGTCGGTATTGAAGGCGCCGATTATTTGGTCGATAGGGCAAGGGAAAATGCACGCTTGAATCGTTGTGCCGAGAATATGACGTTTTCTGTTGCAGACTTATTCGATACCGATGAAAAAACTGTTGAGTCGTGGGGGCAATTTGACAAGATGTTGCTGGATCCGCCGAGAAACGGGGCGTATGCTGTTGTCAAATCGCTACACAAGCCGTTTTTGCCTCAGAAGATAGTGTATGTTTCGTGCAATCCATCAACATTTGCACGAGATGCCAGTGTCTTGGTTGATAAGGGCTATAAGTTTAAGGCGGCGGGAATCATGAATATGTTTGCACAAACCTCGCATGTTGAATCCATCGGTGTGTTTGAGTTGTAAATTGGTATCAAGTCCTTTATGGGGGTAGGGTTTCTAATGTAAAAATGGGTGCGTTCATGTTATCATCATTCGTTTGGCGAATTAATAACGTTGAAGTTGCGTGTAAAGCAACAGATATTAATAAATGCAGTTTGCAGCACAAGACCGGGAGGTGTTCTTGAACTATCAACTTTTAACTATTTTTTTGCTGGTGCTTTTTTTGCTGGTGTTGGTTTTTGTTCGTCATAAACAAAGTAACAATTCAGACAAACAAAGCGCACATGCATCAAAAAGCGGCCGTACATCTGCTGCTCATACAGCCTTCTCTGAGGATGGAAACGACTGGATCGAGAAAGTGAACCAGACAGTTTCCAATGCGGATAATCAAGACTGGGAATGGGGCGGAAGCGGCTCAAACGATGTAACAGCTTCTGTTTCCGCACAAGAAGTCGATCCGTTGACCGAATATCAGGTTTATAAACAGTTCGGCTATGAGAGTAAGGCTGCAGAGTCTTTGGCCGGTTATCTCAATACTTTGGAAGACGGCGCTCCGGAAAAGCTGGTTCATGAATTAATTGGTTTGAATCTGCGGGTCGGTAATATCGACATGCTGGCGGATACACTTGAGCGTCATAGTGCCTCACTTTCTGAAGACGGCGTAGCCGAATACCTGAAAGCCGGTCTGGCTTTGGATTCTACTAACCTGCGCCTGCGTGTTTTTGCCGATCATCATCTTGGTTGGAATATGCAGGAAGTGGACCGTCAAATTGGCGAACAAAGCGGTTTGGAAGTTGCTTCCGACGAGCATATTGCCTTTGAGAACGATTCGGTTGAACGTATTGTCGTTCCTGGTATGGGCAAACATGCGCCTATCGTATTAGGCAAGAAAGATTTTGGCGAAATCAGTCCTGAAGAGATGGGGGCGGTTATTGGTTTTGCCAAACCGGAACGCAGTGCAAAAATCCTGAAAGACAAGATTAGCTACGAGACTGCTTTGCATCAATACAACAAAGCAATCCAAACTTCTGCGAAGCCTGCTGGTCTCATTATCGATGCCTTGCGTCTGGATTATCAGAATGAAGAAGTAGGGCAGTTTGCCAAGCATCTGTGGAAGCTTTATCACTCTTTGGGTCAATATGGCCGTCAAGTAAAAGAACGTATGCTTGGTTGGGGTTATAGCCTTGGTTATCACGAAATTTTTGATGATTTGGAAAAAGGGCCGTCTGAACAGCAAATTAAAGAGATTGGCTTGAAACGCGGTTATATCCAGCCAAGTTCTTTGCAGATGAAAGCCAAATATCGTGAGTTGGTTCAAAAAGACTCTTCAGTCATCAGCGCGAGCTCTTCACCTGCAGATGAAGCCGTGAAAGAAGTCGAATCTTTGTTGGCCTATGGTCAGTTGGATTTGGCCATCGGTACTTTGGAACAGGCTGTTTTGCAGTATCCTCAAGAATCGCAGTTGTACATTATCTTGTTTGATTTGTACGAACGCGTTGAAGATTGGGGACGTTTGGAACAATTTCTGCGCTTGTTGCGTGAACGTGTTGTCAGCCTGCCTGAAGAGGTTGTCTTGGCAATGAGCCGTCTCTTGCAACGAATGAACCAATATTCAAAAAAATAAGATAATCGTAGAAAGTACGAGTGATGAATAATCATTTACCAAAAATTAAAACCATACGGGTTATGTTACAGGAGATGGGTGAGCAACAGCAGGCGGTATTCCGTATGGCATTTAAAATGCACAATACGACGAATTACGTCATCGTTTCTCCCGATTCTGATGAAAAACCGGATTTGGTATTGGTTGATACCGATACTCCGGCAGGTGTAGAAGCTTGGAAAGAGTCGAAGAAAACTTATCCGGAAGTGCCTGTGGCTATGTTTTCTTCCAAGTTGCCGACAGTAATGACTCCTTATTTGGCTAAGCCGGTCAAATTCGATACCTTGTTTCCTGTTTTGCGCAGCCTGGCTCAAGGCGGTAATGTTTTTGAGCCGTCTGAGCAACAAGCGGCCGAAGAGCATAAAAGACAATCAAATTCCGATGGCACAAGAAAAGCAACCATTCGTCGATTTAATCCAAATAAAGGCTTGTTGGGTGCGCTGAAATTTGCCAGTCAAGGACATCAAGATGTTGCCGTCTTGCATGAAGGCAAGCCGATATTAATCGTGTTTCCTAGTATTCAGCGTGTACTGTTGACAGTCAGTGCCAATGAGTTGGAGAAATTGTGTAAGAACGATAACTTGGCTGTCGTGTGTAAGGCTGTTCCTGATAATCCTCAATGGAAAGAAAAAGCCAAAGTCACCATTATGTCATGCTTGTGGCAAATGGCTATTTGGACTGCATCAGGCCGTCTGATTTATCCGATGACGCCGCAAACTGTCTTTACACTCAAGCGGTGGCCAAACTTAACCCGTTTGGCACATGTTCCGGAATCTATGCGTCTGTCGGCATTTCTGACAAAAACGTCTGTTAATCTGAACATCCTCTATAAAGTCATGCCTTTAGAAATGTCTGATATTTTGAACTATTTATCGGCAACATATATGACAGGCTTTTTGGCGACAGATACAGAGTTTGCAACTGATGCGAACAATACGCCTTCGTTGAATGAACAGATTGATGTGAATAGCAAAGACGTACCTGAAACAGCAATGAGCAAAGAGGCTCAAAAAATTGCTGGTCCGTCGAAAGAACAACCTCGCGGCCTGTTGCAACGCCTGATGCGTAAGTTGCTGGGTAAATCGTAAAGGACACGTCATGAAAGAAAATAAAATTATCTTTACCGGTCCTGTTGGCGTAGGTAAAACCACTGCAATTTCAGCTTTATCTGATGAACCACCGGTTCAAACCGATGCATCCGCATCCGATATGACACTTGTCCGCAAGGGGTACACGACTGTGGCGATGGACTACGGTGTCATTCATTTGGATGAGGAAACCAAGGTTCACCTTTATGGTACGCCTGGTCAGGAGCGTTTTAATTTCATGTGGGAAATTCTGAGCCAAGGCAGTATGGGCTTGGTGCTTCTTTTGGATAATACAAGAAGCAATCCATTGAAAGACCTGCAATTCTTCTTGGATGCATTCCGGGAGTTGCTGAAAAAAGCGCCTCTGGTTGTAGGGGTAACAAAGATGGATATCCGATCCTTACCAAGCGTGGATGTTTATCAAAAATATTTAGCACAGAATAATTTTAATGTCCCGGTTTTTGAGATTGATGCGCGTCGAGAAGACGATGTAAAACAATTGGTTACTGCTATGTTGTTCTCAATTGACCCCGGATTAGAGGTATAAGATGGAAGCGACACTTTCTTTACAAGCAAATTTATATCCTAAGATTACACCGGCGGGTGCGTATTATGCTGTTTCAAATGATACACCCAGTGCCAGCAGAACTTTATTGTATGGCCTGTTGCGTGCAGAGCCGTCTGAAACCATCAGCAGCGAAAAAATCTTGGCATGGGCGGATACCAGCGACATCAATACCGCTTTAAACCTGCTGTATCGCCTCCAACGCTTGGAATTTTTGTATGGTGATGAAGAAATCAGTACAGACGATATCCATTTGACTGACGAGCAATTGCCTACATTGTTGGAACAGTTGTCCAATTCTGGCAAGGCTTTATTGGCTGATGAAAACGGTTTGTATTTTGCCAATGCTAATTTCCATCACGAGGCTGCGGAAGAGTTGGGCCTTTTGGCGAGTGAAGTGGCCAAAATGGAAGACAAACACCGTCTTTTGATTCGCAATAACCTGCATATCAATAATAGCGCATGGGGTATTTGTGATCCTTCAGGCCAAAGTGAATTGACCTTTTTCCCCCTGTATATTGGCATGACCAAGCTGATTTTGGTAATTGGCGGAATGCCTGACTTAAATAAAGAGGCTTTTGTTACTTTGGTTAAAGTGCTGTACCACCGATACGGCAGCCGTTGATTTTTGCCTGACCGATATTTATTTTAGAATGGAGCGACTATGCAACAACTATTAATCTCTGTATTAAGCGATTTGAACAATACCTCTGCTGATATCACTGCTTCTGCAGTTATTTCTACAGACGGCCTGCCGATCGCAACCATGCTGCCTTCCCACCTGAATGCAGACCGTGTAGGTGCGATGTCGGCAACGCTTTTGGCATTGGGTAATCGTTCCGTACATGAGTTGGCTTGCGGTGAGTTGGATCAGGTAATGGTTAAAGGTAAAAATGGCTATATTCTGTTGAGTCAAGCAGGTGAAAATGCAGTGTTGGTATTGATGGCAAAAGAAAGCGGTAAATTGGGCTTGATTTTGTTGGATGCGAAACGTGCGGCCAAACAAATTGCTGAAATTTTATAAAGTTTTATAAATTAAAAAGATATAAAATATTTTTGTTTTTATATAGATTGTTGCTTGACAAGTTTCTGATATTTTCTATATAATTCCATCTTTAATTCCCCGATAGCTCAGTCGGTAGAGCGACGGACTGTTAATCCGCAGGTCCCTGGTTCGAGCCCAGGTCGGGGAGCCAAATTTTAAAACCACCATCTTGTATGGTGGTTTTTATTTTATCTATTTATTGGTATTTTAAACATATTAATAATGCGTGGTGAGATGGTTGCAGTTAATGCTTTAATTTTCAGACGGCCTACCAGCATATTTAAATATCTCATTTATTTTTTTAAGCTATACATAATATTTATAGAAGAAATAATATCTTATTGTTATCTATGGAAAACGCACATACATTACATTCTTCACCACGCTTTCGGTTCGCATTAAAAAATGCGGCATGGCATTTGTTGATTAGTCTGATTTTGGCAGGATTGGCCGCTTTGTTGGTATTTGGAGTTTGGTATCCTTATCCGTATGCCGAACTGACAGGCGGATTGGCTTTATATAAACTGGTCATTTCAGTAGATATTGTTTGCGGCCCGTTGCTGACTTTGATTCTTGCCAGTCCGAGCAAAAAACTTAAAGAGAGGATTGTTGATTTTTCCTTAATCGGCATGATTCAGCTGGCTGCTTTAATTTATGGTTTGTACAGCGTATCTTTGGCGCGTCCAGTGGTTTCCGCATTCGAAACCGATAGGATGAATGTGGTAACTGCTGCAGAAATTGATGTAAATGATTTGAGCCATGCCCCGAAGGATTTGCAGGATTTATCTTGGTTTGGCGCGCGTCGTGTTGGGTTGCGTGAAGCAACGAGTCCGGATGAGGCTAACCAAAGTCTTGATTTGTCTTTGAAAGGCATTGAACCGAGTATGAGACCTTCTTGGTGGTTGCCAGATTCGCAGCAAGAGCGTGAGAAAATTCGTAAGGTAATGAAACCGTTGTCTGTCTTGGCAAAAGCCCGTGGCATGAGTGAGGAATCAATTTTTAAACAGGCTTCATTGGAAAACAATGGGAAAGAGTTGTATTTCTTGCCGTTTACCAGTGCGCGAAGTAAAGAATGGGTTGTGATATTGAATGATCAGGCAGATTTCTTGGGTTATGCGCCGATTGATGGTTTTATCAAGTAAGAAAAGGCCGTCTGAAAGCTGGTAAGTGCTGGTATAGGCTGTTTTTAAAAGAAAATATGCTGTTAGACTTTGCCTTTCTTTCTTCAAACTGATAAACTGTTTGCCATTATTGTTGACCGAGGCATAAATTTTTCATGAAAGACGCAGAGCAGAGTAGTTGTTATACCGCTTCTTTCCCTTTATTTATGCCCGAACTTTGGCAGTCTGTCCGTTTTAAGCGGAACGGCTGCCTTTTTGTATTTTAAAGGAACACAATCATTATGGATTTCAGTTGGTTGGCAGAGCCGCATACTTGGATAGGCTTTGCCACGCTTCTGGTTTTGGAAGTTGTTTTAGGTATTGATAACCTTGTTTTCGTAGCGATTTTGGCAAACAAGGTTAAACCGTCGCAACGTGATAAGGCGCGGATAACGGGCTTGGGTTTGGCCGTAGTTATTCGGATTTTTATGCTGGGCTTTATGGCGCACATCATGACGCTGACGCGTCCTTTGTTTGAGTTGGGCGGTCTGGAGATTTCCGGTAAAGACATGATTATGTTTGCCGGCGGTATTTTCCTGCTTTATAAAGCGACTACCGAGTTGCACGAACGCCTTGAGGGCCACAATCAATTTGCGGTTGCTGAAGGACAGAAGAAGCATTCTTCTTTTTGGGGCGTTGTGGCGCAAATCTTGATTTTGGATGCGGTTTTCTCTATCGATTCTGTTATTACGGCAGTGGCGATGGTGGATCATATTGTGGTGGCAATGGGGGCGGTTGTTGTGGCGATGACTGTGATGATTTCTGCCAGCAAACCGTTGACTGCATTTGTCGACAAGCATCCGACCGTTGTGATGTTGTGTTTGGGTTTCTTGTTGATGATTGGTTTCAGCCTGATTGCGGAAGCCTTCCATTTCCATATTCCGAAAGGCTATTTGTATGCAGCGATCGGTTTCTCGATTTTGATCGAGCTGTTTAATCAGGTTTCGCAAAAGAATGCCCGCAAAAATGACTACATCAGCACTTCTTGGCGTAAGCGCACCGCTGAAAATGTGTTGGGTATGATGGGTATCCGCGAAAGCATTTTGGCAAAAGCAGGCGATAACGGCGGTGATGACGAGCATTTTGAAGAAAACGAAAAATCCATGATTCGCAGCGTGCTGACTTTGGCGGAACGCCCGATTATGGGCGTGATGATTCCGCGTCGGGAAATCGAGAAATTGGATATTTCCCAAAGTCGGGAAGAACAAAATGCGCAGTTGAAAAATACGCCGTATAGCCGTTTGTTGGTTGTCGGCAAGGCAGGTGTAGATGAGCCTTTGGGCTATATCAGTAAAAAAGATTTGCTGAACCAGCTGCTTGAATCGGGAGAAATTAATATTCAGACGGCCTTGCGCCAGCCATTGATTTTGCCGGACAGTACGACGGCGTTGAATGCGATTGAATTATTCCGTCAAAGCAGCGCGGATTATGCCTTGGTGGTGGATGAATTTGGTGCGGTGCTGGGTATGGTGACCATGAAAGATTTGTTGGAAACCATTGCCGGTGAGTTCCCTGAAGAGTTTGAGCGTGAGGAAGAAGAAGCTGCTCCAGCCAGTCAGGATGAAACGCTGTCTGTGGATGGTGCATTGGAGTATGTGGAATTGGCTTCACAGTTAAATCTGCCTGCTCAAGAGGAAGACGCGGACTTTCATACCGTTGCCGGTTTGATTATGGAAGAATTGCAAAGTATTCCTGATGTGGGCGACTTCATCGATTATCATGGCTGGCGTTTTGAAGTGGTTGAGAAGGACGGACAACGGATTGCCCGTGTGAAAATCAATCGTTTGCCGGAAGAAGAATAAGGAAAGGCTAATATAGTAAAGGCCGTCTGAAAATGTTCAGACGGCCTTTTTATTGATTTAACTTTAGTTGCCGTAATGTCCCGAGCCTAAGATTCGGTGTGAATGTGCGCCGGTTGCATGGTGGGGATTGCTCGGAACTTGATTGCACCAACAGGCTGCAAGCCAGGCAAAAGCGGCGGCTTCGACCCATTGCGGGTCAAGATGGAGCTTGGCTGTGCTGTGCAATTTGGTGTCAGGAGAAAACAGGGTTTCCAAGTCTTGCATCAAAACCGAATTGCGGATGCCGCCGCCGCAGATATAAAGATGATGAATCGCCGGAGCAGCTTGTTTGGTAGCATTAAAAATGGTTTGTGCAGTATAAAAGACCAATGTGCGCATGACATCTTCCGGCTTTTCATTACCTTTCAGACGGCCTTGAAGCCAGCTTAGGGAAAACAACTCTCGGCCTGTACTTTTGGGATAAGGGCGGCTGAAGTAAGGATGGTCGAGCAGGGAAGCGAGCAGGTCAGGAAGGATTTTGCCTTGTGTGGCTTTTTCCCCGTTTTTGTCGTAAGGCTGCCGCCAGATATGTTGCATCCATGCATCCATCAGCATGTTGCCGGGGCCTGTATCGAAGCCGAAAGAAGGGCTGTCGGGCGGGAGGATACTGATATTGGAAATGCCACCAATGTTGAGTACGGCACGGGTTTCATTCGCATCTTGAAATAGCGCTTCGTGAAAAGCGGGGACGAGGGGCGCACCTTGACCGTTGCAGGCAAGGTCGCGGCTGCGGAAGTCACCAACCGTGAAAATTCCGGTTAGTTCGGCCAATAGGGGAAGGTTGACCAGTTGAATGCTGTAACCGTGTTCAGGCGCATGGCGGATGGTTTGTCCGTGGCAGCCGATTGCGGCAATGTCTTTGGCCGACAGGTTTTGTTCTGCCAATAGTTGTCGGACGGTTTGGGCGTATAGGCGGCTGAGTGTTTGCGCCAGGATATTGCTTCTGTGCAATTCATTTTCGCCTATGTCTTGCAGTGCCAACAATTCTTGGCGCAGGCCGTCTGAATAGGGTAGAAAGCTGTGGGCAACGGCTCGTTGCCATTGCTTGCTCTGCATTTGAATCAGTACGGCATCGGCACCGTCCATGCTGGTTCCGGACATGATGCCAATATAGTATTGGGGTTGCATTTCGGTTACAGAAAGAGAAGGTAAAACGACATTTTAACGCCTTTTGACGTTTTTACGGGAATTTCGGCATTTAATGTAAATAGTTGGTGCAAGAAAGATTACAAAAAGGTTAAAATAACGCGACTCAACATGTTTTCCAAAAGGAAACTTTCCATGGCTCAAACTCAGTCGAGTGCGAACTTGAAGCTGATTAATACGGTTTTTGCCGCTATGCTTGTGAGCATGGTCGGCTATTTTATTTATTGGGGCCTGGGTTATACCCACTACAACCACTCCGGCCTGTTTATCCTTGCTACCTTTTTCGGCGTCTTCATGGCGTTTAATGTGGGTGGCAACGATATTGCCAACTCTTTCGGTACAAGTGTCGGCTCCGGCACATTGACTATTCCGCAAGCTTTGCTGATTGCGGCAGTATTTGAAGTCAGCGGCGCAGTGATTGCTGGTGGAGAGGTAACAGATACCATCCGTAAGGGTATTGTCGATTTGAATGGCATGCATCTGGATCCGATGCAGTTTGTCTTTATTATGATGTCCGCGCTTTTGGCTGCGGCATTGTGGCTGCTTTTCGCATCACGCAAAGGCCTGCCGGTTTCCACGACACATGCCATTATCGGCGGTATCGTCGGTAGTGCCTTGTGTATGGCGGCATTGAACGGTGTGGATTCCGTTGCGCTGATTCAATGGGACAAGTTGGGCGAAATTGCCTTGTCTTGGATTTTGTCTCCGGTATTGGGTGGCATCGTTTCTTATCTATTGTTTTCACGAATTAAGAAAAACGTTTTGGACTACAACTCTTGGGCCGATAATACGCTCAAAGGCATCAAGCTGGAGAAGAAAGCCTATAAAGAAGAGCACCGCCTGTTTTTTGAAGCTTTGAGTGAATCTGAAAAAGTCGAATACGCCACCAAAATGGCGCATGATGCCCAAATTTATGATGAGCCGGACTTTGATCCTGAAGAATTGCAGTCTGAGTATTATCGCGGTCTGCACCGCTTTGACAGCCGTAAGGGCGAAGTTGATTCTTACAAAGCCCTGCATTCTTGGGTGCCGTTTATTGCTTCTGTCGGCGGCATGATGATTGCGGCCATGCTGATTTTCAAAGGTCTGAAAAATCTGCATTTGGGCATGAGCAATGTTAACAGCTTTCTGACCATTTTCATGATCGGCGCGGCTATTTGGATGGGTACGTTTGTATTTGCCAAAAGTTTGAAACGCAAAGATTTGGATAAATCGACTTTCCAAATGTTCTCATGGATGCAGGTATTTACCGCTTGCGGTTTCGCATTCAGCCATGGTGCGAACGATATCGCCAATGCGATTGGTCCGTTTGCCGCGATTATGGATGTGTTGCGTACCAACAGCATTACTGCTCAAAACGCCGTGCCGCCAATTGCCATGTTGACTTTCGGTATCGCTTTGATTGTCGGCTTATGGTTTGTTGGTAAAGAAGTGATTAAAACCGTAGGCACCAGCTTGGCAGAAATGCACCCCGCGTCAGGCTTCTCAGCAGAGCTTTCTGCCGCCGCCGTCGTGATGGCCGCATCATTTATGGGCTTGCCTGTTTCCAGTACCCATATCTTGGTGGGTGCAGTTTTGGGTATCGGCTTGGTTAACCGCAATGCCAACTGGAAGTTGATGAAACCGATCGGCCTTGCTTGGGTTATTACCTTGCCTGCCGCTGCCGTTTTGTCTGTTGTCAGCTATTTGGTTTTACAAGCCGTGTTTTAATTGATTATTTTATTTCAAAAGGCCGTCTGAAAGATATTTCAGACGGCCTTTATTTATTTTTGTAAGGGGTAGATTTGAGTTTGTTTTAGCGATGTATAAATCATGCTGTTCAATGTTTGAACTGATACAAGAGTAATCAAGGTAATAGAGAAATACCTTATTGGGAATATTTTAGAAAAGATTTTGGTTCGTAGTGAGGGCAAATAAAGCTATTTTTAATCAGCCCACTATAAGGTTAGGGTAATAAAAAAGCCCCAATTCATCGACGTTAAAGATGTCGTATTGAATTGGGGTCTCTATTTATTTAGTGCAAGCCTTAGCAGGCCGTCTGAACATTATTCAGCAGCTTCGTTGGTCTCAGCTTGTGCAGGAGCTGTTTCTGCTTCAGCGGTAGCCTTAGCGGCTTGGCGTTCGGCTTGTGCAGCCAATGCCTGTTGAACGGCTGGGTGCTGTTGGGCGATGGTTTGTTCTTCTGCGCTGACTTCGCCTTTGAAGCGGTTGTTCAAGTCAAAACGTTTGCCGCCGCGAGCCAGAGCTTTCAGATAGCGCGGACGGCGGCAGTGGTTGGCCAGTACGCGTGCAATCAGTGCAGGGTCGTATTGGGGCAGGGCGGCAACCAAGTCTTGGTCGATACCGACGGCCAACGGTTTGAATCGTTTGAATACATCATATTTGCCGTAGATGTGGTCGGCAATCATGTCTGTCTGTTTTTTCTTGCTCATGGTTTGGACGGCAGATTTCAGCGCAGCGCCCAAAGCGGTTTCTTGTGCCATTGCGGTTGTATTCCTCTAATATAAATCCGTATTTTCGTCATACGGCAATAAGGTGCTATTGTAGTATAAAGACTGTGATTTGGCTAAATTTTTCTGAGAATATTCGATTGTAAATGTTTATTTTGCAAACGAGCTGGCACACTTATCTCAATAGGCGTTATGAAAGGTCGTCTGAAAATGTTCGGCACAATCCGCCATATTTGTTTTCAGACGACCTCAAGTGCACAGATGAAGCGCTTCATATTTTGCTAGCTTAAGAAGAGGGTTTGAAATGCCTATGCGATAATCTTTACTGGACTTCTTTTTGCAAAAGCAGGCCGATTTTGCTGTTTTCGGTCTGTTCAATATTTGGCAGAATGTCGTCAGCAGTAAACGCTTTGCCATCATTGCCCACACTACGCAAATAATAATGCGCATCGCCACTGCGTTCGTAATAAAACAGTCGGAGCGGTTCGGAACTCAGAGGCGTAGTACTCGTATCATACATAAATATCGGCTTGTTTGGCTGAGATTCTTGG
Source organism: Neisseria sp. P0001.S007 (assembly GCF_051963655.1). Classification (NCBI taxonomy): domain Bacteria; kingdom Pseudomonadati; phylum Pseudomonadota; class Betaproteobacteria; order Neisseriales; family Neisseriaceae; genus Neisseria; species Neisseria sp. P0001.S007. The sequence goes on along the minus strand of NZ_JBQCUB010000006.1, from coordinate 88,125 downwards.
AGCTGCTCTAATGATTCAGGATAGACACCGTGTTGCAGACGGTAGAATTCGACTTCGGAAACCAAACTAGATAAAGTATTTACCGTCAGTTGCTGCCTCAGTTCATCGTACACGCCTCCTCGCTGAACAAAGCCGAAATAAAACAATGCGCTGTAAAGCGCGACGGTGCATAACATTCCTAAGGAGGCAATCAAGGCAACGATTTTTGCACCGCGTTTGCGCCATCCCAATATACTTAAAACCAAAGCCGCTATGCCGAAGATCAAACCGATGAGCGGAATAAAGGAAACGCCTGCAAGGACATAAGCGGCTGTGTGGATTTTGGCAGGTGGTGCGACGGATGTGTGGTTTTCAGTATTTTCCATTGTAAGGTCCGGATGTATAGTTTAAGGCCGTCTGAAAAGTACCATATCATAATATCATATAAATAGGCGTTTTCAGGCGACCTTTTTAGATTTTACCCGCGAGTTTTGGCAATATCTGGCGTATCAACCACTACGTCGGTATTTTGCGCGCGATGGCGTAAGGCGTGGTCAATCAATACCAAGGCCAGCATGGCTTCTGCAATCGGAGCGGCGCGTAATCCGACGCAGGGGTCGTGGCGGCCGTGTGTGGCAAGTTCGACAGGGTTGCCTTCTATATCAATGCTGTGGCGCGGTGTGGCGATGGAACTGGTCGGTTTGATGGCAATATTCACATGAATGTCTTGTCCGGTGCTGATGCCGCCCAAGATGCCGCCTGAGTGGTTGGACAGGAAGCCTTGAGGCGTGAGCTCATCTCCATGCTCGCTGCCGCGTTGTGTTACGCTATTAAAACCTGCGCCGATTTCCACGCCTTTGACGGCATTGATGCCCATCATGGCGTAGGCAATTTCTGCATCGAGGCGGTCAAAAACCGGTTCTCCCAAGCCGACAGGGACGTTGGCTGCTTCGATATGAAGTTTTGCGCCGACAGAATCCAATAATTTGCGCACGCTGTCCATATAGTTTTCCAAGTCCTCAATTTGGCTTTGGTTCGCTGCAAAAAAAGGATTTTGGGAAATATATTCGTAACCTTCAAACTGGATTTCTTTTTCGCCGACTTGGGTCACGTAGGCGGTAATTTCAGTACCGAATTTTTCTTTCAGCCATTTTTTAGCGACTGCTCCGGCAGCAACACGTGCGGCGGTTTCGCGGGCGGAACTTCTACCGCCGCCGCGATAGTCGCGTGTACCGTATTTGTGCCAGTAGGTGTAATCGGCGTGACCAGGGCGGAAGCTGGTGGCGATACTGCCATAGTCTTTGCTGCGTTGGTCGGTATTGCGGATCAGGAGGGCGATGGGTGTACCGGTGGTTTTGCCTTCGAATACGCCGGAGAGGATTTCGACTTGGTCGGCTTCGCGGCGCTGGGTAACGTGGCGGCTGGTGCCGGGTTTGCGACGGTCAAGGTCATATTGGATATCCGCTTCGCTCAATTCTAATCCGGGCGGGCAGCCATCAATGATGCAGCCCAAGCCTGCACCGTGGCTTTCGCCGAAAGTGGTAACGGTAAAGATTTGTCCGAAGGTGTTGCCTGCCATAGGGATACTCTTTTGAAATTGGGTTTGGAAATTTTTTGCTTGTTTGGATAATTCTCAGGCCGTCTGAACGGTGAAACGAGAATCTTTGATTTCGTTGTCACATCTGTTCAGACGGCCTTTTGAGATGACTGCTTAGTTCAATTTACCGTGGCACTGTTTGTATTTCAGGCCACTGCCGCAAGGGCAAGGATCGTTGCGGTGAACAATCAGGCCGTTTTGTGCAAGCGCTTCAGGGCTGAAGTCTGTGCCGTCAGGGTCGAATGCTTCGGTAACCAAATCGGTTTGCGATTGGCCGAGCAATTCTTCCATATCAGGCGCATCGGAGTGGACGGTTTGAACATCGCTGACGCTTTGTGCGGCAGTGTGGTCGTATTCGCTGTTGCGCTCGATTTGAACGGCAGTCAGCAAAGCGGCAATGTTTTGTTTGATACCGCGCCACAGGTTTTCAAACATGGCGAAAGCTTCGCGTTTGTATTCCTGTTTAGGATTTTTCTGAGCATAGCTGCGCAGATGGATGCCTTGGCGCAAGTAGTCCATGGCGGCAAGGTGCTCGCGCCATTGATTGTCGATAACTTGCAGCATAACATTGCGTTCGAAGTCTGACATGGCCTGTTTGCCAACCAATTCAACTTTTTCGGCATACTCGTCTTCGATGCGCTTGATGAGGCGTTCTTTAATGTCTTGGTTGTCCAAAGTGCTGTCTTCTTTCAACCAGCCTTTGATATCGACATGCAGGCGGAAATCGGCGGCAAGTTGGTGCTCCAGTACCGGAATGTCCCATTGCTCTTCCATGCTGTCAGGCGGGATGTGGTAGTCAACCAAGTCGCTGACAACGTCGGCGCGGATTTCGCGGGTCAAATCGCTGACGTCTTTGCTGGTCAGGATTTCGTTACGTTGATGGTAAATCACTTTACGTTGGTCATTGGCAACGTCATCGTATTCCAAAACCTGTTTACGCATATCGAAGTTGCGGCCTTCGACTTTACGTTGTGCGCCTTCGATTTGACGGGTCAGTAGGCCGTGTTCGATGGCGACGCCGCGCTCAGGTGCCAGGCGGTTGAGGATGGCGGCGGCACGGTCGAGTGCGAAGAGGCGCAATAATGGGTCTTCAAACGACAGATAGAAACGGCTGGAGCCGGGGTCGCCCTGACGGCCGGCACGACCGCGCAACTGGTTGTCGATACGGCGGCTTTCATGGCGTTCTGTACCGATAATGTGCAAACCGCCTGCGGCCACAACTTGGTCGTGTTCGGCTTGCCAACCGCTTTCAAGGGCAGAAATTTGCGCTTGTTTTTGCTGTTCGCTCAGGGTTTCATCTGCATGGATGGCTTCGATTTGATGTTTGAGGTTGCCGCCCAAAACAATATCGGTACCGCGGCCGGCCATGTTGGTGGCAACGGTAATCGCGCCGACTTTACCGGCTTGGGCCACAATCAATGCCTCGCGCTCGTGTTCTTTGGCGTTCAGAACGTTATGCGGCAGACCTGCTTTATGTAATAAGTCAGAAACCAGTTCGGAGTTTTCGATGCTGGTTGTACCAACCAAAACCGGTTGGCCGTTTTTGTGGCATTCGGCGATGTCTTTGACGACGGCCTCAAATTTTTCTTCGGCTGAGCGGAAGATTTGGTCGTTGAAGTCTTTACGTTGTACAGGACGGTTGGTCGGGATGATGACGGTTTCGAGGTTGTAAATGCTTTGGAACTCGAAGGCTTCGGTGTCGGCCGTACCGGTCATGCCGGACAGCTTACTGTACAGGCGGAAGTAGTTTTGGAAGGTAATAGAGGCAAGCGTTTGGTTTTCGCGTTTGATTTCTACACCTTCTTTGGCTTCAACAGCTTGGTGCAAGCCTTCGGACCAGCGGCGGCCGGCCATCAGACGGCCTGTGAATTCGTCCACAATCACGATTTCGCCGTCTTGGATAACGTAGTGTTGATCTTTGTGGAACAGGGTGTGCGCGCGCAATGCAGCCATGAGGTGGTGCATTAGGGAAATATTGGCGGCAGAGTAGAGCGAATCGTTTTCCTGCAATAAGCCCATTTGGGTCAGGATTTGCTCGGCGTGTTCGTGACCGGCTTCGCTCAGGATGACTTGGTGTGCTTTTTCATCTACCCAGTAATCGCCTTCGCCTTCTTCGGTTTCTTGGCGAATAAGGTGGGCAGGAACGGCGTTCATCACACGGTAGAGCTGAATGTTGTCATCCGCCTGACCGGAAATAATCAGCGGCGTACGCGCTTCGTCAATCAGAATGGAGTCCACTTCGTCGACTACTGCAAAGTTCAATTCGCGCTGAACTTTGTCGTATTGGTCGGTCACCATATTGTCGCGCAGGTAGTCAAAACCGAACTCGTTGTTTGTACCGTAAGTAATGTCGGCACCATAAGCAGTTTGGCGTTCGAAAGGTTGCAAATCGGCTACGATTACGCCGACGCTCAAGCCTAAGAAATTGTACAACGGCTCCATAATGCTCGCGTCACGGGAGGCGAGGTAGTCGTTGACGGTAACGACGTGTACGCCTTTTCCTGACAATGCATTCAGGTAAACGGCAAGGGTGGCCACCAGAGTTTTACCTTCACCGGTACGCATTTCGGCGATTTTGCCGTTGTGCAGAACCATGCCGCCGATCAGCTGTACATCGAAGTGGCGCATGCCCAATACACGGCTCGATGCTTCGCGGCAGACGGCAAAGGCTTCGACCAAGATGTCGTCCAGGCTTTGTCCGTCGGCGAGACGTTGTTTGAATTCGGCTGTTTTAGCTTGCAGTTCTGCATCGTTCAGGGCCTGCATTTGTTTCTCAAGCGCGTTGATTTTGGCAACGGATTTACGATATTGTTTCAGCAGGCGGTCGTTGCGGCTGCCGAAGATTTTCTTAGCAATGTTTGTCAGCATGAATAATTCCTACGCCTTGATATAATAGTGGGCGAAATTGGGATTTTAACACAAGCGCTTGTATAACGCGGTAATGCTGTTTGAAATAAAGGCGGTTTTGCTGTATTTCAATTGTAATTGTTTGGTTAATTTACTGAGAGGCCGTCTGAAACTATGGATTTAGCACAATTAGGCAAGCGCGATCATTTATTGGCGGGCTTGTTGCAACAATCGCAACAATGGCGGAAATTGGATGCAAAAATCAAAACGGTTTTGCCGGCTAACCTGCATTCGCATTTTCAGACGGCCTGCGTAGAAGACGGAAGATTGGTCTTGCTTGCCGCCAACAATATGGCTGCTTCGCGTTTGAAAATGATCCTGCCTGCCATGCTGCCCAAGTTGCAAACATTGCATGCAGGGGTAAGGGAAGTGGTGGTCAGGGTAGTTCCCAAGCCTCCGGCTCAGCCGAAAACCAATAGTTTGCGATTGAGCGAGGCAGCTTTAGGCAGCTTCGATGAGGCGGCAACCAAATTGGAAGGCAAACATCCTGAATTGGCGGAGGCATTGGCAGAATTGGTACGCAAGCACAGCCGTTAAAATTATGCCATATGATATTATAGTTAATAAATGTTAAAATTTATATCGTTCGGCTGATGGCATCTAATACTAAAGAAATACGACCTAAAAAGTATCTGTTTTCTTTTAGGTAAACTGATGTAAACTTGGCTTGAAACTTTGATTTCGTGTGAAGTTTGTAGCAAAATAACGCCTGAATTTCACATCACGCTATACGGATAAATTTTAGTTTGGCGTTTGCCTTTTATTAATATATTCGTGTGGTGCTATTAATAGAACTTAACAAAACTCTCATCATTAGGAGATACATCAATGAAAGCTTATCTGGCTCTGATTTCCGCTGCCGTTATCGGCTTGGCTGCATGCTCTCAAGAAGCTGCAAAACCTGCTGAAGCCCCTGCTGCTTCCGAAGCTGCCCCTGCAGAAACTACTGCACCTGCTGATGCAGCTCCTGCTTCTGAAGCCGCTCCAGCCGACGCTGCCGCTGCTCCTGCTGCCGGCAACTGCGCGACTACTGTTGAAGCCAACGACGCTATGCAGTTCAATACTAAAGAAATCCAAGTAAGCAAAGCTTGTAAAGAATTCACCATCACCCTGAAACACACTGGTACCCAACCTAAAGCCAGCATGGGTCACAACATTGTCATCGGTAAAACTGAAGACATGGACGGTATTTTTAAAGATGGCGTTGGCGCAGCTGACACTGACTACGTTAAACCTGATGATGCACGCGTTGTTGCCCACACCAAACTGATCGGTGGCGGCGAAGAATCTTCTTTGACTCTGGATCCTGCCAAACTGGCTGACGGCGAATACAAATTCGCTTGTACCTTCCCAGGTCACGGTGCTTTGATGAACGGTAAAGTTACTTTGGTTGACTAATCCGCCTAAAGCTTGAAAACAGACAGCCTGCCTTGCGCAGGCTGTTTTGTTATAATCTGGAAACATTAATTTAAGAATAAAACCTATGAATCCGTTTGAAACCAAAAGCGTTACTTTTGCCGAACCCATTGAAATGCTATATGCCTGCCACGGCAAAGTGCGCCGTTTCTGCAATCAGGTTGCCATGTTGTCGGACTATATTGCCGAAAACGGCTGCAATCAGGTTGTTTTGCAAACCATCCGCCAAATTGCCCAGTATTTCAACGTTGCCGCGCCGTTACACCATGAAGATGAAGAAGAAAACTTCTTTCCGCTTTTATTGCAATATGCGCCGCAAGCTCAAGAAAGCGTTGACGAGCTGTTGCGCCAACATGTCAGTCTGCATAGTAACTGGGACGGCGTAGCGGCTGAATTTGCCAAGCTTGAAGCGGACAACGCCTATATCCCCGATGCCGAAGCATTCAAACGTTTTGTCGCAGGATATGATGTTCATCTGGCGATTGAAGAGCCGCTGTTTGATATGGGCAAAACCTTTATCCCCAAAGAAAAATTAACCGAAATCGGCGAAATTATGGCCGCACGCCGCCGTAAATAAGGCCGTCTGAAACAATCGTCTCAAGGAATACACTATGCTGACCCCAAAAAGTTGCGATTTGTTCAATATCCCTTTTTTCCAGTTTTCCCAGCTTAAAAAATACCAGCCTGAAAGCATTCCGCAAATCAAGGCAGACTATAAAGAAAACTGGCAGGTATGGCAGCAGCTGATCCAGCAGGTTGCCGCCGAATTGGGTGCACCGTTCGCGCCGCCGCATATCGAACGCTGGTGTAACGGCTGGCAGGTCCGCGCTCATTTCTTTGCCTATTTCAAATACGAACAATATAAAAATTCTGCAGCGATTTTGTCGATTTTGCTTAACCGCCGCCGTTTGAGTGTCAGCTTGGACTGGCATTGCTATAAAGCCGATGTGTCGCCCATCGCGCTGCCTGATTACAATCGCTGGCTGGATAATTTTGACACTGAAAAATACGCTTCATTCGATATGTGGCACGGCGCGGAAAGCGAATATGACGATTATCGTACCGTCGCCCAACAAAGCGACGGCGATAGAAAGCTTCGGGACGACAAAGATTTCTTCTGTATCGGGAAGCACATCGAACGCGATGATTTGGGTAAGCAGGATGTCGCGAAATGGATAGTGGAAACAGTGGAAGGCTTACTGCCGCTGTATGAAGCTTGCCATGGAAAATAACTCAGAATACCGAAAGGCAGACTGCCCATTCAGTATCTTCAAATGAACTCAAGGCCGTCTGAAAATTATATTCAGAACGTTTCAGACGGCCTGTTTCTCAAAGTGAACAAATATGACCGAGACCCAATCCCTAGAGCTTGCCAAAGCGCTGATTTCCCGCCCGTCCGTTACGCCGGATGATCAAAACTGCCAACAACTGCTGGCCGAACGCCTGCAAAAAATCGGTTTTGCCGTAGAAGAGCTTCATTTTGGCGACACCAAAAATGTTTGGTTGCGCCGCGGTACTCAGGCTCCGGTGTTCTGCTTTGCCGGGCATACCGACGTCGTGCCGACAGGCCCTGTTGAAAAATGGGATTCGCCTCCGTTTGAACCGACCGAGCGTGAAGGCCGTCTGTATGGTCGCGGCGCGGCGGATATGAAAACCAGCATTGCCTGCTTCGTTACCGCCTGCGAGCGTTTCGTTGCCGAAAATCCCGATCATCAAGGCAGTATCGCGCTCCTGATTACTTCGGACGAAGAGGGCGATGCATTGGACGGTACGACCAAAGTCGTCGATGTGTTGAAAGCGCGCGGCGAGTTGATTGATTACTGTATCGTCGGCGAACCGACTGCCGTGGATAAATTAGGCGATATGTTTAAAAACGGCCGACGCGGCTCGTTGTCGGGCAATCTGACCGTCAAAGGCAAGCAAGGCCATATTGCCTATCCGCATTTGGCAATCAATCCCGTGCATACTTTTGCCCCGGCCTTGCTGGAGCTGACACAAGAAGTCTGGGACGAGGGCAACGAATACTTTCCGCCGACCAGTTTCCAAATTTCCAATATCAACGGCGGCACAGGCGCGACCAACGTCATTCCGGGCGAGCTGAACGTCAAATTCAATTTCCGTTTCTCTACCGAGTCCACCGAAGAAGGTCTGAAACAACGCGTCCACGCCATTTTGGACAAACACGGCGTGCAATATGATTTGCAGTGGTCTTGCTCAGGCCAACCGTTCCTGACTCAGGCAGGAAAACTGACCGATGTGGCGCGCGAAGCCATTGCCGAGATTTGTGGCGTTGAGGCCGAATTGTCCACTACCGGCGGTACTTCGGATGGACGCTTCATCAAAGCCATTGCCAAAGAACTCATCGAATTAGGCCCGTCTAACGCGACCATCCACCAAATCAACGAAAACGTACGTTTGGAAGATATTCCGAAGCTGTCGGCAGTATATGAAGGTATGTTGAAACGTTTGTTTAAGTGAAAAAGGCCGTATAGGCTTTGAAAAACGATAGGGCGATATGATTCTTTTGCTCTTTTTGTTTTCGTTTAAGTTATCGATAATTGGACAAGGCAAAATATGATTACTCTGCCTTCTTTAAACGACCTTCCATCAAGGTGGAATGAAATCCGAGAGCAGTTGGAAACTGACTTTCCCGTTACTCTCGAAGCCTTGCTGCACGAGCGTCTTACGGAACACGAAGCCAAGCAGTTCGAGCAGGATTTTATCGACCGTATCGGCTGCACGCCCGAAGAATATGTCCGTATCCGCCGAGCCATCCGTCTGTTGGAAGCGCGTTATCCTGATAGTCCGAACGAACTGACTGCGGCCGCGGTTGCCACGCCGTTGGGCGAGATGTTGGCGGTGTTCGGCAGCAAGGGTTTGTGTCTGCTGGAATTTGTTGGGCAGAAACATATGGAACAGGAAATCATGGCTGTCCAAAAAGCTTTGCGCGGGCAGTTTATTTTTCAAGAAAATGAGCAAACGCAACTTTTACGCCAAGAATTGGATTTATACTTCCAAGGCCGTCTGAAAGTTTTTGCGACGCCTTTGGAAACGATAGGCACGGCCTTTCAGCAGCAGGTGTGGAAGGCACTGCTGACCATTCCTTACGGCGAAACGCGCAGCTATAAGGAGCAGGCGCAGCAGTTGGGTAATCCCAAAGCCATTCGCGCCGTTGCCGCTGCCAACGGGCAGAACAAGGTGTCTATCTTGATTCCCTGTCACCGCGTTATCGGCAGCGACGGCAAGCTGACCGGCTACGCAGGCGGTTTGAACCGCAAACAATCGTTGCTTGCCTTGGAGCGAGGCGAAGTTCAGACGGCCTTATTTTGAGTTTTGATAGAGGATAAGGGGTCATGCTTCGGGCAGACTTCGCACGTTAAAAAAAATTGAGCAGCAGAAGGTCGGGGAAGCACGACGAAATCTGCATGGAGAAAAATGTTGGGCAACGCCCACGCTAGAAAAAGAGAAATAAGACATGAGCCTGAAAAACCGCCATTTTTTAAAACTTTTGGATTTCACGCCCGAAGAAATTACTGCCTATCTCGACCTTGCCGCCGAATTGAAGGCTGCTAAAAAAGCAGGGGGCGAGGTGCAGCGGATGAAGGGGAAAAACATTGCCCTGATTTTCGAGAAAACATCGACCCGCACCCGTTGCGCGTTTGAAGTGGCCACACGCGACCAAGGGGCAGGGGTAACTTATCTGGAGCCGTCTGCCAGCCAAATTGGGCATAAGGAAAGCATTAAGGATACGGCGCGTGTTTTAGGGCGGATGTTTGACGGTATCGAGTATCGCGGTTTTGGACAGGATGTAGTGGAAGAGCTGGCCAAGTATGCAGGCGTGCCTGTGTTCAATGGTTTGACCAACGAGTTCCACCCGACTCAAATGCTCGCCGATGCGCTGACGATGCGCGAATATAGCGACAAGCCTTTGAACCAAATTGCGTTTGCCTATGTCGGCGATGCGCGTTACAACATGGCCAATTCGTTGCTGGTGTTGGCTGCGAAACTGGGCATGGATGTGCGTATCGGTGCGCCGAAAAGCCTGTGGCCGTCTGAAAACATTATCGAGACGGTGCAGGCTGTTGCTAAAGAGACCGGCGGACGGATTCTGTTGACGGAGAATGTGCAGGAGGCCGTGAAAGGCGTGGATTTTATCCATACCGATGTGTGGGTCAGCATGGGTGAGCCTAAAGAGGCGTGGCAGGAACGTATCGATTTGTTGAAAGATTACCGCGTTACGCCTGAGCTGATGGCGGCGGCGGAAAATCCGCAAGTCAAGTTTATGCATTGCCTGCCTGCTTTTCATAATCGCGAAACCAAAGTCGGCGAATGGATTTATGAGACATTCGGTCTGAATGGTGTGGAAGTAACGGAAGAAGTCTTTGAAAGCGAAGCCAGCATTGTGTTTGATCAGGCAGAAAACCGGATGCACACGATTAAAGCAGTAATGGTAGCGGCATTGGGCGATTGAGTTTTGTGCTCGACGCTGCTTACCGCTTCATTTAATAGAGATTAAATAAAGGCCGTCTGAAAGAAAGACTTTCAGACGGCCTTGTTGTTTGATTGGGTTTATTGCCAAATCAGGACTTTGGGTTCAGGCGTTACTTGATAGCCTTCTTGACGCAATAGTTCGATTAGACCTTTTTCGCTGGGTAAATGGGCAATGCCGACAGCAAAAAGGGTGCTTTGTTTGGCCGATTGCTTGCGGATTTCAGGCAGCCATGCCAAGTTGCGGCGGATCAGGAGGTCGTTTTTCAGCCAATCGGACATGGCTTTGGCGTACTTGGTATCAACACGTTTGAGGGTGCGTTGTTCGGTTTCTTCCAAAAGTGGAATGAGTTCTTCAAAGCGGCCGTCTGAATAGGCTTGATGGAGTTTTTTGATATCTTCGGTTTCTTCTTTATTGGTTTTAATACTGGCTTTCAGAAAGTTGAGCATGGTTTCTTCAGGCTGTGCTTTGAAGATCGCGGTAACATCATCCAAACTTTCCAATGAACCACGCGGCTTATTGATGTCGGCTGCCGCGTTGGTCAGCAACATATCTGCACCGGTTTCTGAGCTATACCCTTTGGGAAATGTACTGCCGGCAAAAATGAATGCGGCCCACGGATGGAGTTTGTCGGCAATTTGGGCGATGGGTTGGCTTTCTTCATTTTGTGAATAGATTTCTTGTAAAAGACGGAAATCTGTTTTGCCAAGCTTGCGGCTGAGCAGTTCGGTACTCATGGCTTCCTGGAAGTATTTTTGATACATTTTTTTTGTTTCCAGACTGCTGTCCGGTAGTGGGTCAACTTCTGTCGTCAGTTGGGCGGTGGATTGCAACAGTTTGACTGCATCGGAAGACAAGGTTTGATTGGTTTGCCCCATGTGGATGGTGCCGAGCAGATAGGAGTCTGGTTGGCCTTCTTTGCTGATTTTCCAAACATTGCTGGTCAGTTTAGGCTGCTGCCAGTTAAGTTCGGCAGGTTTGCTTTCGGGTGAAGTTGCGGAGGGTTTGCAGGCACCCAAGGCGAGGGCGGTCAATGGCACAAGTAGGCAGGCAAGCAGTTTTTTCATGTTTTTCCTTATTGTGGTGTGCGGTAGGCAAGGGCAATTTAGAAATCGAGCAGGTTTTGAACCGGATGTTCGCCCGTGTCGGGCTTTTCTGTTTTGCGGTTGCGGATTTTGGCTTTCCTGAGGGATAGAAGGTGCATGACTTGATGCTTTTGGCTGTCGGTCATCTGGAGCCAGTACAAGCGCTCTTCCCGGCTGCGCAGGCAGCCTTTGCAATAGCCTTTGGCATTGGCTTCGCAAACGCCGATGCAGGGGCTGGGAATGGGGAAGAAATCGGGTTGATCCATTTTGTGTTGCTTTTGATGTGAAAAAAGGCCGTCTGAAATATAGCACATATGTTCAGACGGCCTAAGTGTTTATACGGTTTGCGAGTATTTGGCTTTAGTTTCTTTATGGCGTAAATGGTAGTCGAACACCATGGCGATGTTGCGGATCAGGAAACGGCCCTTCGGCGTAACGGTCAGGCCGTGTGGTTTAAGGCGGACCAGGCCGAGGGTTTCCAGTTGCTTCATATCTTCCAGTTCGGCTGCAAAATAACGGCTAAACGGAATGCCGAACACGCTTTCGTAAATCCGATAGTCGAGCGAGAAGCGGCACATCAAATCCTGAATGATGTTGCGGCGCAAAATATCGTCTTGATTGAGCTGGTAGCCGCGCATGATGGGCAGGTATCCGGCGTCGAGTGCGGCGTAATAGGCATCGATATCGCGCTCGTTTTGGGAGTAGGTGCTGCCGATTTTGCCGATAGAGGATACGCCGATTGCCACCAAATCGCAGTCGGCATAGGTCGAGTAGCCTTGGAAGTTGCGTTGCAGGAAGCCTTCTTTGAGGGCGATGGAGAGTTCGTCGTCAGGTTTGGCAAAGTGGTCCATACCGATGAAAACGTAGCCGCGCTCGGTCAGGGTTTGAACGCAATATTGCAGCATATCGAGTTTTTCTTCACTGCCGGGTACGACATTGGTGTCGATACGGCGTTGCGGTTTGAAGATATGCGGCAGGTGGGCGTAGTGGTAAAGGGCGAGGCGGTCGGGATCGAGGGATAAGACCGTGTCGATGGTGGTTTTGATGCTTTTGGTGTTTTGGTGCGGCAGGCCGTAAATCAAATCGACGCTGACCGATTTAAATCCGGCTTCACGCGCGGCATCAATCACTTCTTTGGTTTCTTCGTAGCTTTGGATGCGGTTGACGGCTTCCTGCACTTTAGGGTCAAAGTCTTGAATACCGACACTCATGCGGTTGAAACCGAGTTTGCCCAGTTTGAGGACGGTTTCGCGGCTGACTTTGCGCGGGTCGATTTCGATGGAGTATTCGCCGTTGGGGATGAGCTGGAAGTATTTTCGGATCATTTCGAAGACGCGTTCGAGTTGGTCGTCGCTTAGGAATGTCGGCGTGCCGCCGCCGAAGTGGAGTTGCGCAAGCTGGTGTCGTCCGCCTAAATGCGGTGCCAGCAACTCCATTTCTTTTTCCAGATATTGGATATAGGCATCGGCACGGCTTTTGTCTTTGGTAATAATTTTGTTGCAGCCGCAGTAGTAGCAGATGGTATTGCAGAAGGGAATGTGGATGTAGAGTGAAAGGGGTTTGTTGAGCGCGCCCATGTTACGCAGGTTTAAAGCTTGGATATATTCGGCTTCTTTAAAGCCTTCATGGAAGCGGTCGGCGGTCGGATAGGATGTATAACGTGGACCGCTTGATGGCAAACTGGCAATCAATTCGCGGTCGAATTCCGGTAATTCATTGTTTGTGTTGGTGTTATTTGAGATAGGGATAATTTTCATGGTAGGGGCTTGTAGTATAAAGTAGGGAAATTAGGGAAAATTTTAGTCAAAATTTCGATAGTTTGGTAGAATGCCTGATAATGATATGTCGACTTTGACTTGGGTCAATAGTTATTCGGCTTCATCAGGGATTTATAGAACTATGCAGATTAAGGGTGCGTTATGGCCACACACAATGCAACACATCAAATGAAAACCTTGTGTTCCACATGTTCTTTACGCGAGCTGTGTTTGCCTGTCGGACTGATGCCTAACGAATTTTCACAATTAGACGCGGTTATTCGTCAAAGCCGCCGTCTGAAAAAAGGTGAATACCTGTTCCGTGCCGGCGAGCCGTTTACCTCTTTGTTTGCCATCCGTGCAGGCTTCTTTAAGACAACAGTCGCCAGCCAAGATGGACGAGATCAGGTAACCGGCTTTTTTATGTCGGGCGAGCTGATCGGTATGGATGGGATTTGTTCCCATATTCACAGCTGTGATGCTGTGGCTTTGGAAGACAGCGAGGTATGCGAGCTTCCGTTTACACATATTGAAGAACTCGGTCAGGATATTCCCAGCCTCCGTTCTCACTTTTTCCGCTTGATGAGCCGCGAAATTGTTCGAGATCAGGGCGTTATGTTGCTTTTGGGCAATATGCGCGCTGAAGAGCGATTGGCGGCATTCTTGCTCAACTTGTCCCAGCGTCTCTATTCACGAGGTTTTGCCGCCAATGATTTTATCTTGCGAATGTCGCGTGAGGAAATTGGCAGCTATTTGGGGCTGAAACTGGAAACAGTCAGCCGCACCTTGTCTAAATTCCATCATGAAGGCTTGATTTCGGTTGAACACAAGCACATCAAAATCCTAGATGCGACGACTTTGAAGAAAATGGTTTCCGGTTGTTCGCACGCTATCTGAATCTTAGGCCGTCTGAAATATTTCAGACGGCCTTTTTAACAAGAATTAAAGAATAATTGTTAAGTTACGAAAGTGATAGTCAGATTTTAAATTGAAAAATCTTCAACAACCGGCGTGTACAGAATGCGATCGACTACTTCTCTGGTCAGTTTCGGTGCAAACATCTGGATAAAGTCATACGCGTAACCGCGCAGGTAGGTATCGGTGCGTAAGGCTATCCAAGTGGGCGACGGTTCAAATAAGTGTGCCGCATCAATCAGCTGTAAATCTTGATCGACAACGGGATCGTACGCCATTTTCGCCATCAAACCAACGCCCAAGCCTAAGCGGACATACGTCTTCAATACATCTGTATCGGCAGCCGATAAGGCAACATCAGGTTGCTCAATATGCGCTTTATTAAATGTACGCGCAATGCTACTGCCGGAATTAAAAGCAAATTCGTAAGTAACCAGCGGAAAAGAAGCTAAATCTTCAAGGCTTAAAGGATTGCGGCAGTCCAAAAGAGGGTGGTCGTGCGGAACAATGACGGCATGGTTCCATTCATAGCAGGGTAGTTTGCCCAACTCGGGGTGATCGTCAATGCGTTCGGTAATAATTGCCAAATCCGCTTCGCCGCTGCTGACCATTTGCGCAATGGCAGAAGGGCTGCCTTGTTTGATGGTCAAATTGACTTTAGGATAGTTTTTCACAAATTCCGCAACGATTTTAGGTAATGCATAACGCGCTTGGGTGTGCGTCGTGGCAATGGTCAGGGAGCCACTGTCATGATCGGTAAATTCGCTGCCGATATTTTTAATGTTCTGTACATCACGCAAAATTCGTTCCGAAATTTCTAACACGGCTTTGCCCGGTTGCGAAACGGAAACCACACGCTTGCCGCTGCGGATAAAAATTTGGATACCCAATTCTTCTTCAAGCAGGCGGATTTGTTTGGAAATGCCGGGCTGGGATGTAAAAAGCGCATCGGCAGCCTCGGAGACATTCAGATTGTGCCGGTAAACTTCAAGGGCATAACGTAATTGTTGTAGTTTCATGGTAGCAGTACCGAATACGTTGTTATTGTGGATTTTGTGCGACAAACGGCATGTAATTTAACATATTTTGCCCAGTTTTGCCCCGAGTTTTGAAAATGGTTGTTTTTAATGAAAATATCTTTTAATGATATGAAAACAGGAAATTCAGGAAAGAAGAGGGAAAGGGGTTTTGTTGTTTTTGTACAACTTTAGGTGGGTGAATTGTCTGATTTTGCCCTAAATTAATGACACAAGATTGATTTTTCGGCATGATTAACTACTAGGAAGCAGGCACTTCATGATTGTTTGAAGGCATCGAGTATTGACAGTTTGCCTTGCGCTTCTTTATAGTGCAACCTGATATATCCGATTTGCCGCTGTTTTGATACTGCGGCCTGTATATTGGTACTTTGCAGCGGTTGCTTTCCTAGTCCGCCGCATAACAATTTGATGAGGGAATAAAATGACCAAACAGCTGAAATTAAGCGCATTGTTCGTTGCCTTGGTTGCCTCTGGCACCGCTATGGCCAGCGAAGCGCACACCAAACACGGTTACACCGTAAGCAGCCAATCTCAAGAAATCGTCCGTAACAACTACGGCGAATGCTGGAAAAACAGCTACTTCGACAAAGCTACCGAAGGCCGTGTTGAATGTGGTGACCGCGAAGCAGTTGCTCCTGTACAACAAGCTCCTGAGTATGTTGATGAAACTGTTTCTCTGTCTACTAAAACTCTGTTCGGCTTCGACAAAGACAACCTGCGTCCTGAAGCTCAAGAAAACCTGGACTCTTTGGCTCAACGCCTGAGCAACGAAAGCGTACAAACTGTACGTGTTGAAGGTCACACTGACTTCATGGGTTCTGAGCAATACAACCAAGCTCTGTCTGAGCGTCGTGCTAACGTAGTTGCTAACTACTTGGTAGGTCGTGGCGTTGCTTCTAGCAAAATCTCTGCAGTAGGTCTGGGCGAATCTCAAGCTCGCATGACTGCTACTTGTGAAGCTGAAGTTGCTAAACTGGGCAAAAAAGTTTCTAAAGCTAAGAAACGTGCTGCTCTTATCGCTTGTATCGAACCTGACCGTCGCGTTGATGTTAAAATCCGCAGCGTTGTTACTCGTCAAGTTGCTCCAGGCCAAACTATCGAAGGTCAAGGCGAATTGCCTGCTACTGATGAAGGTTGGATCCCAGCTCCTTACAATGGCGTTCACGGTTACGCTAAACCTTAATCGGTTTTTGAAAAATGCCCTGCAATATGCAGGGCATTTTTTTATGGTTTATATTTGAAGAGTCGGGGAATTCATGATTCAAAATAAAAGGCCGTCTGAAAGACTTATTTTCAGACGGCCTTTTATTAAGACAGATTAGTTTGACTTGGGCCATTTCCATACGCAAACAGCGGCGAGTATTGTACAAATCAAAAAGATGATACTGGATAAGCCGTGCCAAACGCCGAATGTTCCACCTACTAGGGACAGCAGCCAGTTATCTAGTCCGTACTTGTGTGCCTCGATAACCGGCGTAACCAAAAGATGGTTGCAGGCTAAGAGTAGCCAAAGTACCAAGATCCACCAAGAAAGTGAGGCCAGTTGCTTTCTGAAAAAGGCATAGGCTGCGCCAAAAATAACTAAGCCACATATTGCTGTAATGGCAAACAAGATGCCGGCAATTTCTCCTGCCTGCATTTTAGGTAGAAGGCGGAACAGGATAGGGGCAGTAACATAGCCTGCTGTCAGCTGCATACCGAGCCACATGGCGGCAGCGGTTTGGATAATTTTGTACAGTAGATTCATTATGCTTCTCCTGGGAAGATTTCACTTCTCTATTATCGTGTTTTTAGATACAACAAAAGGCCGTCTGAAAATGTTTTCAGACGGCCTTTTGTTTATTTAGATATATTGTACGGCAATAATGTCATATTCACGCACACCGCCAGGTGCCTGAACTTCTGCAACGTCGCCTTCTTCTTTGCCGATCAGGGCGCGGGCAATGGGGGAGCCAACGTAGATTTTGCGTTCTTTGATGTCTGCTTCATCTTCACCGACGATTTGATAGGTAACTTGTTCTTCGGTTTCCAAGTCTTCCAGTGTCACAGTTGTACCGAACACGATTTTGCCTTCTGCATGGATTTCGGCAGGGTTGATGATGTGCGCCATAGAGAGTTTGTGTTCCAACTCGGCGATGCGGCCTTCGATAAAGCCTTGACGCTCTTTGGCGGCTTCGTATTCTGCGTTTTCAGACAAGTCGCCGTGCGAACGTGCTTCGGCGATGGCTTCAATGACTTCTGGACGTGCTACGCTTTTGAGGTGTTGAAGTTCTTGTTTCAACAATTCTGCACCACGGACGGTCAAAGGGATTTTTTGCATTGAGTTCTCCATGAAAGCATGATGATGCTTTTAAAATTTTATCCGGCCACGCGCGGTAGCCGGATTGGAAATAAAAATACAAGCCGCCAAAGCTTGGCGGCTTGATGAATAAATAAGTAATGCCTGTATTCTACCAAATTCTGCCGAAACCGCAATGATTAAAACGGATTTTCAGTAAAGTGTTGTTTTCTTTCTATTTTGTTTTTTTCAGACGGCCTGAAAACTAAATATTGAAGTATTTCAAAGCTGCATGGGAAAAACGGTTTCTTAAATGAATGTTTTTGATTAAAATACCTGATGCTAATTCGTAGTAATTAGTCTGCTTTAACTATACGAAGAGATTATATGGAAACAAAACCAACTCCCCAAAATGAACAACAGGCTAACCGCCGTTATTTGACTGTTTGGCGATGGCATTTTTATGCCGGATTTTTGGTTGCGCCGTTTTTAACCCTGTTGGCTGTTACAGGGTTGGGAATGCTGCTATTTGCCAATATCACCGGTAAAGAAGGCGAACTCATACATGTTGCGCCGCAGGCAGTGGTTCAGCCTTTATCGGCTCAGGCTGAAGCCGCCAGACAGTTTGTAAATCCGGAAACTGCTTCGGTAGTGCAGTATATTGCGCCGCGCGCAGATGATATGGTTGCCGTATTCCGCGTGAACAATGACGATAAGGCTACTATGGTTGCCGTTGATCCCTATACGGCGAAGGTCGTCAATTCAACGCCGCGCAATGAAGGCTGGTATCACATCATGGACGAAATCCATGGCGATATGATGATCGGTCCGGTAGGCGACTATCTGCTGGAAACTGCCGCGTCGCTGACCATCCTGCTGATAATCACGGGGATTTATTTGTGGTGGGCGAAACAGCGCAGCCTGAAATCCATGCTTGTGCCGAAAGCAGGCAAAGGGCGCACATGGTGGCGTAGCATGCACGGCGCATTCGGCACTTGGGTTTCTTTGCTTCTATTACTGTTCTGCCTGTCGGGCGTTGCTTGGGCGGGAATTTGGGGTGGTAAGTTGGTTCAGTCTTGGAGCCAATTCCCTGCCGGTAAATGGGGCGTCAAACCGAACCCTGTATCTACCGTGCCGACCCATGGCGATGTGTTGAACGACGGTAAAATCAAAGAAGTGCCATGGGTTCTGGAGCTTACGCCTATGCCTGTTTCCGGTACAACGAAGGGCGAAAACGGCATCAATCCGAGCGAACCGATGACTTTGGAAACGGTTGGCCGCTTTGCCCGCGAAATCGGTTTTGAAGGTCGCTACAAGCTTAATTTGCCTAAAGGCGAAACGGGCGTGTGGACGCTGTCTCAAGACTCGATGAGCTACGATATGCCCAGTCCGACCGCCGACCGCACGGTACACATCGATCAATACAGCGGTAAAGTCCTTGCCGACATCCATTACGACGATTACAACTGGTTTGGTAAATTCATGGCGGTCAGCATTGCGCTGCATATCGGTACGATGGGCTGGTGGAGCGTGTTGGCGAACGTTTTGTTCTGTTTGGCGGTCATCTTCATCTGCGTCAGCGGCTGTGTGATGTGGTGGAAACGCCGTCCTTCGGAAGCACGTGGTTTGGTTCCTCCTGCGCAGAAAATAAAATTGCCGGTATGGTGGGCAATGGCTGTACCACTTCTGATTTTGGCTGTGATTTTCCCAACAGCCATAGCCGCAATCGCTGTGATTTGGATTTTGGATACACTGTTGTTGTCGCGTATTCCAGCATTGGCAAGATGGTTTAAATAACCGTCCGATATGATTAAAGGCCGTCTGAATCTTTTGTTTCAGACGGCCTTTTGTATAAAGGTTAAAAGAGGTAGGGAAGTTACGATTCTGTTTAAGTTTATATGTGAAATGGAGATGGTGGTTGGCTTGCAGGATTGGTGTAAGAAAGACAAGGAGTTTTTGTATAAAAACAAAAAACCCACTTCATTGAAGTGGGTTTTTGATGAAGGCTATTAACCTTTGCGAGCAGGCAATTTTTCTTTAATGCGAGCTGCTTTACCGGTCAGACCACGCAAGTAGTACAGTTTGGCGCGACGTACGTCACCACGGCGTTTAACTTCGATTTTTTCTACGGTAGGAGAGTACAGTTGGAAAGTACGTTCTACACCTTCGCCGCTAGAGATTTTGCGAACGATGAAGTTGCTGTTCAGGCCACGGTTGCGGCGAGCGATAACAACACCTTCGTATGCTTGCAGACGGCTGCGAGAACCCTCAACCACGCGTACAGATACGACAACGGTGTCGCCTGGAGCGAATTCAGGGATTTCTTTGTTCAAGCGAGCGATTTCTTCTTGCTCTAATTGTTGAATCAAGTTCATTTGTTTTTCCTAAGTTATGATTGGATTTCCTGTTGCTCTTGCAAGATTTCTTTTAAGAGGCGGGATTCCTTTGGGATTAAACTGCGCTTTTCCAATAAATCGGGTCGGCGCTCTAAAGTGCGTTGTAGAGATTGTTTCAATCGCCACTCGGCAATCAAGCCATGATTTCCTGAACGTAAGACATCAGGAACCATCATGCCTTGGAATTCTACGGGTTTGGTGTAATGAGGACAATCTAAAAGGCCGTCTGAAAATGAGTCTTGTTCAGCTGACTGTATATCGCCCAATACACCCGGTACCAATCTTAAGACGGCATCCATCAACATCATAGCGGGTAATTCACCGCCCGAGACGACAAAGTCGCCAATGCTGATTTCTTCGTCCACACTGCTTTGCAGCAGTCTTTCATCTATGCCTTCATAGCGTCCGCATAGAAGAATAAGATGGGGCAGTTCGGCAAGTTCTGCGGCCTTTTTATGCGTCAGCGGCCGACCTTGCGGACTGAGATAAATTACTTTGGCAGGTTTTTGCGAGTTTGCTTTGGCTTCTTCGATTGCAGATTGAAGCGGCGGCGCCATCATAATCATTCCCGGACCACCTCCGAAGGGGCGATCGTCGATATAGCCAAGTTTGTTGTCGGCAAATTTTCGGGGATTGATGGCTTGAAACTGCCAAAGATTTTGTTTTCTTGCTCTGCCTGTAACGCCATATTCGACAATGCTGTCGAACATCTCCGGGAAAATGGTGATGGCTTGAATCAGCATCAGTAGTCCAAACCCCAGTCGGCAATAATGGTTTTGCTGTCGGTATCGACAGATTCGATATAGTTGGAGACAAAGGGAATCAGGATTTGTCCATGTTCGCCTTTAATCATCAAAACATCATTTGCACCGGTTTCCATCAGGTTGCTGACTTTGCCGAGAACGATGTTTTCTTTGTTGATGACGGTCATGCCGACTAAATCTGCCCAGTAGTATTCGTCTTCCTCAGTAGGGGCGAATGACTCTCTGGGGATTTCGATGGTATAGCCGCGCAAGGCAAAGGCTTGGTCGCGATCGTCTATACCTTCAAATTTGACCTGAAGTTCGCCATTGACAATTTTACCTGCCTCAAGCACAACATTCAGGGTTTTGCCATCCTTGCACAACTGCCACTCGGGGTAGTCCAGCAGGCTGTCGGTATATTCGGTATTGGCGGCAATTTTAAGCCAGCCTTTAATGCCGAATACACCTTTGATGTAGCCCATGGCTACCCGTTTTTGAGTGTCTGTCATGGTCGTTTCGGCTGATTAAGCAGCGATTTTTTGCTCTTTAATCAGTTTGGCAACTGCGTCGCTAACTTTCGCGCCTTGAGCAACCCAATGGTTGATGCGGTCTGCGTCGAAACGTACGCGTTCTTGTTTTTCGTTGGCAACGGGGTTGTAGAAACCTACGCGCTCGATGAAGCGGCCGTCACGACGGTTGCGAGAGTCAGTTACGACTACGTTGAAGAAAGGGCGGTGTTTTGAGCCGCCGCGAGCCAAACGGATAACTACCATTTTGAGTCCTTTTGAAAAATGCGGATATATAGAAACCGCTAATTTTAGGATATTTCACACGGGTTATGCAAGTTTTTATTTGTTTTTGTTGCTGTTTTGCCATTCATTCAAATCGAGGTTGGCTTGATACAGGCCGCGGTCGGTTTCCGATGGGGTAACGGTAAATCCTGATTTTTCAGCGAGTTTGAGCATCGGTGTGTTTTCTTTGAGGATTTCCGCATTCATGGTTTGGTAACCTTGCTGTGTGGCAGTTTGGATAATAAGGCTCATCATTTTGCCAGCTAAGCCGGTTTTGCGTGCTTCAGGCGCTAAAGTAATGCCGAACTCGCACTCATTGCGATTGATGCGGCTGTAGCGGCTGACTGCGACGATACGGCCGTCTGAAGCGAAGGCTGCCCACGCGCATTCGGTATGGAAATCAGGGCGAGTAAGCCGTGCGAGTGTGGGCAGCGGCAACTCGTTGGTATGGGTCATGAAGCGCGTATAGCGGTCGGCCGCGGGTAATTGGCGGACAAATTTTTGTTTGGCTTCGGCATCTTCAGGCTCTAGTGCGCGGATGTGCAGTGTGTTGCCGTCGGGCAGGGTAAAGGTATCGGTTTGGCTCGGATAGGGTGCGAGTACGTTTTGTATCTCGGGCGTTTCGGTTTTAGGGTGCAGCAGTTCGGAAGCGGCTTCGCCGGTGTTGCGTAGGAATTCGGCTGCGGCCGGATTTTTTTGTTGGAGATAGGCGGCGGCGCTTTGCATTTTGGCGGCGGCCTGTTCCAAGGTTTGGACGGCTTTTTTTGGGATTTTGGTTGTTGGTGCAACAGGTTTTTCCACGATTTCGGGAATGATGGTACTGCTGTATTGGCTGCCGTTGTAGTTGAGGATAATGTTGCCGATATGCTGGTTGTTGTGGATAAGCGTGTTTAGGGAGTGCAGGAATTGATTGAGAACGGAAGTGTTGTCGAGTTCTGCAAACTGGCTTAAACGCTGGATATCGAGTGTGGTAAAGGGAGGTAATGCGGCTTCGGCTTTGCCATTGTAATGGGCGGTAAGGATGTTGCCGTAAATGGCATGGCGGCTGAACCGGAACTGGACGGCATTGTGTTTTTGGGTTTGGCACGGAGGCAGGTATAGGGCCTCCGCCATCAGTTCAGTTTGGCTGGATGCAATGGCTTTATCAATATTTTTGCTTTTAGGTGTTTTCAGACGGCCTGTTTTGGCTGGGGCAGGGGTATTTTGTACTTGTTGCAAATAGGCGGTTTGATTGCGGAAATAAAGTGTCAGTAAGGCCTCTTCCGGCGTGTTAAACCGAGTCAGACCGTCTGAAAAACGATAGCTGACGAGAATGGGCTTGCTGGTTTTTTGTGCCAAATTATCTAGAGTTTGATGAATGCTGTACGCATCCGGCGTATCTGGCGAAATAATGCCGAGCAGGGCTTGAGTATGCGGATTTTGTAATTGTTCTAGCGCCAGACGGTGGATGCGTGCAGGTGTGGGGTTGCTGCCGATGCAGCCTTGTCGGATGGATGGTGCATCGGTTGGGAGGTCGAGGGTCAATTCGCAGGCATTGGCGGTACTTCGCAGCCATTCTATCGGCGTGTCGGACAGAATGGTGGGGTTGGTAATGACGGGAATGCCGGAAAGGTGGGCTTTTAGGGCTGCTTCCAGTTCGGCGGTATTGAATACCGGTTGGAAATTGCAATGGCGGCTGAGGCTGCGCAGGATGGCTTTGTCTGTGTCGTCGGTATGGTGTGTGGACAACAGGATAAGCGGGGTGTGGCGTGTAAAGTGGCGGATGGCACTGAACAGCTCGCGTTGGTTTTCGGCCGGATTGTAGTGGATCACGGCAACTTTGGTATGGCGGTTGTGGCCGAAGCGGTTGAGCCAGTCAGCGGATATGGTGGGGCTTAGGTCATAGTTGAGGCTGATGTGGCGTGATACGCCTTGGTGCAGCATGTTCAGCAGGTGGTTGATGTTGCGGCTGACGGTGCTGTGGCCGCTCAGTAACGCGATATGGCCGGCGGGATAGTCGGTTTGTGTGCCGATGTTGAGGTTGAGCGAGGGGAGTTGGATGCCTGCGCTGTTGCACACGGTGATGTTTAATTCGTCGCCGTGATATTTTTGAATGATGGAACGGGCGTTTTTACAGGATTCGGGTGGCAGGTTTTCCCAATCTTGAATCAGGATAATGTGGCGTAGGTCTTTTTTACGGCAGGCTCTGAACAGCGAGTCGTAATGATCGGGCGGGATAACGGCAACAACCAAATCAGCTTGGCCCGGGATTTTGCTGAGGCTGGAGTAGGAGGGAATGCCTGCGACACTGCTGTGTCGAAGATTGATGGGGGTGATTTTGCCTTGATATGAGGAACCGAGCAGGTGGCTGAAAATGCGTTCGCCAAGGCTGTGCGGACGTTCGCTGGCGCCGACAAGGATGATGTGTTCAGGCATGAAGAAGTAGCCGGTTTGGACGGTTGCGCTCATGATGGTTCCTTATTTGTGTTTTTGGCCGTCTGAAAAGTTTCAGACGGCCTTATTTTTAGACTTCTTTTTTGTCTCCGGCTTTCTTTTTGGGAAGGATAAAACGCATCCTCAGGCCGTTTGGTTTGACATTTTCAGCAATGATTTTACCGCAGTGCTGTTCCATAATGTGCTGCGTCAAGGCAAGCCCTAAACCTGTACCGGGTTTGTGTGCGCTGGAGTCGGCGCGATAAAAGGCGGTGAAAATATGCGGAAGCTGCATTTCATCTACGCCAGGCCCGTTGTCAGTCACATCGATAATCCAGTTTTTGCCGTCTTGTCCGATATGGGCTTGAATGGTGCTGCCTTCCGGACTGTAATTGATGGCATTGCGGATCACGTTGTCAAAGGCGCGGTATAGATAGCCTTCGTTGGCGCTGACCACGGCATTTTCGGGGATTTTTGGGTCAATGCTCAGGGTAACGCTTTGGTTGTTTTGGTGGGCAATGCTTTGGTTGTCCTCAATTAAGTTGGTCAGGAACGGAACGAGTTTGAGGTTTTCTTTTTCCAAAGGAATATTGGAAGTCTCTAGGCGGGAGAGGGTCAATAATTCACCTACCAAAGTATCCATGCGCACCAGTTCGCCTTCGAGTCGCTTGAGATATTGCTCTTGTTTTTGCGGTTGGGATTGAATCAGGCCGACAATCGCCTGCATACGCGCCAGCGGCGAGCGCATTTCATGAGAAACGTGGTGAAGTAGATGGCGCTCTTTGGCAACAAGTTTTTCAAGTTTCTCGGCCATTTTATCGAACTGCACGGCAAGGTGGGACAATTCGTCGTCACGGTCGTCAACTTGTTGGGAAATGCGGGTTTCGAGTTCGCCGTTGGCTACTCTGTCCATGCCGCCGCCAAGAATTTTGATAGGCTTGGTAATGTTGTTGGCAAGGATGTATGCCATCAGCAGGCCGACGATGATGATGAAAGACAGAATAATAAATTCGTGCCAAATAGGCGAAAGCGGCAGGCCGGGAATGAAGAGTGGGCTAGGTAGGCGTTGGGCTTGATGATTGTCCCAGCCTTTAATGAAGAAGAGGTATTCTTCGCCGAAACGGTCGTATTCGATGTGGGCTAAATCGGATTCGGGATTGTTGATGGCAAAGATGCGGGCGCGTTCGATGGACAGGCTGTCGATATTGCGGCCTAAAATATCTTTTTTATCGTCGCCGGTAATCACATAAACGGCATTGGAAACAGGATTGTTTTTCCATTCCGAAAGAATTTCACGCGCACCGCTGTCTCCGCGCGAGTTAAACGCGGAGATGATGCTGCTCATCAATGTGGTTTCGATGGTGCGGCGTTGGTTGAATTGGTTTTCGGCGAGGGTGTTTTGCACCAGCCAAAATGAAAAACTCGCCACAAAGATTGCGCAGACGATGACTGCGCAAAATGTGGCGAAGATGCGTTGAAACAGTTTCATTGATCTGTTTAATCTTTAGTTTTTAACAAACAGGTAGCCTAAGCCACGTACAGTTTGAATCAGGGAAGCATCGCCCAATTTGTGGCGGATGCTGGAGATGTGTACGTCGATGCTGCGGTCAAATTTAGCTAGTTTGCGGTCGAGTGCCTCGATAGACAGGGTCTCTTTGCTGACGACTTGTCCGGCGTGGCGCATCAAAACTTCGAGCAGGTTGAATTCGGTGCTGGTCAACTCGAGCGGAGTGTCTTTGATGCTGGCTTGGCGTTTGGCCGGGTACAAAACGACGTCGCTGACAGAAATGCTGTTAGGCGCGTTGTTTTGTTCGTTGCTGTGTTGCGCACGGCGCAGGATGGCGTTGATGCGGGCCAAGAGTTCGCGCGGTGTGCATGGTTTCGGTACGTAATCGTCCGCACCCATTTCCAGACCGATAATGCGGTCGATGTCGTCGCCTTTCGCGGTCAGCATGATGATGGGCACGGTGCTTTGGGTGCGTACGTTTTTCAGTACGTCCAAACCGTTCATTTTAGGCATCATGGAGTCTAATACGACGACATCGTATTGTCCGGTCAGAATTTCTTGAACGCCGGCTTCGCCGTCAGGAACGCTGTGAACGTTGAGGCCTTCGGCAGTCAGGTATTCGGTCAGCAATTCGGTCAAGAGGGCATCGTCATCTACGAGTAATACGCGACTCATGGAATTTCCTTTTCGTGATTGTATGCGCCGTGGCACTAAATAGGCAGTGCGGCGATTAAAATAGAGTTGTGTTCAATCTTAACATGCAATCTGCTTTTGTTGATAGCGTAATTTTCTGTGCTTTTGCGCTTTTTTGCATAGAAACTTGTCGCTCTTTACATTTTCAGACGGCCTGTAAGGACAGACTGACAATTGAGTGAGTTTTGTTTAGGGTTTATCACATGATTTGGCAGTTTGGTGTTTCGGTGCGTTGATGAAATCTTTGCAATCGGACAAAAGTTTGGGCAGCAGGGGGGAGAATACCGGATGGCTGCGTATTTTGTCGGCGTAGAAATACATCATATAGGGGTAATAATATTGCACTGCCTGCATCCATTGCGCACCTTCTTCTTTCTTGCCTTGTCTGTATAGGTAGAGGCCGACTTGATAGGCGCTGGAGTAGGGGCGGTAGGTCAGGGCTTTGAGTGCGGCTTCTTCCGCCCATGGGCGGATGTAGGCATCGGTCGGGTCGGCACGTCTGCTCAAACTTAAATCGGCGTAATAGGCAAGCATGGGGCTTTCTTTGGAGAGCTGCTGCAAGCCGTCAATTTTGTTTTGAACTGTTTGCGGATCGTCGGTTTTCCCTACACGGCTATATTGGGTCAGATTTTGATATTCCCAGCTGAGGTTTGCCATGCCGATTAAAATCGATAAAGCAGCTATACCGCCTGTCCATTGTCTGATTCGGGTAGATAAAGGGCCGTCTGAAACATCTTTCGGATAAGAAGGTGTCAGCGACAGAATCAGGCTGAATACGGTAAGGAAGTAGATATACCAAAGCGGATATTCGAGCATGCTGTGGCAGAGGCTGACGGCGGCGGCAGTCAGCAAAAATAGGGAAGCCGGCGTTTGGTTGCGGCCTGATAGTCGCCATACGGCTGCAAGCAGGGTTAAGGTTGCCAGCAAGGTGCCGGCAATGCCCATTTCGGACAGCAACTGCATGACGATATTGTGCGAATGGGTAAACAGTACGCCGAGGATATTGTTGGGGAAATATTGTTGCTGGGCATTGATCAGAAAGGTTTGCTGGGCAAAGCTGTTCCAGCCGTGACCGAACCAAGGTGCGGATTGAAAGGCAATCCATGCTTTGCTCCATTCGATTTGGCGCATGGAACCTTCAAAACCGCTGGTGCCTGCGCGTTCGACAGCGGTTTCGTATTTGATGTTGCCAAACAAATCCAACAGGCTGCCCATGCCGAATTGGAAAGCAGCGGCCAGGATGGCGGTCAGAAGGAAAATGCACAGTGCGCGTTTGTGTTGGAAACGAATACGCCAAAACCATAACGGCGTAATCAGGAATAAGGCGGCAATGTAGCCTAAGATGGTGCGCGAGTTGACAAGGCCGAGGGTCGCAGTCAAAGCCAATACGAACAGAAAACCTGCTGCATTGGACATTTTGCGCGCCGTCCATAAATAGGATGCCGCCAAAATGCCCCACATTAAATAATGTCCCAAATGATTGCGCTGGCCGAGTTGACCGTTTACGGTACCGCTGCTTCGGGCAATGATGCCGTTCAACCACTCTACGTTGGACCAGCCTTTAAATTGCAGCCAGACGATGGCAGCCTGTATGGTTGCACCTATCAATAAAGACCAAGCAAAGATGCTGACGACGCGATCCTGTCCGTAAGCTGTTACCCAGCCGCGCACCGACCATGCACCCAGTGCCAAAATGACAAAGGTCCAGGCGGTGATGTCGCTCATGCCGGGGTAGGTGGAATGCATGAGGCGCGCTTGGAGCGACCAAAATACGGCCATGGCAAACAAGCCGATGCTGAGTGCGGGAAGGCGGATATTCAGCAGGCCTTTGTGTGCGCTAATCAATGTCAGTACCAATGAGCCGCTCAGTGAGATGGCTTCCAAATAAAAGCTGGGCAGTGGGCCGACTCGGTAGAGTGAGAGAAAAGGGACGGCGCAAATCCAAAGAAAACTGAGCCATAAAGGCCAAAAGGTTTTCACTGAAGATTCAGTCAGGCCGTCTGAAAGTGTGTGGTAGGTCATTTTGATGTGTGTTTTTGTTGTTTGATAAATGCAAGGCAGCCGAGGAAAAAGGCAATGCACAATAATACGGAAACGGCGGCGCAAATCCGGCTGGCGACGGCTGTGTCAGCCAGGCGCATACAGGCTTCGGCAAAGTAAATCAGAATCAGCATGGAGCTGTATTGATAAGTGTAGATGCGTTTTTTCAAAATGCCGGTCAACGGCAGGCACAGCGGCAGTGCTTTCAGTGCCAGCCATGAGCCGCCTTCGCGCAATGGCGCGATCCACAATTCCCATGACAAGGAAAGCAGAATCAGCAGGATAAGGCTTATGGACGTTGCAAGATAAGGCAATGGGGAGCGTGTATTGTTCACAATCAATATTGAGGGCGTAAAGCCGTACTGGAAAACTTAAAATTATACCGCTAAAAAGGCGAGGTAAGCCAAGAATATTGCTTAAAGATGCTGAAGAAAGGATTTATTGTTTTTTCTTCAAACGAATGAAACTTTATCTTGTTTTATAGTCTTATTTATATATATATTTAATAAAGATTGTGCTACTATTATAAATACTTTATCTCAGGAGGATAGAAAACCATGAATCGCGTTGCTGATGTTATCCGTGATGATATTAAAGTAATGACAGCCTATCAGGTTGCCGATTTGCCGGAAGGTTTTATTAAGTTGGACGCCATGGAGTGTCCGCATCATCCTTTCGCCGGGTATGAATCTTTATTGTCAGAATGGGCGGACTTGGCAAAGCAGGCCCCGATTCATTTGTATCCCCATACTGCCAAGAGCGGTATTTCTGAAGAATTGAGGGAAGTTTTCGGTATTCCCGATAAAGCGGAAATCGCATTGGGTAACGGCTCCGACGAGCTTATCCAGTTTTTGACTATGCTGGTTGCCAAACCAAATGCGCGTGTATTGGGTATTGAGCCAAGTTTCGTTATGTATCGTCATAATGCCGCACTTTATGGCATGGAATATGTCGGCGTCCCCTTAAATCCGGATTTCTCTTTAAATCTTCCTGCCGTTTTGTCTGCGATTGAGCAACATCAGCCGTCATTAATTTTTATTGCCTATCCCAATAACCCTACCGGCGTATGTTTTAAACGAGAAGAAGTAGAGGCGGTCATTCGTGCGGCAACCGGCATTGTGGTTGTCGATGAGGCATATGGTGCGTTTCATCATGACAGTTTCCTTCCGTGGGCGGGCAAAGTCGAAAACCTGGTCGTAATGCGCACCATCAGTAAAATCGGCTTTGCCGGCTTACGGATGGGGTATGCGGCGGCAAGCCCAAGCATTATGGGTGAACTGGCCAAAATCCTTCCGCCTTACAATATGAATCAATTAAGCTTGGCGGCGGCAAAATTCTCATTGAAACATCATCAAATCATTCAGCAAAACATTGATACATTAAAAAATGAGCGTTCGCGCGTGATGAATGAATTGTTGAAATTAAACCGTTTGGAAGTTTTTCCGAGCGAAGCCAACTTTATTACCGTTCGCGTACCTGATGCGAACGAGCTGTTTGAAACATTGAAGCAAAACCGCATACTGATTAAAAAACTGCATGGCAGCCATCCGCTTTTGGATCAGTGTGTCCGCATAACCATAGGCTCGGCAGCGCAAAATGATGCCGTCTTGGCGGTTATTAGAAACCTTTACCCCAATCTTTGATTTCAAGGAAACTACCATTATGAACAAAGCTCAACTGCATTTGACCAATTTTCTGTTACTGGTTGAAGAAGCCGGCTCATTGACCAAACTCGCACGTGCTTGCGGTTATGAAAACTCCGCCTCTTTGTCTCAGCTCAAACGCCGTTTGGAACAACAAGCAGGCGATGAGTCTGCACGCGGCATTCGTCCGAGCCTGGCTGCGAAGTTGGAATCCGGTATGCACAAACGCAAAGGCTGGCTGAACCGTGACCACAGCAAAGACCAAGAAAAAGCAGCAGCGGTTGAAGCGGCGCGTTTGGAAAAACAAACTGTCGAAGCAGCAGAAACTGGTGTTTCAAACGAAGGCCGTTTTGTTACCGTTACCCGCAATACCTGTGAAACCCAAATCACCGTTAGCCTCAACCTTGACGGTACCGGTAAATACCGCTTGGATACCGGCGTTCCTTTCCTTGAGCATATGCTTGCCCAAGTAGCGCGTCATGGTTTGATTGACTTGGATATTACCTGCAAAGGCGATTTGCACATTGACGACCATCACACAGTTGAGGACATCGGTATCGTGGTGGGTCAGGCCTTGAAACAGGCGCTTGGCAATAAAGCCGGCATTACCCGTTACGGTCATGCCTATGTTCCGCTGGACGAGGCGTTGAGCCGTGTAGTCATCGATCTTTCCGGCCGTCCTGGCTTGGTGTACAACATCGACTTTACCCGCGCTCTGATCGGCCGTTTTGATGTCGATTTGTTTGAAGAATTTTTCCACGGCCTTGTGAACCACAGCATGATGACCTTGCACATCGATAACTTGAGCGGCAGTAATGCACATCATCAAGCCGAGACTGTTTTCAAAGCCTTCGGCCGCGCATTGCGCATGGCGGTCGAATACGATCCGCGCATGATGGGTCAAACGCCTTCTACCAAAGGCACGCTGAGCGAAGAATCTGTTCAAGAAGAAGCAGAAGCCGCATCTGAAGAATAAGGCATCGTGTGAATGAATAAAGGCCGTCTGAAACCGATCGGGATTTCAGACGGCCTTTATTATTCATCTTGTATGGTGGCAATATTTTGTTTTAAACCATCTTTTGCTACAATCATTCTTATTATTATATTAATCATTAAATGTTTTCAGACGGCCTGAGGAGAAGCAATGAAAGTAGCGATTGTCGATTATGGAATGGGAAACCTGCACTCAGTGTTGAAATCTGTTCAGGCGGCGCAGGTCTTGTCCAAGCAAAATGCCGAGGTTTATCTGACTTCGCGGCCCGAAGAAGTGATAGCGGCGGATAAGGTTATCTTTCCGGGGCAGGGCGCCATGCCGGACTGTATGTCTGCGCTGAAGGCCAGCGGTTTGGGCGAGGCAGTTTCAGACGGCCTGAAAAACAAGCCGTTTTTTGGAATTTGCGTAGGTGCGCAATTATTGTTTGAACACAGCGAAGAAGGCGATACAGATGGTTTGGGCTGGTTTGAAGGGCAAGTCAAACGGTTTTTGCCCAATCAAACCGATGCGCAAGGAGGGCGTCTGAAAGTGCCGCATATGGGCTGGAATACAGTGCGCCAAACCCGTCCGCATCCTTTATTTCAAGACATTGGGCAGAACGAGTATTTCTATTTTGTCCATAGCTATTATTTTGCACCGAAAAATGAAGAGATTGTTTTAGGCGTCAGTGAATATCCGAATGAATTTGCCTGCATTGTCGGTAAGGACAATGTATTTGCCACACAATTCCACACGGAAAAAAGCCATCAGGCAGGATTGTTGCTGCTGCGTAATTTTTTAAATTGGCAGATTTGAGACTTTTAACATAAATCTGCTAAAAATCGCTAATTTGTGTAAAATATACTGAAGTTGAGTAGAGGAGAAGAAAATGCTGTTGATACCTGCCATTGATTTGAAGGAAGGACGCTGTGTTCGCTTAAAACAAGGCTTGATGGAGCAGGCGACGGTGTTTTCCGACTCGCCGGCAGAGATGGCTTTGCATTGGCGCAATCAAGGTGCACGCCGTTTGCATTTGGTTGATTTGAACGGTGCATTTGCAGGAATTCCTCAAAATTTTCCGGCGATTAAAGAAATTTTGGCCGCCGTAGCTAAAGATATTCCGGTACAGCTTGGTGGCGGTATCCGTGATTTGGGCACCATTGAAAAGTATTTGGATTTGGGGCTGACCGATGTGATTATCGGTACGGCCGCGGTAAAAAATCCTGAATTTGTGCGCGAAGCATGTAAGGCATTTCCGGGTCAGATTATCGTCGGCTTGGATGCCAAAGACGGTATGGTGGCGATAGACGGTTGGGCAACGGTAACGGAGCATCATGTCGTCGATTTGGCCAAGCGTTTTGAAGATGATGGCGTCAACAGCATTATTTATACCGATATCGGTCGCGACGGCATGATGAGCGGCGTGAATATCGAGGCTACCGTCAAATTGGCTCAATCTGTGAATATCCCGATTATCGCGTCCGGCGGCTTGACGAATTTGGACGATATCCACGCATTGTGTGCCGTTGAAAAAGAGGGGGTGAGCGGTGCGATTACCGGCCGTGCAATTTATGAGGGAAGTATTGATTTCGCACAGGCACAAAAACTGGCCGATTCTTTGGCTTAAGTGTGTCGGATTATGCGGATAAGACCTTTCAGGCCATTAAAACGCAGCGGCTGACGCAGCACACAAAAATGCACTCAAAGGGATTGCCTGTATAGGTTATGGGTTTATATCTTTTTGAAATAATTATAAAAATAACCCAATCGATATTTTATTAAGGGATTAATATGCTTGAAGCGTTTGTTTTGGGTTTTTGGATTATCTGGTCATCCGATCGTGAAGTGTATCCGCTAAGCGAAAGTTTGTGGTTTACACTGATTGCTGTGATATTGCGGCAGCTGACGGCGTTTGATTTGCCGATTATCGATACCTATTGGATGATTTTCAATGGGATAGTGTGGGCATTTGCCGGTTTGATTTTTTCCATCGTCGGCCGTATCGACAGCAATTTCATTATTTCCTGTGTTTTGGCGATGATAGCCGGCATTGGTTATTTTCAGCTGTTGCAACATTTGCCGGATTGGTTGGGCAAATTTTTGGCCTGACAGTTTCAGACGGCCTGATAACGGATAAGAGGTGTTGAGTATGGCATTGGCAAAACGAATTATTCCTTGTCTGGATGTAAAAGACGGTCGCGTAGTAAAAGGCGTCAACTTTTTGGGTTTGCGCGATGCAGGTAATCCGGTTGACGTTGCCAAACGCTACAACGATGAAGGCGCAGATGAGTTGACCTTTTTGGACATCACTGCCTCCAGCGACAATCGCGACACTATTTTGCACGTTATTGAGGCAGTCGCATCACAAGTTTTTATTCCATTGACGGTCGGCGGCGGTGTGCGTACGGTTGCCGATATCCGTCGTCTGCTTAATGCCGGTGCCGATAAGGCCAGCATCAATACGGCCGCTGTAACCAATCCTGATTTGGTAAACGAAGCGGCCGGTTTTTTTGGTTCGCAAGCGATTGTTGTTGCCGTCGATGCCAAAGCGGTCAACCCTGAAAACACCCGTTGGGAAATCTTTACCCACGGCGGACGTAATCCGACCGGTTTGGATGCGGTGGAATGGGCTGTCGAAATGCAGCGGCGCGGTGCGGGCGAGATTTTACTGACCAGTATGGACCGGGACGGTACCAAGCAAGGTTTCAACCTGCCTTTGACACGCGCGGTCAGCGAAGCGGTCGATATTCCGGTCATTGCTTCCGGCGGCGTCGGTTCGGTCCAACACTTGGTGGACGGCATTAAAAAAGGGAAGGCCGATGCAGTGTTGGCCGCCAGTATTTTCCACTTTGGCGAAGCGAGCATCCGCGAAGCGAAACTGGCCATGCGTGAAGCAGGAATTGAAGTGCGTTTGTGATTGCTACCCAAAGGCCGTCTGAAAAATATGGGAGAAAGACGCACATGTCGAATATAAACGAAACGTTGCTGAATGCCGTAAAATTTGATGAGAAAGGTTTGGTTTGCGCGATTGCCCAAGATTGGCAGACACGCCGTGTGCTGATGGTTGCCTGGATGAACGCCGAAGCCCTGCAAAAAACCGTAGAAACCGGTTTTGCCCACTATTACAGCCGTTCCCGCCAAAAACAATGGATGAAGGGCGAAGAGTCCGGACATACGCAAAAAGTACACGAATTGCGCCTGGATTGCGATGGCGACGCAGTGGTCATGCTGATTGAACAAAACGGTGGCATTGCCTGTCATACTGGGCGCGAAAGCTGTTTTTACAAAGTTTGGCAAGAGGGCGCATGGCAGGCAGTTGATGCCGTGTTGAAAGACGAAGAAGCGATTTACGGACATAAACATCCTTAAGGCCGTCTGAAAGAAAATAAGAGAAACCGATCATGACCGATACTATCCTTACCCAAATTCAAAACGTCATCGATTCGCGCAAAGGCGGCGACCCTGATGCTTCTTATGTCGCCCAACTGCTGCACAAAGGCGAAGACAAGATTTTGAAAAAAGTCATCGAGGAAGCGGGTGAAACCTTGATGGCCTCTAAAGATGGCGGTGGCGAACATTTGGTTTACGAAGTGGCGGATTTGTGGTTTCATACCATGGTTTTATTGGCGCATCACGGATTGCGTGCCGAAGATGTAGTAAACGAGCTTGCGCGCCGTCAAGGTTTGTCGGGATTAGTGGAAAAAGCTTCTCGCAAAGAATCTTGAATTTATATTACAATCCCGTATTTGACCTGTTTCAGAATCCGTCTCCTGGGGCAAAAACGATTTCACTTTTTGGTTGAAACCCGTTACGCCCGTTTTCAGACGGCCATTGGAGCCATTATGGATAATTGTATTTTCTGCAAAATTGCAACCAAAGATATTCCGGCACAAACCGTTTACGAAGACGATGAGATGCTTTGTTTCAAAGATATCCGTCCTGCCGCGCCGGTGCATCTGTTGCTGATTCCGAAAGTGCACTTCGACTCACTGGCACACGCCACTGCCGAACATCAAACCTTGTTGGGCAAAATGATGTTGAAAGTTCCTCAAATCGCCCATGAGGCAGGTTTGACCGACGGCTTCAAAACCCTGATCAACACAGGCAAAGGCGGCGGACAAGAAGTCTTCCACCTGCATATCCATATCATGGGTACGCCCGCATAACTATTATCTATTTTTAACAAATTCAAGGATTTATCATGGGTAGCTTCTCTCTCTGGCACTGGATTATCGTACTGATTATCGTCGTTTTGGTATTCGGTACCAAAAAATTGCGCAACGTCGGCAAAGACCTCGGCGGTGCAGTGCATGACTTCAAACAAGGCCTGAATGAAGGTACAGACGGCAAAGATGCCAAAAAAGATGAAGTCATCGAACACAAAAAAGACGAAGACAAAGCATAATCCATGTTTGATTTCGGTTTGGGCGAGCTGCTGCTGGTCGGCGTTGTCGCCCTGATAGTGCTTGGCCCCGAACGTCTGCCACAAGCCGCGCGCACGGCCGGGCGTTTGGTCGGCAAATTGCAAGGATTCGTCAATAACGTCAAGCAGGAACTCAACACTCAGGCTGAGTTGGACGAATTGCGCAAGGTAAAGCAGGAATTTGAAACCGCCGCATCTGAGTTTCGCGACGGTATCAAAGACTTGGGCAACGATGCACAAAAAAATCTGAGCGATATTTCAGACGGCCTCAAGCCGTGGGAACGCCTACCTGAGCAGAAAACGCCTGCCGATTTTGGTGTGGATGAGTTGGGCAATCCATTGCCTGATCTGGCTTCAAGCAGCACTGAAAATGAAAGTGCGGCCCAAGCTTCTGAGCAGGGTGGGGCAGTGCAAACCCAAGAGCTTGTCGAGGCTGAAAATGCCGAATCCGAGCAAGACCGCGCTTGGCGTGAGTATTTGACGGCTTCGGTTTCCCCAGCTCCTGTGGTAGAAGTCAGCTATATCGAATCTCCTGCTGCCGATGTTCCTCCGCTGCATACGACTTCTTTGCGTAAGCAGGCGATGAGCCGCAAACGCGATATGCGCCCGAAATTCCACGCCAAGCCCAAACTGCGCGTCCGTAAGTAAAAAGTGAGTCAACCGGTGTCCGAACCTCAACACGAACAACCCGTCCAACCGCTTATCGAGCATCTTCTCGAGCTGCGCCGCCGCATGATGTGGATCGTCATCGGTATCGTCGTCTGCTTCTTGGGCATGATGCCGTTTGCCCAGCAGCTCTATACTTTTGTTGCTGAACCATTGATGGCCAATCTGCCTAAAGATACCAGCATGATTGCGACCGATGTGATCGCGCCGTTTTTTGTGCCGGTAAAGGTTACCTTGATGGCGGCGTTTCTGCTGTCGTTGCCGCACACGCTGTATCAAGTCTGGGCGTTTGTCGCCCCGGCTTTATACCAAAACGAAAAGCGTTTGATTACGCCGCTGGTGTTGTCCAGCGTAACGCTTTTCTTCGTCGGTATGGCGTTTGCCTATTTTCTGGTGTTTCCCGTTATTTTCAAATTTTTGGCCGGTGTAACCCCTGTCGGCGTCAATATGGCGACCGATATCGACAAATACCTGTCCTTTATTTTGGGCATGTTTGTCGCATTCGGTACGACGTTTGAAGTTCCCGTTGTTGTGGTGTTGCTTGCAAAAATGGGCATTGTTTCGACCGCTCAGCTTAAGAACGCCCGTCCGTATGTTATCGTGGGTGCGTTTATCGTGGCCGCAATCATCACGCCGCCTGACGTAATTTCTCAAACCCTGCTTGCTGTTCCGCTGATTCTGCTCTACGAAGCCGGCATTTGGTTCAGCCGTTTTGCCAAGGCCAAAACGCAGCAGGAAGATGAGAATACACCGCAGCCGCCGGCGGAAATTTGAGAATTAAGGCCGTCTGAAGAATTTTTCAGACGGCCTTTGTATCATGGCACTTTCAGTTTTTAAGAAAAAGCATGATGGATGTTCAGTTAATCGTGCAAAAACGTTACAGCGCTAAATCTTTTAATGTGACTAAAAATTTCGACCGAGGATTTTGCCGAAATCGAAGCAGTAATGCGTAACAGTCCCTCATGCCTCAATGGGCTGGTACTCTGAAGATGATTTCAATACCAAACTGCCGGAATTACGTTTGGAAAATGGGGTAATTTGTACCAAGGCATAAGCCAAAAATATTTGATTTTAGGTAATTGAAAAAATATTCGTTTCTATTTTATTAAAAAGTATGATGTCAGGCCGTCTGAAAATTAACTACGTTTCAGACGGCCTTTTTGTCACCCTTGTTTTTCGTTGTAATCCTTATTTATCAAGCATCTTACAAAAAGGGTTTTGAAAAAGAGAAGTTTATATTTTGACTAAATCCAGCCGTATGAATCCATAGTGAAATGTGTTATCTTATCTACGTGTGTTAAGAAACATTAATAAGTTTGTATTTTTCTTACAGAGAAAGGCTTCAAAATGGATGGATGGACTCAAACGCTGAGTGCCGGTACTTTGCTCGGTATTGCCGCAGCAGCGATTTTGCTGATCTTGATTTTGATTGTAAAACTGCGCGTTCATGCCTTGCTGACGTTGGTATTGGTCAGCCTGCTGACTGCCATCGTAACAGGTCTGCCTATGGGCAGTATCGTCAATGATGTGTTGGTCAAAAACTTTGGCGGCACGCTCGGCAGCGTGGCGTTGTTGGTCGGTTTGGGCGCAATGCTCGGCCGTTTGGTGGAAACTTCCGGCGGTGCCCAGTCTTTGGCGGATGCGCTGATTCGGATTTTCGGTGAGAATCGTGCGCCATTTGCTTTAGGCGTAGCTTCTTTAATTTTCGGTTTTCCGATTTTCTTTGATGCCGGTTTGGTGGTGATGTTGCCGATTGTGTTTGCAACGGCACGCCGCATGAAGCAAACTGTTTTGCCCTATGCGTTGGCATCTATTGGCGCATTTTCCGTCATGCACGTTTTCCTGCCGCCTCATCCCGGCCCGATTGCTGCTTCTGAATTTTATGGCGCAAATATTGGTCAACTGCTGATTTTGGGTTTGCCTGTTACCTTGATTACTTGGTATTTCAGCGGCTATTTATTGGGTAAGATTTTGGGCCGCAGCATCCATGTGCCCGTTCCTGATCTGCTCAGCGGCGGTACGCAAGATAACGACCAACCGAAAGCGCCTGCAAAGGCATCTACCGTCGTCGGTATTATGCTGATTCCTATGCTGTTGATTTTCTTGAATACCGGTTTATCTACTTTGATCAGCGAGAAAATGGTCAGTGCGGATGAGGGCTGGGTGCAGTTTGCCCGAATGCTCGGTTCGACCCCGATTGCTTTGCTGATTTCTGTTTTGGTAGCCCTGTATGTATTGGGTAGTAAACGTGGCGAAAAAGCCAGCGCTTTGGAGAAAACCATTGATGGCGCATTGGGCCCGGTTTGCTCGGTTATTTTGATTACCGGTGCAGGCGGTATGTTCGGCGGCGTATTGCGTGCTTCCGGTATCGGTAAGGCTTTGGCTGACAGCATGGCTGACTTGGGTATTCCTGTTTTACTGGGCTGTTTCTTGGTGGCTTTGGCTTTGCGTATTGCGCAAGGTTCTGCGACTGTTGCCCTGACTACCGCTGCCGCGTTGATGGCACCGGCCGTTGCGGCGGCAGGTCTCAGCGATTGGCAGATTACTTGCGTGGTATTGGCGACGGCGGCAGGTTCCGTCGGTTGCAGCCACTTTAACGATTCAGGCTTTTGGCTTGTCGGCCGTCTGTTGAATATGGATGTGCCGACGACCTTGAAGACATGGACGGTCAACCAAACACTTATCGCACTCATCGGTTTTGCTTTATCGTCAGTGTTGTTTATCTTGGTTTAATCGAAAATGGCCGGCGGATAGTGTTTTTGAGATAACACAATCCGCCTGTTTTCAAATACCGTTAAAATCTAGATAAACAAGGAGTAGAAAAATGACGACACATTTTGTCATGATGGGCGTGTGCGGTTGCGGTAAAACCACTGCCGCATTGTCTTTGCAAAAACATCTCAACCAATGCCCGTATGCCGAAGGCGATGATTTCCATACTCAAGCCAACCGCGACAAAATGGGTGCCGGTACTCCGTTGACGGACGAAGATCGCTATCCTTGGCTGGGCAATTTGCGTGACTGGATGACGGAGCAGGCAAAAAACGGGGAAAAATATTCCATCGTTACTTGTTCCGCACTCAAGCATCACTATCGCGATATTCTGCGTGGTGCGGAAGGGAAGGTGGCTTTTATTCATCTGACTCCGCCTCAAGCAATCAATCTCGAACGTATGCTGTCGCGTCAGGGGCACTATATGAAAGCCGGAATGCTGGATTCGCAGCTGGAGATTTTGGAAGAGCTGGGTGCGGATGAGTACGGCGTTAAAATCGACAATCCGGGTTCGCCTGAAGCCGTTGAGGCAGATATTGTGAATTGGGTGAAAGCGCAAGGCTTGATTTAGTAATGATCAGAAATGGAAAGGCCGTCTGAAATCTTTCAGACGGCCTTTTTTGATGGGATTTAGAATGTTTTTTGCGAGTCAAGCAATAAGGTAACTGGCCCGTCATTGCAAAGGGAAACCTGCATATGGGTTTGGAATCTGCCGGTTTCGACAGTCAGTCCATGTTCGCGCAAAAGTTGCGCGGTATATTGATAAAGCTTATCCGCTTGTTCGGCAGGGGCGGCATTGGAGAAGGACGGACGGCGGCCGCTGCGTGCATCGGCGTAAAGGGTAAATTGGGAAACCAATAATATCGAGCCGCCGACATCTTTGAGCGATAAATTTAATTTGCCGTTTTCGTCTTCAAAGATGCGCAGGTTGGCGATTTTGTCTGCAATGTATTTGGCGTCCGCTTCTGTATCGGTGTGGGTAACGCCGAGCAATATCATAAATCCGTTGTTGATTTCGCCGCAGGTTTCGCAGGAGTTTTCGGACAAAACGTCAACTTTGGCTTGGGTAACTTTTTGGATAACAGCGCGCATAATATTTTGTGAATACAAGGAGTTATAAAAAAGGGCGTAAGATACGCCCTCTGGGTTCAAATATGGTTTCAGACGGCCTGAAACTATTGAATTAATTTACGGATTAATGCCGTTTTCTTTCAAGATACGTTCGATCTGATTCTCGACTTTTTGTCGTTTAACGGCTTGGGCAATCTGATTGCGTACCAGTTCGAAAGGTTCGGCATTAGGATCACGTTCTACAGCACTGAGTTTAAACAGATAAAAACGGCTTTCCATCTGAATCGGCTCATGCGTTACATCGCCTCGGTTCATGTCGGCAAAAGCGGTAGCCAGTTGAGGAGAGAGCTGCTGCGGAGAGATGAAGCCATCGAACTCTTGTTCGGGGTTGGGATAGCGTTTCATCAGTTCTTCAAATGACAAGCCTTTGAGCAGCAGTTCTTGCGCGGCGCGTACTTCGTCGGCTGAAGCAAAGCTGACTTGTTGCAGCTTGATAATACGTGTTTGATGGTCGTAGAAACGGCGCAACTCAGCATCGTCAACCGCGGTTTGACGTTCTAGATAAGCAGCGTATTGGTTGGCATAAAACTCAGCTTCAACGTTTTTAAGCTGATTCTGCACTTCTGCATCTTTGTCCAAACCAGCCTTGATGGCTTCATTTTTCAAAATTTCCAAAGTCTGCAAACGTGTAACCACATCTTTGCGGATTGCCTGGCCATCGGGTTTGGCAGTCTGGTTGGGATGTTGATCGGCCTGTCTCAATACTTCGGCGACCATGCTGTCGATACGGGCGGGATCGATTTCAGGCGCTTTGGCGGTTGCTAAGCTCACGGTTGACAAGGCGAGGATAGCCAAAACGGCAG
Organism: Neisseria sp. P0001.S007; assembly: GCF_051963655.1. Taxonomy (NCBI): domain Bacteria; kingdom Pseudomonadati; phylum Pseudomonadota; class Betaproteobacteria; order Neisseriales; family Neisseriaceae; genus Neisseria; species Neisseria sp. P0001.S007. The sequence goes on along the minus strand of NZ_JBQCUB010000006.1, from coordinate 47,669 downwards.
TTTTGGGCTTGATGTTCATGTGAGTTCCTTATTGCCCGCCGCTATCACGGCGGGCACCTTATATTATTTGTTGACTTTGATGCTGGCTTTTTTCAGTAATGATTGAATGGCCGCATCAACACGGGCTGCCTGTAAGTCGCTGCCAATCTCGTTTTTAGCGACTTCGTAAGAAGGTACGGTAACGTTACGGCGGTCATTGACGTAGAAAACGGCGTACAGATTACCGTTTTGCAGTGGAGTTTTAGTGTACGCACCTTTTTTCAGGTCTTTGACTGCAGCGTAAAGCGGAGGCGCTGATTCTTGCAAATCTTTAAGCGGAACATAAGCTTTAGGGATGCCGCCGGCTTTTTTGGCCGCTTCGTCAATTGAGTATTGGTTCAATACCGAAACAAAGCTTTTTTTCGCATCCAAATCGGCAATGGCTTTTTGGGCATTGCTGTTGCTGTCGGTTAAGATTTCGCCCAGTTGGACTTCCTGAGTACCTTTATAGAAGTTGCTGAAATCGTTGTAAGCGGCTTTGACATCTTTTTCTTGAACAGGATTTTGACGGACGATATGTGCTGCAAAAGCTTGGCCCAATAAATCTTTTTCGAAAACTGCCCATTCGGTTTTGAATGTGGCTTTTTTATCTGCGCCTTGTTTGGCGGCATCAGCACGCGCTTGTTCCAATGCTGTTTTGAATTCAGCGCTTTGATCCAGTTTTAATTTTTTGGCTTCTTGGGTAACAACAGTGCTGATAACTTGGCGTTCAGTCAGCATTTGACGCAATTCGGGAGTGTCTTGAACGTTCGGGTTGCTGGAGCGTACGGAAGCAACTTGGTCATCGATAACGCTGCTGTCGATGGCTTGACCGTTGACGGTCACCAAAGTTTGGGCAAACAGGGTGCCGGAAGTCAGAGCAAGCATCAAGGTTGAAGCAAAGTAGGTTTTTTTCATCGTATTTCTCTTTTAAATTAATGATTGGAAATGAATTAATGATTAGAAATCAAAGTTTAAGTAGTAATCTTAATGGAAGTATTCGTCCGGCGTGGCCGCTTTGATACTGAGTGCATGAATCAGGCCGTCTGAAAACAAGTCTTGTAAAAGCTGCTTAATCATACGTTGCCGCTGAAGGCGGCCAATGTTTTCAAATGAGTTGCTGACCACCACTATAGCGTAATGCCCACCGCCTTTATTGCCGGAATGGCCGGCGTGCAGATGGCTTTCATCTTCAAAATCGAAGAACTCAGGCTCAAGCGCCTGCAGGCGTTCCTCGATAATTTGACGCATATTGCTCATTTGAACACGGCTTTAAAGGGTTTAATCAATACTTCTGCGTATACGCCGGCATCGACGTAAGGGTCTTGTTCAGCCCATTCTTGTGCAGCGTCCAAAGATTCGAATTGAGCCACAATCAGGCTGCCGGAAACGCGTTCCGGATTATCTGGTAAAGGATTGGGGCCTGCAGTCAGCAGACGGCCTTGCGCTTTCAATTCTTCTAAGCGTGCTAAATGAGCAGGGCGTGCTGCCATGCGTGCTTCGTGGACATCTTCGGCATCAGTGGCCAAAAGCATGAAATATTCCATTATTGATCCTCCTTAGGCTGGAAACGCATCAGATACATACCCTGTGCGATGGAAAAAATGATTGTAAAACCCAATGTGCCAAACAGTTTGTAATTGACCCATTGGTCTGGAAAATACGTAAAGACAAAGAGGTTGGCCGCACCCATAAAAATCAGGAAGCCAATCCATGCATAAGTCAGGCGCGTCCATACAAAATCAGGGAGCTGCATTTCTTTGCCCATGACGGCTTTAAGCCCGTTTTTACCGGCAAGGTGGCTGAACAGCATGACGATCGCCCCGATCCAAAACAGAACGGTCGGTTTCCACATGATAAAGCGGTTGTCTTTCAGCAGAATCGTTGCGCCGCCAAAAAAGACAATCAAAATCAGGCTGACCCATTGCATGGTATCCAGTTTGCGGTGTTTCCAAAAGGTCAGCGCAGCTTGGGCAATGCCGACTATAACCGCAACAGCCGTTGCGGCAATCATGTCTTTGGTGATGATGTATGTAATGAAAAATAAGAATACGGCGAATAAGTCGCTCAAAATCTTCATATGTTAATGATGAAACTAATTGAGTAAATGCTAATCATACAGGGAGATGTGTTTTTTTGCACCTTTCCCCTTAACTTCAATACCACATATATTTATATAAAATATTTGTTTTGGGTTGGCGAAATTTGTAAAAAAGAAACACAAGCATGCAAAAGTAATAGATTTGCTAAGGAATTTTAGGCTGAATAGCCTCTATTGCTTGGCAGGAATAGGTTAAAAATATATCATGACGTAATATCTAGTAAATATATGGTTAAATGCGCGCACATTGGGTAGTACCATAATTTTCGAACAGGGGATCCGTTTTGAAAAAACATCACAATATTAAATTAATTACAGCTTCTATCGCTTTAATGACATCGCTCAGTGCCTCTGCAGGTTTGGGCGGCTTGAATGTTCAATCTCATTTGGGTGAGCCTTTTACAGGCAGCATCACTGTGACTGGCGAGGAAGCTCAGGCTCTGCTTAATGGCGGTAAGGCCACTATTTCAAATGGCAATTTGCGCGCGGCGGTACGCAAATCAGGCGATAAGGCAGTCGTTACTATTCGCTCTTCTAAAGCCATCAAAGATCCTGTTTTGGTTTTCCAAGTAGGTGTCGGCGCGCAATCGCGTGAATACACCGCTATTATCGATCCGGCCGGATATGATTCTAAAGATGCTGCATCTGTTCGTACCCGTCCGGCTGCTGAATCTCAATCCTCCGAGCCGACGCACAATGCCCAACAGCCTGCAACAAAAAATAATAAAGCAGCAGGTAATCAGGTAGCTCAAGCGCGTAAGGATGTGCAGCGTAAGGCTGAGAAAAAACAAGTTCAGACGGCCCCTGCTAAAAATGACACTGCCTCACGTTTAGGCAGACAGCATTTGGTGCGTACGGGTGAAACCCTGATGGCCATTGCGTCGAGCATCCGTCCGCAAGGTATGACCTTGGATCAAACCATCCAGGCTTTGGTAAATGCCAACCCGGATGTGTTTATTGATAATAATGCCAACCGTATGTTGGCAGGTAAAGTGCTGAATATTCCAAATCGTAGCGAATTGCAACGCTTGGCTGCTTCTGCTCCTGCTAAAACTAATACGGCAACAGAAAAAGCTAATGAAACCGCTAATACAACAGAGGCTAAAACAGAAAAACCTGTTGTTCAGCCTGATGCTCAAACTGAAGCTCAGGTTAAAGATGCTGGCGTAAATACACAGCAACAGGAAGAAGTAAAACAAGCTTCAGCTGAACAAACAGAACAAGCAGCATCTGCAGCGGTTAATGAAAAAGCCGCATCGACTGTTCCTGCGTCCGATATTCAAGAAGCTATGGCTTCCGATGCTCAAGAGAATGTAGTGGCTTCTGAGCCTGTTGCAACCACTGATTCTGTCGCGGAGCAAACAGAAAGCGAATCAGATGGTAATTTATGGAAATGGTTATTAGCAGGCGGTGCGGCCCTTATTGCTGCTTGGTTGTTGTTAAAAGCTGCCGGTAAACGTAAAGATGAGCCGGAAGCAGCGCCTGTAAGCCGTAAGGATGAAGAAAAGGCCGTACAGAAAAATGTTGCTGCTTCAGCTGCTGCGGTTGCTGCAACTAAAGTAATGCCGTCAGAAAAAACTCAAGACGGTCTGTTTATCGAAGATGATTTCGAAGATGATGTAGTTATCAATGAAGTAGAAGAATCTTCCACTATTAATGATGTCAAACTTGATTTGGGTAAGATTGACAATAGTCAGACAGGTATTCTTTCAGGTGCAGTAACGCGTGATGCAGAGACAGAGCAACGTCGCTATGCTGATTGGGATAGTATCGAATCAACAGAAAGCGTGTATGAGCCTGAACCAGAAAATCCATATCAGCCGGTATCCGTTGTTATGCCTGAACGTAAAGAAGAGCAGGCAAATACATTTGTTGAGTTTGATTTTGCGACAGAGACAAAAGTCTTCGAGTCGCGAAATGAAGAGCCACTCGAGTTTACGGTAGATACCCCTGAAGATTCAGACGGCCATGTGCTGCCATTCGATGTCAAGCAAGATCAAGACTTGCAAATTCAAGAAACCAAAGAAGAAGTGGAGAAAGAAGAAGCTGCTTCTGAGTTTGTGATTGAAGAAGGTGCATTGGAATGGGGATCTGAAGATGTTTCAGTGGCCGCCGATAAAAGCAATAGTGAAAGAGGCTTTGTTTCAGAATCAGTCGGAATAACTGCACCGTTTGAAGCTAAATATGATTTGGCTAAGATGTACATCGAAATCGGTGATCCTGAAGCAGCTCGAGAAACATTGCAAGGGCTGATTGAAGAGGCTGAAGGCGATATTCTGCATAAAGCCCAAAAACTGATGAAAGAACTTGGCGCATAAGTGCCAGTAAAATGAAGATGCCGTTTCAGACGGCATCTTTTTTATGGTAAATTAAAAAGCAAGATTTTGGCTGAGTCTATTGTCAGTTGAGTAAGATTTCAGCTTTATGTGATGGTTGAAGATGAAGGCCGTCTGAAATACATAATGGATGGAGGCGTGTGTTGATCACGCCTTTTTAATATTTGTTACTTACGCGTAGGCAACAATATCAATTTACAAGAAGTATAAGAAATGACTGAACAAGCAAATACAATTGGGCATCTCGTGCAGCGTTGGGCTTTGACCCTCTCTTATGATGGAAGCCGTTTTTATGGTTGGCAAAAACAGGTGGGAGATTTGCCGACTGTTCAGACGGCCTTAGAGCAGGCGTTATCTTCAATAGCAGGGGAGCGAATTAATACCATTGTTGCGGGAAGGACGGATACGGGTGTGCATGCAACTGCCCAGGTAGTGCATTTTGATACATCAGTAAGTCGTCCGGAGCAAGCATGGGTGCGTGGTGTCAATGCACATTTGCCTGATGGTGTTGCTGTGTTGGTTGCGCAAAAAGTTGCACCTCATTTCCATGCCCGATTTGATGCTTATGGTCGCCATTATCGTTATTTATTGGAATCCTCACCGGTTCGTTCTCCATTATTGGTTGGCAGAGTAGGGTGGACGCATTTGAAATTAGATTTAAATCTGATGAGGCAGGCTGCTGCCTTATTGGAGGGTGAGCATGACTTTTCTAGCTTTCGAGCGGCCGAATGTCAGGCGAAATCCCCTATAAAGACACTATATAGTACAAAGATTAGTGGAACTTCTCGCTATCTGTGCCTTGATTTGCATGGGAATGCATTCTTACATCATATGGTACGCAATATTATGGGGGCATTGGTGTATGTGGGTAGCGGCAGAATCAGTGTGGATGAGTTTGAGTCGGTTTTTCATGCAAAAAGTAGATTGAAGGCTCCACCAACTTTTATGTCTGATGGTCTGTATTTAACAGGTGTTGACTATCCTGATGAGTTTGGGGTGACACGACTATCTTTGCCCGAGTGGATGAGCGTTCTAGGTAATGATTTTCAGACGGCCTGACTGCGGATTGTTGGTATAAAAGCAACAAAATAGCGTGATTGATGTGTACACTGATAAAGTGTTGTAAAAATGCAAATTTGGGTTTTGAAGAAATTTATCATTGATTTTAAATAATAAATTTCTATTTTTTGGGTTGTCTCTGCCTTTGTTTGGTTTCTGCGGTAGTGGGGGGGAATTGAATAAAGTTTGTTTTTTTAGAAAGGAACAATTATAGTGACAGTCATGGAATCGCTGATTCCAGCGATAAAGTAAGCCTAAGCGGATTGTCCGGTCTGCTTAAGTTATTTCTTCACAATAGAAAAGGAATACAGCAATGAAAAAATCTCTGATTGCTCTGACTTTGGCAGCTCTGCCTGTTGCAGCTATGGCTGATGTGACTCTGTACGGTCAAATCAAAGCTGGCGTAGAAATTTCTAAAGTAAAAGAGGGTAAGACTTCTTCTAAAACTGCTACTGAGATTGCTGACTTCGGCTCTCGCATCGGTTTCAAAGGCCACGAACACTTGGGTAGCAACCTGAATGCTATCTGGCAAGTTGAACAAAAAACTTCTATCGCCGGTGGTGACTCTGGTTTCGCTAACCGTGAATCTTTCTTGGGCTTGGAAGGCGGTTTCGGTAAAGTTCGTGCCGGTAACTTGAATACTGCTCTGAACGACAGCAGCGATAGCTTCGACCCTTGGGAATCTAGTAATGCTAACGCAGACGCTCTGCAATTGGGTAAAATCAAACGTGTAGATTCTCGTAAAGTATCTGTACGTTACGATACTCCTGTATTGGGTGGTTTCAGCGCAAGCGTACAATACCAACCACGTGACAATGCTAACCCTAGCGACAAATACACTCACACTGTGAAAAGCCGTGAGTCTTACGACTTAGGTCTGAACTACGAAAACTCTGGCTTCTTCGGTCGCTATGCTGGTTCTTATGCTAAACGTGCTGACTTGACTTCTGGTTACCTGGATGCGTTCAACAGCAACACTACTTTGACTGCTGGTACTTATAAAGATCACCAAGCTCACCGTCTGACTGCTGGTTACGATGCTAACAACCTGATGGTTGCTGTTGTAGGTCAATACGAAGGCTTCAAAGCTGACGTAGCTGGTGCTAAGAAAAACGAACGTACTGAAGTTGGTGCAACTGCTGCTTACCGCTTCGGTAATGTAACTCCTCGTGTTTCTTACGCTCACGGCTTTAAAGCTAAAGAAGAAGGCGTGAAACAAGAGAACAGCGCTTACAACCAAGTTATCGTTGGTGCTGACTACGACTTCTCTAAACGCACTTCTGCCCTGTTGTCTGCCGGCTGGTTGAAAGAAGGCAAAGGCGATGCTAAATACGAGAAAACTGCTGGTACTGTTGGCCTGCGTCACAAATTCTAATCTGATTTAAGATTAGTCTGAAAAAGAGCCTGTTTTATACAGGCTCTTTTTGTTTTCGTAGGGAGTGTATTTTGTTATTGCAGGAGCAGATTAAAGTATTTTCGATATTTTTTCAGACGGCCTATGGGAATCTAAACCGGGTTATATTCTATTAAATATATGCCAAACAAAATTTTGGAAATTGTTTTGAGTATTATTATAAATAAGTTAACAATATAAAGATGGTTATTGAATTAAGTTGATTTTCCTATATTTCATGTCTACTAATAAAAGATTTATTTTTATAGTTCTAAAGTATTATTAGCATGTAGAATTTGGTTTTAAGATTTGTAAATTTGATTTTAATCAAATTATTGCTGATAGATGATTCATATAATATAAGTGTTTAGAGTATCGATATATCGGGAATAACCATGTCCTGTCTTGAAATGAAGTGCTTAAGTGGCATTTGGAAACGAATCCTTGTGCTGTTTGCTGTGTTTTCTATGATGATAGTAAGCCTGCCTGCTTACGCGGAGCGCTTGCCTGATTTCTTGGCAAAAGTTCAGCCTTCTGAAATTTTTCCTGGTGCTGATCGCTACGGCAAACCGGAAGGTAAGCCTTTGGTTGCTCGTGTATATAAAGGCGAAGAGCAGCTTGGCTTAGTTTATATCACGACTGATGTGGTCAATACGCGCGGTTATTCGAGTAAGCCGATTGATACGATGATTGCATTGGCGAATGATGGCACTATTGCGGGAGCAAAATTGGTTGAACATCATGAACCAATTATGCTGATTGGTATTCCGCAATCCCGAGTCGACAAATTCATTGATAAATATATTGGCTTAAATTTCATTAAAAATCCTCCGCAGCCTGGCGTGGCTCCTGCTGATATCATCAGTGGTGCGACTGTAACGTTAATGGTGATTAACGACAGTATTCAGCGTTCTGTCAAATCGGTTATTCATCAATATCATTTGGGTACAGATAAAGCGGCTCAAGCAGGTGCTGCTGCTTCTGGTGAGCAGGCTGCAAATGAGCCTGCGGTTCAAACTCGCCCTCGTCGTGCTGTGAATCCTGATAAACAAGACATCCAGTCTTGGAATGCACTGTTAGAACAAAAAGCTGTTGGTCATCTGCATATTTCTGTTGACGATATCAACAAACTGTTTGAAAAAGGCGGTAAAGCTGGTGTTGCTGAGCATGCAGAGCAGGGTGATGGTAACGATACATTCGTTGATTTATATGTTGCTTTGGTCAGCCAACCTTCTATCGGTAAAAGCCTTTTAGGTGAGGCCGGTTGGAATAATCTGCAAAAACGTTTGCAACCAGGTCAACAGGCGATTATGGTTGCCGGTGAAGGCCGATACTCTTGGAAGGGCTCAGGCTATGTGCGTGGCGGTATCTTCGACCGTATCGAAATGATTCAGGGCGATACCAGCTTCCGTTTTACTGATGCACAACATGAGCGTGTAGTTGCTTTGGCAGCGGAAGGTGCACCTGCATTTAAAGAGGTCTCTTGGTTTACCATCCCGGAAGGTGTGGAATTTGATGCTGCTGAGCCATGGCGTTTACAACTGATGATTCAACGTGTGTTGAGCGTTAACGATAAAGCTTTTGTGAATGCAGATTTGGATTACGAATTGCCAAAAGGCTACTATGTCGATGATCCAAAAGCACCACCTGTTGAAATCAGCGCGCCGGTTGAGCAAGTTGCGGCTGTAGCTTCAGCTCCTGAAAGTACGGGTATTGCCGAAGATGCGACTGCCGGTGATGATGGTGTTTCCAACCAACTTTGGAAACAGGTTTGGAAAGCCAAACAAGGTCAAATTATTGTTGTCGGTATTGCTTTGACAATTCTCCTGTTGGTATTCCTGTTCCAAGACTGGATTGTACGTTACGAAAAATGGTATGACCGTTTCCGCCTCTGCTTCCTGACATTTACCTTAGTTTATATTGGTTGGTATGCGCAAGCTCAATTATCAGTTGTCAATACGCTCACCTTATTCTCCGCGGTTTTGACTGAGTTTCACTGGGAATTCTTCCTGATGGATCCGCTGGTGTTCATTCTGTGGCTCTTTACAGCAGCGACCATGCTGTTGTGGAATAGAGGTACGTTCTGTGGTTGGCTGTGTCCTTTCGGTTCATTGCAGGAGTTGACCAATCGTGTTGCTAAAAAATTGGGCGTAAAACAAATTACTGTGCCACATTTATTGCATACGCGCCTGACAGCCATTAAATATGTTATCTTCTTCGGTTTGCTGGCTATTTCCCTGTACGATTTGGGCACTGCTGAAAAATTTGCAGAAGTTGAACCTTTCAAAACCGCAATTATTCTGAAGTTTATGCGCGAATGGTGGTTTGTATTGTTTGCTGCAGCTTTGTTGATTGCCGGTTTGTTTATCGAACGTTTCTTCTGTCGTTATCTGTGTCCTTTGGGTGCGGGTATCGCATTGCCGGGTCGCTTCCGTGTGTTTGACTGGCTGCGCCGCTATAAAATGTGTGGCAACCCTTGTCAGATTTGTACACATGAATGTCCGGTACAGGCTATTGCACCAGAAGGCGATATCCATCCGAACGAATGTATCCAATGTCTGCATTGCCAGGTAATGTATCACCACGATACGCGTTGTCCTCAAGTAGTGGCAACGAATAAGAAAAAACAAAAACAAGCGGCGGCAAAATCTGAGCAGCATGATGCGGCAGCAACGCAAAATGCCCAAGAACAAGTTGTTCGGTTTGTTAAAAAAGAATCAGCAATTAGTGTTGATAAGTAGTTATTTATAAAATAAAAGAGGGCTGTATCGGCAGCCCGACTTAGAAATTTTTTCATCGGCAGGCCGTCTGAAAAAAATCGGCCGCCGGATTTTATCCAAGGAGTGTCGTATGTCAGACGAAAAATTAGAACAAAACGGCTTAAGCCGTCGTTCATTCTTAGGTACTGCCGCTGCTTCCGGTGCAGGTATTGCCGGTGCCGGTTTGTTGGGCTTGGCCGGTTGCTCTAACGGTGAGGGTGATAAAGCTGCTGCTTCTGGCGCAGCTCCTGCTGAAAAAGCAGCTGCTCATTCTGCCGAGCCGGGCAAAATGACTTCCGAAGTGGGTCCAGGTGAACTTGACCAATACTACGGTTTCCTGTCAGGCGGTCAATCAGGCGAAATGCGCTTGATCGGTTTGCCATCTATGCGCGAACTGATGCGTATCCCAGTATTCAATATGGACAGCGCTACCGGTTGGGGTCGTACCAACGAGAGTCTGAGCGTTTTGAACGGAAACATTACGCCGGAAACCCGTAAATTCCTGCAAGACAGCGGTCTGCGTTGCTACCCTAACGGCGACTTGCACCACCCGCACTTGTCTTTCACCGACCAAACTTACGATGGCCGTTATGCTTACGCCAACGATAAAGCAAACACCCGTGTTTGCCGCGTCCGCTTGGATGTAATGAAAACCGATAAAATCATCGATATTCCTAATGCTTCAGGTATCCACGGTCTGCGTCCGCAACGTTATCCGAAAACCGGTTACGTTTTTGCCAACGGCGAACACATTGTTCCAGTTGACGGCGTAGGTAAATGGGATGATGCGAAAACTTGGAATGCCGTTTATACCGCAATTGACGGCGAAACCATGGAAATCGCATGGCAAGTTTTGGTAGACGGTAACTTGGACAACGGCGATGCCGACTACCAAGGTAAATACTCTTTCTCTACCTGCTATAACTCTGAGCGCGCTCTGACTGTACAAGGTGCATCTTCTAACGAACAAGACTGGTGTGTGGTATTTAACCTGGCCGCCATCGAAGAAGGCATCAAAAAAGGCGACTTCAAAGAAGTTAACGGCGTGAAAATGTTGGACGGTCGTGCGGAAGCCAACTCTCCATACACTCGTTACATCCCGGTTCCTAACTCTCCTCACGGCTGTAATGCAAGCCCTGACGGCAAATACATCATGCTCAACGGTAAACTGTCTCCAACCGTTACCGTATTGGATGTTAGCAAACTGGATGACTTGTTTGCAGGTAAAATCAAAGAGCGCGATGTTGTCGTAGCCGAGCCTCAACTGGGTCTTGGCCCATTACACACTGCATTTGACGGTCGCGGCAATGCCTATACTACATTGTTTATCGACAGCCAAATGGTGAAATGGAACATCGACGATGCGATTAAAGCCTACAAAGGCGAGAAAATCGATCCGATCAAACAAAAACTTGACGTTCACTATCAACCTGGCCACAACCACACTACCATGGGCGAAACCAAAGAAGCCGACGGTAAATGGTTGGTGTCTTTGAACAAATTCTCCAAAGACCGCTTCCTGAACGCAGGTCCTCTGAAACCTGAGTGTGACCAATTGATCGACATCTCCGGCGATGAAATGCGTCTGGTTCATGACAACCCGACTTTTGCAGAGCCACATGACTTCTGTCTGGTTTCTGCTTCCAAAGTGAATCCAAGCAAAACTTGGGACCGCAAAGACCCATGGTTCTGGAAAGATGCTTTGGAACAAGCGCAAAAAGATGGCGTTGAGCTGGAAAAAGCCGCTAAAGTCGTACGCGAAGGCAACAAAGTACGCGTGTACATGACTGCCGTTGCGCCTGCATTCAGTATCCCTCAATTTGAAGTGAACCAAGGCGACGAAGTGACCGTATACGTAACCAACGTTGAGACCATTGAGGACTTGACTCACGGCTTCACTTTGGAAGGCTACGGTATCGCTATGGAGATTGGCCCGCAAGCAACATCTTCTGTAACCTTCAAAGCAGTTCGTCCAGGCGTACACTGGTACTACTGCCAATGGTTCTGCCACGCATTGCACATGGAAATGTCAGGCCAAATGATTGTTAAACCAAAATAATTTTGGTTTGATGATTTAATCCTTTAGGCCGTCTGAAAAGACATTCTTTCAGACGGCCTTTATAGCAAAGCTGTTTGTCAGCTAGTTGGCAATGAGATATAAGCCATCATCAGACAGCTTTGCTATAACATCAAAATACCTGTTTCTGCATAGGTTTATCATGTAGAAAACAGGCCGTCTGAAATTGAGATATGATTATGACGCATACACCATCCCATCGTTCCAAATGGCAACGTGCCGCATTCGTATTGCTATTGGGCAGTATGGTTCAGACGGCCTTTGCCGCAGTCATCAACGTATCCGCACAAGACAATCTCAATGATGCTTTAGCGCGCGCCCAAGCCGGCGATACGCTCAAGCTTGCCTCCGGTACATACAAGACCAAACTCTATATCGACAAACCGATTACCATTGAAGGTCCGGCCGACCGCTCCGCCAAGATTGTCGGCGACAGGAGCGGGCGTACCATTGCCGTTCATGCGCCTGACGTAACTCTGCGCAATCTGACAGTTTCCAATTCAGGCTTGAGCCTGCCGGCCATGGATGCGGGCATTTATCTTGAGGAAACGGCTCCGCGTGCATTGGTTGAACACAATAATGTCTTGGACAACTCTGTTGGCGTGTACATTCATGGCGCGGCAGAATCGATGGTGCGCGAAAATAAGATTGTCGGGGAAGCCACATTGCGCGTGAATGAGCGCGGTAATGGCGTAACGGTTTGGAATGCGCCGGGTGCGCAAGTAATCGACAACGATATTTCCAAAGGCCGTGACGGTATTTTCTCCAACACTAGTACCAAAAATACCTACAAAGGCAATCGTTTTAGCGACTTGCGTTTTGCAGTGCATTATATGTACACCAACGACAGCGAGGTCAGCAACAATATCTCCGTCGGCAACAACATGGGTTATGTGCTGATGTTTTCCGAACGCCTGAAAGTGTATGGCAACATTGCCGTTGGCAGCCGCGACCAAGGCATTATGCTCAACTACGTCAACTATTCCGATATTAACGACAACATTATCAACAAAGCCGGTAAATGCGTATTCGCCTATAACGCCAACTTCAATAAAATTTTTGACAACCATTTTGAAAACTGTCAAATCGGCATTCACTTTACCGCGGCTATTGAAGGCACAAGCCTGTCCAATAATTCGTTTATCAACAACGAAAGCCAAGTTAAATACGTCAGCACCCGTTTCCTTGATTGGGGAGAGGGCGGCCGAGGCAATTATTGGAGCGACAACAGTACATTCGATCTTGATGGCGATGGTTTTGGCGATAATGCCTATCGACCGAACGGCATCATAGACCAAATTATTTGGCGCGCTCCCGTGTCCCGTCTGCTGATGAACAGTCCTGCCGTCAGCATTGTCAAATGGGCGCAATCTCAGTTCCCCGCTATTTTGCCGGGCGGCGTCATCGACAGTAAGCCATTGATGAAACCGATCAGCAACAAAACAAGCACCAAATACGAAGCCATGAAGGATGAGCTGTTGCACGAAGCCAGTACGCGCCAATCCGATTGGAGCGATGCCGAAAACGGATCTTTGAATTAAACATGTTTTCAGACGGCCTTTTGAATGAGGCCGTCTGAAACAGCACAAAGGAATTATTCATGACCAACCACGTCGAATTAAGAAACGTGACCAAACAATTCGGTAGTCAAAAAGCCGTCAACCAAGTCGATTTAGTCCTCAAAGCAGGCGAAAGCGTCGGCATGGCAGGGCATAACGGTGCAGGCAAATCCACCATCATGAAGCTGATACTCGGCCTGATTACACCGACCGAAGGCGAAGTCATGTTGCTGGGCGAGCGTACCGGCAGCAAGGCAGGCGCACTGCTTCGCAGCCAAATCGGCTACCTGCCTGAAACCGTCGCGCTTCATCCTTCATTGACCGGCATTGAAACCATGGATTTCTATGCCAAGCTGAAAAAACAGCCCTTGAGTAAAAACCGTGAGTTGTTGGAACGCGTCGGTATTTCTCAAGCGGCACGCCGCCGTGTCGGCACTTACTCCAAAGGTATGCGCCAGCGTCTCGCTTTGGCACAAGCCTTGTTGGGCGAGCCTAAAGTCTTATTGTTTGACGAACCGACCACAGGCCTTGACCCGGCTTCACGCCAAATGTTTTACGAAGTCGTGCGCGAGCTGAATGGACGCGGTGCGACCGTATTGCTCAGCACGCACGCGCTTGCCGAACTCGATGGCCACGCCGACCGCATTATCGTCATGAAAAACGGTGTGAAAGTTGCCGATGGCAGTATGGATGAGTTGCATATTCAAAGCGGTTTGCCGTTGACCGTCAATGTCCGTTTGAAAGAAGCGCGTCCGTTGAGCGAGCGTTGGCAGCCGCTTTCAGACGGGCTGTCGTATAAAGCGCAATGTAAAGCCGAAGAGCGTATGGGGCTTTTGAGTGAATTGGGTGATTTGGGCAACCTTGCCTATATCGATATCCATACCCCGACACTTGACGATATGTACGCACAATTCTTAAAAAGGGAAGACGTATGAACCCCGTTTGGATTATTACTGGCAAAGAAGTCCGCGACAGCCTGCGCAACCGTTGGGTCCTCGCCGCCGCACTCCTGCTTGCCGCGCTTGCCCTGTCATTGGGTTTCCTGGGCAGCTCGCCTACCGGTACAGTCAAAGTCGATCCGTTGACCGTTACCGTTGTCAGCCTCTCCAGCCTGTCGATTTTCCTGATTCCGCTGATTGCGATGTTGCTCTCTTATGATGCGCTGATTGGCGAAATCGAACGCGGCACGATGGCGCTGTTATTGAGCTATCCGATTTCGCGCAACCAAATCCTTGCCGGCAAATTTATCGGCCATCTCATCATCCTTGCCCTTGCCACCACGGCAGGCTACGGATTGGCGGGCATTACCCTCCAGCTTGCCAACGGCGGCTTTGACCTTGCCGCATGGAAACCTTTTGCCCTCCTGATTGTTGCCAGTGTGATTCTTGGTGCAGCCTTTTTGTCTATGGGTTATTTGATTAGCGCAAAAGTCAAAGAACGCGGTACTGCCGCCGGTATCGCCATCGGCGTATGGCTGTTTTTTGTGGTGATTTTCGATATGGCGCTTTTGGGTGTTTTGGTTGCCGATACTGAACAAGTTATTACCGCGCCTGTTGTAGAAACCATTCTCTTGTTCAATCCTTCCGACATTTACCGTCTGCTCAACCTGACCGGTTATGAAAACACCGCAATGTACGCAGGGATGGCCGGTTTGAGCGATCAAATCAGCCTGACTATGCCGGTTTTGCTGACGGCGCAGGTATTATGGGTTATCATTCCCTTGGTCTTGGCCGCCTGGATTTTCGGAAAGAGACAAATATGAGAAAAATATTATTTACAGCATTCACCATCCTTGCTTTATCTGCTTGTAGCAAAGAGGAAAATACTCCTCCGCCTACGCCCCAACGAATCAGCGACAGTGCAGTCGGTCATTACTGCAGCATGAATTTGACCGAACACAACGGCCCTAAAGCGCAAATCTTCTTGAACGGCAAACCTGACAAACCGGTTTGGTTTTCCACCATCAAGCAGATGTTCGGCTATACCAAGCTGCCCGAAGAGCCTAAAGGCATTCATGCCATCTATGTCACCGATATGGGCAAAGTCAAAGATTGGGAAAAACCCAATGCCGACGCCGAATGGATAGATGCGAAAAAAGCCTATTACGTCATCGAAAGCAGCTTTATCGGCGGCATGGGTGCGGAAGACGCGCTTCCGTTTGCCGACAAAGCTCAGGCTGAAAAATTCGCCAAAGAAAAAGGCGGCAGAGTAGTCGGTTTTGCAGAGATGCCCGACGAATACATTTTCAAGTAAAACAATCAATAAAGGCCGTCTGAAACTGTTTCAGACGGCCTTTATGTTGGAAGCTGTCGATTGATGATTTAATGAATGCGGCTTTCAATGTAAAGATAAAAATCCAAGGAATACTTTATGTCCACCCCCTTAACGCGCCGCCGTTTCCTTGCCATCGCCGCCACACTTGCCGCCGGTGTCGGCATTCCTTTTGCCATCAGCCGCAAAACCACTCAGCTGATTCATCCGGCCAGCCTAAATCAAGAAGAGCAGCCAGTTATTTGGAGAGGCATTGCATTGGGTTCGGGTGCGGAATTGCGGTTGTTCGACGTTGAGCGCAAGCAGGCGGAAATATTGGTCAACAAAGTATTGGCGGAAGTCTCACGATTGGAAAAAATCTTCAGCCTGTATCGGGACGACAGCCTGATCAGCCGTTTAAATCGAGAAGGCCGTCTGAAAAATCCACCATCCGATTTTTTGCAGCTGCTCAGCATCAGCCGAGATATCCATCAGCTAACGCAGGGTGCATTTGATCCCAGCATTCAGCCTTTGTGGAATCTGTATGCCGACCATTTTAGACGAAACCCCAAAACCGAAACACCGCCATCCGAACGCAGTATTAAAGAAACGCTCAAATTAGTGGATTTCAACAAAGTCGATTTTGATACCAAAGAAATCCGTTTTGCCCAAAAAGGCATGGGCTTGTCGCTCAACGGCATTGCGCAGGGCTATATCACCGACAAAGTAGCCGAATTGTTGAAGCAGCAAGGCGTTACCCAGGCATTGATTGATATGGGGGAAATTTACGGCTTTGATAATGCCAACCAGCGCGAATGGAATGTCAGTATTCGCAATCCCGACCAAGAAGACCAAATCCTGACCACCATTGCCATGAAAAACCAAGCGTTTGCCACATCGGGCGGCTATGGCACGGTAATGGACGAAGCTGGCAAATTTACTCATCTTTTTGATCCGCGTACAGGCGGAAGCCAACCGCGTTATAAAAGCATGAGCGTCATGGCGGAGAGTGCGGCGGTTGCCGATGCCTTTTCTACCGCATTCTCCATTATGGATGAAGCAGCCATCCGTACTGCGGCTCAAGTTAAAAAGGCACAGGTTTGGCTGGTGATGCTGAATAATGAATTGAAGAAGATTGGAAGTTGAGGAGAAGGGCAGCCTTGCCTGTGATTTTGACTATGTGCATAGGGCAGGGAAGGTTCGATTACTGAAATAATGGAGGATAAAAAAAGAAGGGCTGCCCAAGGGGGCAACCCTGAAACTCTTGCAGCTGGGAGTAATTAGCAAGAGATTACGACACTTAAAACAAAAATTCACTCATTTCAAAGCATGAAGCTTTAATATCTAAGCAATACGGTTTCAACCGCTCAAACCCCTTCGATACGGAGAAACACAACATACATGGGAAAATCCGACAAAGTGGTTTGAAGCAATTCAGATGAACGGTCTGTAATGCAGATAACCGGATGTCTTTAGATGAACGGTATAATATCAGGATAAACGGAACATTACTAGTGAATATTATAAAAAATTAGAATAATTCATTTAGTAATTGATTTTATTGAATAAAAATATGACTTTTATTGAACTTTTTTACAACATATTGATTTGGTTTTAAAAAGGGAATTATGTAAGTATTTGGCGTTAATCAAAAAACTTGTTTTGAGCTTTGGGAATAGATAATCAATAGAAAAAGGCCGTCTGAATGTTCAGACGGCCTTTTTTCAAAAAGTTACTTATTTGGTTGCAGAAGCAGTAGAAGCAGCTTCGGCTTGAGCGCCTGCAGCTGCGTTTTCACCCCATGCAGCAGGATATTTGTAACCGGCAAAGCGTTTTTGTGAGTAAGCTTTGAACTCGTTAGAGTTGTAGGCTTCGGTTACATCTTTCAACCATTGGCTGTCTTTGTCGGCAGTGCGGACGGCAGACCAGTTAACGTAGGCAAAGCTTGGCTCTTGGAACAGGGCTTCAGTCAGTTTCATGCCGCTGCTCATAGCGTAGTTGCCGTTAACGATGGCAAAGTCAACGTCGGCACGGCTGCGTGGCAGTTGGGCGGCTTCAAGCTCTACGATTTGGATGTTTTTTGGATTTTCGGCAATATCGTTTTTAGAAGCAGTCAGCGGGTCAACGTCGGCTTTCAGTTTAATCCAGCCCAATTCGTTCAACATAACCAATGCACGGGCAAAGTTGGACGGGTCGTTAGGTGCAGAAACGCTGACGCCGTCTTTCACTTCGTCCAAAGATTTCAGTTTGCCAGGGTACAGGCCCAAAGGAGCAGTCGGTACTTGGAAGGCTTCTACGATGTCCAGTTTGTGTTCTTTTTTGAAGTCGTCCAGATAAGGTTTGTGTTGGAAGATGTTGATGTCCAATTCGCCTTCAGCCAAAGCAAGGTTGGGGCGAACATAGTCGGTGAACTCGATCAGTTTGACTTTATAGCCTTTTTTCTCCAAAGCCAGTTGGATTTGGTCTTTTACCATATCGCCGAAATCGCCGACGGTTGTACCGAAGACGATTTCTTTTTTCTCTGTACCGTTGTCGGCAGAAGATGTGGCAGAAGCAGCAGGCGTACTGTCTTTTTGACCGCCGCAGGCAGCCAGTACGATGGCCAGCGCAGCGGCTGAAAGGGTTTTGAAGAATGTGTTGGTTTTCATATTTTGCTCCTGATGGATGATAAAACGGTTTCAGACGGCCTCAAGCTGCCGCCGTTAAAAAAGAGGAATTGTAAATCTATTTTGGAAATATGAGGACGTTTTTTGTAAATTTATTTGGAATATATGCCCTAAATAGATAACAGGCCGTCTGAAAAATAGTAAGTCCATTTCAGACGGCCTGTTTGCTTAACGTTTATCCAGTTTGCGCGCCAATCTGTTGCCGATACCTTGAATCAGGATAACGAGTAAAACCAGGATGGTGACAATGAAGATGATGACTTCCATTTGATAGCGGTAGTAGCCGTAACGGATGGCAAGGTCGCCCAAGCCGCCGCCGCCAATCATGCCTGCCGCTGCGCTGTACGACAGAAGGCCGATAGCCAGTACGGTAATGCTGGAAACCATACCTGCGCGCGCTTCATTCAAAAGCACTTTGCAGATGATGCTCATGGGTGAGGCACCCATTGCGGAGGCCGCTTCAATTACGCCTCTGGGTACTTCGCGCAGGTTTTGCTCGACCAGACGGGCGAAGTAGAACAGGCCGGATACGCTCAGTACCAATGAGGCGGCAACCGGGCCGATGGTCGTGCCGATGATGGCGCGTGTAACAGGAATCATGGCAATCATCAGGATGACGAAAGGGAACGCACGCATCAGGTTGACCAGGTTGTCCAAAAACAAATTCAGCTGTTTGTTGTAGTGCAACTGATGGCTTGACGTCACAAACAGCAATACGCCCAAAATCGTACCGAAGATAACGGCGAAAGTAGTCGATAGGCTGACCATAATAAAGGTTTCGCCCAAGGCTTGGATAATTTCGCCCTTCATGCTGACGATGGTCGCAACAGCACTTTCAAATGTTAAATCTGCCATATTAGTCCTCTCGAATCAGCTCTTGCCCGATTTCGGATTGGGCATGGATTTGGTTGCCGTGTACTTCAATGATTTCCAGCAGACGGCCTTTGTCCAAGAGGGCGGCACGGTCGCACAGGCGGCGGATAACGCTCATTTCGTGGGTAACGATGACGATGGTTACGTTGAAACGTCGGTTGATGTCTTCCAAACACTTCAAAACGCTGCGCGTAGTGGCGGGGTCGAGGGCGGAAGTGGGTTCGTCGGCGAGGATGACTTGAGGTTGCGGCGCCAGCGCACGGGCAATGCCTACACGTTGTTTTTGACCGCCAGAAAGTTGGGACGGGTAATGGTTGACACGGTCTTGCAAGTCAACGATTTCCAAACATTCTTCAACACGCGCTTGGATTTTTTTAGACGGCCATTTGGCAATTTCTAAAGGAAAGGCAACGTTTTCGGCAACAGTACGGTTGCTTAAAAGGTTGAACTGTTGGAACACCATGCCGATATTTTGTCGGGCGTGGCGCAGTTGCGTGGCGTTGAGCGCGGTCAGTTCTTGGCCGCATACGCTGACGGTACCTGTATCCGGACGTTCCAATAAATTAATCAGGCGCAGCAGGGTGGATTTGCCTGCGCCGGAATAGCCCATCAGGCCGAAGATTTCTCCCTGTTTGATTTCGAGGCTGGTCGGCTCGACGGCGACAAAGTCTTTGTTGTCGCGTGTTTGATAGTGTTTGGAGACGTGATCCAGAATAATCATGGTTTATCCGTGTTTTCTTTAATTCGTGTGGCCATCAGGGTGTGCAGACGGCGGTTGTCGGCGCGTGCGACGGTAAATTGCAGGCTGCCGATGATGACTTTTTCGCCGCGTACGGGCAGGTGTCCCAATTCTTGAATGACCAGGCCGCCGATGGTATCGGCTTCTTCGCTGCTGTATTCCGTACCGAAGAAGGTGTTGATGTCTTTGATTTCGGTGGCCGCGTGGATGCGCCAGCGTTCGGAAGAAACGGCATGGATATTGTCGGCGCTGTCGTCTTCGTCAAACTCGTCTTCGATTTCGCCGACGATTTGCTCGATGATGTCTTCAAAGGTTACCAGGCCAGATGTGCCGCCGTATTCGTCGATGACAATCGCCATGTGGTTGCGCTGTTCGCGGAACTCTTTTAAAAGGGAGGTCAGTGATTTGCCT
The DNA here is from genome assembly GCF_051963655.1 of Neisseria sp. P0001.S007. Taxonomy (NCBI): domain Bacteria; kingdom Pseudomonadati; phylum Pseudomonadota; class Betaproteobacteria; order Neisseriales; family Neisseriaceae; genus Neisseria; species Neisseria sp. P0001.S007. The sequence goes on along the minus strand of NZ_JBQCUB010000006.1, from coordinate 27,428 downwards.
TCGGGCACGAAAACGGCAGGGCGCAAGACAGATTTCAGGTGGAACTGCTCGGGGTTAAACATATATTTGAGCAGGTCTTTGGCATGCAAAATACCCAAAACTTCGTCTTTGTCTTCGCCGATGACGGGGAAACGCGAATGGGCGGTTTCGATGACGTAGGCCGTGATGCGCTCGATGCTGTCGTTCTCTTTCAATACGTTCATGCGGCTGCGCGTAATCATCGCGTCACGCACTTCCAGCTCGGCAAAGTCCAATACTTTTTCCAGCCGGGTCAGTGTGTCGGCGTCAAAAACTTCTTGTTCGTGCGCTTGGCGCAGCAGAGTTAATACGTCTTCGGCGGAGTCGGGCTCGCCGGCAAGTCGGGAGATCAGGCGTTCGAAAAACTTTGGTTTCGACTGCGTACCGTCCATTTTAATATTCGTCCTCTTGGTAGGGGTTGGGGAAGCCTGCCGCCAGCATCAGGCGGATTTCTTCGGCTTCCATTATTTCGGCTTCATCGTCTTCAATGTGGTCGTAGCCCATCAGGTGTAAAGTACCGTGTATGGTCAGGTGGGCAAAATGCTGCTCGGGTGTTTTGCCTTGTTCGGCGGCTTCTTTCAAAACCACTTGCGGACAAATCACCAAATCGCCATATAGGTCGTCTGAAAACTGGTCGGGCAGGATTTCGCCTTCGTTGAGCGCAAAACTCAATACATTGGTGGCGTAATCTTTGCCGCGGTAGTCGCGGTTGTAAGCGCGGGCTTCTCCTTCATCCAGAAGAATCAGGCTGATGTCGGCGCGGCGGTATTCGTTTTTTAAGGCAGACCATGCCCAGCGGTAAAAATCGCGTTCGCTCGGAAGGTTGGCGGCGGAAGAAGCGTTTTCAAAGTGCAGATGAAAACGTTGCCGCTGTAAGGATAAAAAAGGATATTGTTTGGCGCGTTTCATGTTGTCCCGAAAATTTGGTTTTTAGGCGTAAATATAACATATTCACCCCCATGTCGTCTGAAAAACCGCCCAAAATATGATAGACTTCATGCCGTTTTCCATCTTTCAGGCAACCATTATGAACCCGAAAAAACTCGTTATCGCCAGTCGCGAAAGCCTGCTTGCCATGTGGCAGGCAAAACATATCCAAGGCCGTCTGAAAGCCCTGTATCCCGATTGCGAAGTCGAGATTTTGGGCATGACCACGCGCGGCGACCAGATTTTGGACAGAACTTTGTCAAAAGTCGGCGGTAAAGGCTTGTTTGTCAAAGAGTTGGAACAGGCTTTGTATGACGGTCGGGCCGACTTGGCCGTGCATTCGATTAAAGACGTACCGATGGATTTGCCTGAAGGTTTCGCGCTTGCGGCCATCGGCGAACGCGCCAATCCGTTTGACGCGTTTGTGTCCAACCAATACGCGCGTTTGGAAGAAATGCCCAAAGGTGCCATCGTCGGTACATCCAGCCTGCGCCGCGAAGCCCAGTTGCGTGCGCGCTATCCGCATTTGGTTATCAAACCTTTGCGCGGCAATGTGCAAACCCGTTTGTCCAAACTCGATAATGGCGAGTACGACGCGATTATCTTGGCCGCCGCCGGTTTGCAGCGTCTGGAATTGGACGAACGCATCCGCATGATTTTGTCGGAATCCGACAGCCTGCCTGCCGCCGGACAAGGCGCATTGGGTATTGAAATTGCAGCGCATCGCGAAGATTTGTACGAAATCTTAAAGCCTTTGAGCCACGATACCACACACGCCTGCGTTACGGCCGAACGCGCTTTGGCGCGCGCTTTGGGCGGAAGCTGCCAAGTGCCGCTGGCCGCATATTGTACTGAAGAAAACGGCTTGCTGACCTTGCGCGGCTTGGTCGGCCATCCTGACGGTTCGGTTATTTTGCAGGCGGACGCGCAAGCCCCAGCCGAATACGCCGATGCCTTGGGTCGTGCAGTCGCCAAAAAACTGGCGGATGATGGTGCGGAAGAATTGATTGCCGCCGTATTGCAAGAACAGGCTTAAAACAACATAGATCATTTAAAAGGCCGTCTGAAACTTTCAGACGGCCTTTATTTTGTTGATGCTTAAGGATTCATAATCCGCGCAACCAAAGCTTTTTCTTTGCCCTGCATGTTAGGGATTTTGACCTGAATGCCGTTGCCTGGGGCAACATCGACAGGCTGGCCTTTGCGGGTCATTTGTTCCAATTTGATGGTTTGGTTGCCGCTCGGGTGGATGATTTCGAGTGAATCGCCGATGGCAAAGCGGTTTTTGACTTCGATGGTCGCCCAGCCGTTTTCATCGATTTCGGTAACGTGGCCGACATATTGGCTTTGTTTGGCGATGGAGTGGCCGGTCAGGTAGTTTTGGTAATCCTGAGTTTGGTGGCGCTCGAGGAAGCCGCTGGTGTAGCCACGGTTGGCAAGGCCTTCGAGTTCGCTCAACAAGCCGTAGTCAAACGGACGGCCTGCAACGGCATCGTCAATCGCTTTGCGGTAGGACTGGGCCACGCGTGCAACATAATAAAGTGATTTGGTGCGGCCTTCGACTTTGAGGCTGTCTACGCCGATTTTGGCCAGTTTTTCAACCACTTCAATGCCGCGAAGGTCTTTGGAGTTCATGATGTAGGTGCCGTGCTCGTCTTCCATAATCGGCATCATTTCGCCCGGGCGGTTGGACTCTTCAATCAGGAAAACTTTGTCAGCGTATGGGTGGCGTTTTTGACCATTGATGCCTTCAAAGTTTTGGTTGGCTTCTTCTTGGGCTTTTTCAAAGTTGAAACCTTGCAGAAGCTGGGCATCACCCGCGTCGCTTTCGACGGCATTGTGGACTTTGTAATCCCAACGGCAGGAATTGGTGCAGGTGCCTTGGTTGGGATCGCGGTGGTTGAAGTAGCCGGAGAGCAGGCAGCGGCCTGAGTAGGCGATACACAATGCACCGTGGATGAAGACTTCGAGTTCGATGTCGGGGCATTCTTGGCGGATTTCAGCGATTTCTTCCATGCTCAATTCGCGCGACAGAATAATGCGTTCGACGCCGATGTTTTGCCAGAATTTCACGCCCCAGTAGTTGGTGGTGTTTGCCTGAACGGATAGGTGGATCGGCATTTCCGGCCATTTTTCGCGCACGGTCATGATTAAACCTGGATCCGCCATAATCAGCGCGTCGGGTTTCATGGCAATCAAGGGTTCCATATCGGAAACGAAGGTTTTGAGTTTGGAGTTGTGCGGCAGCGTATTGACGGTCAGGAAGAATTTTTTGTTGCGCTCGTGCGCTTCTTTAATGCCTTGCTCAAGGACGTCGAGTTTGGCAAATTCGTTGTTGCGGGCGCGCAGGGAGTAACGCGGGCTGCCGGCGTAAACGGCGTCTGCGCCGTAGTCGTAGGCGGCGCGCATACGTTCGAGGCCGCCTGCAGGCAATAAGAGTTCGGGTGCTTTCATGTTTTATGCTTTTTAAAATGTTTTCAGACGGCCCTCAAGGGAAGAGGGAAGGCCGTCTGAAAGATGTTTGAAGAATGGGCGGATTATCCGCTGTTTTTGTGTTTCGGTCAATTTTGTGTCGGGTTTGCGCTTTGTTTTTTATACGGAAAATGTCCTATCAGAGAATAACTAATGGCAGACGGTAAAAGATGTTAGCATTAAGGCTAAGAAGTTGAATGCATATAACTTAACGGTTGAAAATGACCATACTTACTTCATTAAAGGAGCTAATAGTGATTCGGATGGAGTATGGGTGCATAATGATTGCTGGCATGCTTTGCCAGATGGTGTTCAACGAATAGGCGAAATTGAAGGTTATCATGCTTATAAGTTTAAAAATCAGGATGGAAAAGAAATTACTGTGATCAAAAAAGACTTAAATCGTTTTGAAACAGTGAATCATAACGCAGGAACAGATCCTCATTTTAATAGACTATCTCAACGAATTGATGAGCAAACAGGACGTTATTTATCGACAGATAAACCTGTAGATCAATTTTATAATCGCTCCTATCTTCGTTCTGATACCATGAAGAAAATCTTTGAACAATACGAGGCTCTACCTAATGGTGATTACCGAGATAAGATTACTCGTGCGATAATCAAAGGACCAATCGATATAGGACATGCATATGGCTGGGAGCATAGACGATTATCTCTTGCAGCTAAAGAATTAAATTGGAGTCAAAAACAATTTAATGATTATGTAAATGCAAGACCTAATAAATTTAGGTTAGAAAATATGTCTGAAAATCGGAGTCATAGAAATGAGATGCCGGGAAATGGTGATATTCAAAAAATTAAAGAGGATATGAAATTGTTTTTACACAAAAGAGGAGACTAATATGACAAATTTATATGAAGAATATAAAGATGACCCTAAGATGCTTGTTGCGATATCAGATAGAGAAGGAAATATCGCAATGCTGGAGGATATTTTCTTTATAAGTAAAAAGTTAGATATTCACTATGTATCGGCAGACAAATGGAATTGGCTACACCAGTGTAATTTAATTTTTGCGGCTCCATTGTCGGTTGTGGAGTTTTATATAAAACATGGAGTGGAGATTAATGCGCAAGATATGTACGGAATGACTCCTTTGCATTATGCATTACGAAGTAAAAATGCTGAGGCGGCGATAGCGTTGCTCAAAGCAGGAGCAAATCCTAATTTACCCAACCAAGATGGTTTAATCCCTTTATCTATGATTGGATATATCCCAGAGAGATTGGATGTTTTAGAGCTTATGCTTCAAAAAGGGGCAAATGTGCATTACTTAGTAAATGAGGATGAAACCATTCTTGAAAGTTATAAACCTACAGCTAATGAGCCTCAATTAAAACCAATTTATGAATTGATGAAAAAATATTTGTAGTGTTAAATATTGAGTCTATCGGAAGTATCAAGTTCGGTTAATTTTTAGTGAGTTTAAAAACTTCTTAGAAATTAACCGCACTTTGTTTTCAGCCATTTAGCTTAAGTTTTTTGCGATTTTTGTCAAAATATGCTAATTTTTACTATGATGAAAGGTAAAAAGTGGCTGCAATACGTTGGGAATGTAAAAAAAGCAGGGTTGGGCGGAATAATTTAACAAAAAACCGTTCAAGCAATGTATTTTCTTGTAAAATATCAAGCTTCATTTTAAAAAATATTCGGATTAGTTACCGATTTTGACCGACGGAAGGGTTATGGATTTTCGTTTTGACATTATTTATGAATACCGCTGGATGTTTTTTTACGGCGTATTAGCGACGCTGGGAATTACAGTGGTTGCAACGATAGGCGGTTCGATTTTAGGTTTGCTGCTGGCATTGGCTCGTTTGGTTAATCCGGAAAAAGCCGGTGCGCCGATACGTGCCTTGGCTTGGGTGTTGCGTAAGATTTCTTTTGTGTATGTTGCGTTGTTCCGCGGTACGCCATTGCTTGCTCAAGTTATTATTTGGGCTTTTGTTATTTTCCCATTTTTTGTACATCCTACCGATGGTGCATTAATCAGCGGAGAATCTGCAATTAATTTTCGTCGTTCTTATGGCCCATTGATCGCTGGTTTAATGGCTTTGATTGCCAACTCAGGTGCATATGTTTGTGAGATTTTCCGTGCCGGTATCCAGTCGATTGATAAAGGCCAAATGGAAGCTGCGCGTTCTTTGGGTCTGACCTATACCCAGGCGATGCGTTATGTGATTTTGCCTCAGGCTCTTCGCCGTATGTTGCCGCCACTTGCAGGTGAATTTATCACACTTTTGAAAGATAGTTCTTTGCTGTCTGTTATTGCAGTTCCTGAACTTATGTCTGTTCAAAAAGCAATCACAGGTCAGTATTCGATATTCCAAGAGCCACTTTATACGGTTGCATTGATTTATCTTGTATTGACAAGTGTATTAGGATGGGTATTCTTACGTTTGGAACGTCGCTATAACGTAAAACTTCATTAATTAGGAAGACAAAAAAGGAAGACTTTTTCAAGTCTTCCTTTTTTATTTGCCGTCAATGTTTCAGACAGCCTTGAATCAGAATGCTTCGCCGACTTTGACACCGCCTGCGATGTCTTTTGGTGTTGCCAGTTTGGCAGTTGCTTGTTGGGCGGCTTGGAATGCTTCGGTTGCCATGATATCGGCAGCTTCTTGTACGGTCAATGTGTTGGACATGTATTGCCAACGGGCGGCCAAATCGGCGTTTGCCGGTGCGTGGAAACCGTCTCGCAATTCATCTACCAAGTCAGGACGGTTGCACACCAGTACAATATCGCAGCCTGCTTCAAAAGAAAGGCGGGCGCGTTCTTTAATACCGCCGACACCGCATGCGCCTTCCATGGTCAGGTCGTCTGAAAAGATAACACCGTTAAATCCGATTTCTTGGCGCAGGATTTGTTTCAGCCATTTTTCGGAGAAGCCGGCAGGTTGGCTGTCGATTTGCGGGTATACGACGTGGGCAGGCATGACTGCGGCCATGCCTGCTTGGCTCAATGCTCGGAATGGGATAAGGTCGGCGGCTTCGAGCGCTTCGCGGCTGCGTTCGTCGCAAGGCAGGACGTGATGGCTGTCGCCTTCGACAAAGCCGTGGCCAGGGAAGTGTTTGCCGCAAGATTTCATACCGCCTTTGTTCAGACCTTTTTGCAGGGCAAGGGCAAGTTGGGTCACGATGTTGGCGTCGCGGTGGAAACTGCGGTTGCCGATGACGGCGCATTGACCCCAGTCCAAATCCAATACAGGTGTAAAGGATAGGTCGATACCGCAGGCGGAGAGTTCGGTTGCCAAAACCCAGCCGACTTGTTCTGCTTGGGCGCAGGCGGCTTCTTTGCCTTCGTTGTCCCAAATTTCGCCCAATACGTTCATGGCCGGTAGGCGGGTGAAGCCGTCAATAAAACGTTGAACCCGTCCGCCTTCGTGGTCGACGGCGATGATGAGTTCAGGTGTACGGACGGCTTTGATTTCTTGAACCAAAGCTTTGAGCTGGGAAACGTTTTCAAAGTTGCGGCGGAACAAAATAACGCCACCGACGGCAGGGTCGAGCAGGCGTTGTTTTTCTTCTTCGGTCAGATGATAGGCGGCAACGTCGGCCATGACTGGGCCGCGTGGAAGATGAGGCGTATTCATTGTTTTGTCCTGAATAATGTATATATTGGATAATCGTTATGTTCAGACGGCCTGAGAGTATAGGAATATCTCAGGCCGTCTGAATATTGGTTTTGAATTAGGCAGTTGCTTTTTTCTTGTCTTTTAAGATCAAAATCAACACAACCATCACGATGCCGGTTACCACAAAACCTAAAGGCGCAGAACCGGTCATGCCCAGTGCAAGGTAGCCTGTGGCAGCAGATGCGGCTACGGTCAGCGCATAAGGGAATTGCGAGGTAACGTGGTCGATGTGGTTACAGTGTGCGCCGGTAGAAGAGAGGATGGTGGTATCGGAAATTGGCGAGCAGTGGTCGCCAAATACGGCACCGGCCATTACGGCAGACATGCAAGGGATAATCAGCGAAGGTTCAACTTTGACGGCCATGGCGGCGGCAATCGGCAACATGATGCCGAATGTGCCCCAACTTGTGCCGGTAGCGAAGGCCATCACGCCTGCGAGCAGAAACAAAATCACGGGTAGGAAGCCTGCGTGGATATTGCCTGCCACCAAAGTGGAGAGGTATTCGCCGGTGTGCATCTCACTGACAACGGTGCTGATGATCCATGCCAAAATCAAGATGGTAATGGCACCGCGCATAGAGATGATGCCCTGCCAAATGGCTTTAGGGTAATCGTTGGTTTTGATGGTGCCGATGGTGCAGAGGATGACGGCCAATACACCGCAAGTACCGCCGAATACGAGGGAAGTGTTCACGTCGGTATTTTCAAACGCGCTGAGCAAAGAGAAGGTTTCAGAAGCTTGTGCGCCAGTGTAAATCATAGCGGAAACAGTGGCGATGATCAGTACTAAAACCGGCACAATCAGCGCGAATACGCGGCCGTTAGGATGGCCTGTTTCAATGGTTTCATCATGAGTTTCGTTCAAAGCGGCGCGTTCCAAACGAGCCATAGAGCCGATGTCGAAGGAGAACCAAGCAACGACAAACACCATAATTAATGCGAAGACGGCGTAGTAATTCATCAGGCTCATGGCCACGAATGCGCCCATTGGTGTGTAGTCTGTGATGTTGTAAGTCACCAAAAGGCCTGCCAAAGTAGCAATAATCGACGCCCCCCAGCTGGATACAGGCATCAAAACGCACATCGGCGCGGCAGTGGAGTCAAGGATATAAGCCAGTTTGGCGCGGGAAACTTTGAATTTGTCGGTTACAGGGCGGGCAATCGCACCGACGGCAAGGCTGTGGAAATAGTCGTCAATAAAGGTAACGAATACCAGACAGGCGGTCAGCAGCTTCGCCCCGCGACGGCCTTTGATGTGCTGTTTTGCCCAATCGGCAAATGCTTGGTTACTGCCGGAATGCGTCAGCAGGGAAGTGAAAATCCCCAAAAGCACCAAAAAGAGCAGGATTTTGGGTTTGCCCAAAGACCAATCGCCGTCCGCCCAAGTCAGGCTGACCGCCATGTCTTTTAAGTGAATCAAGGCATCGAGTGGATTACCGCCTACCAGCAGGAATGAGCCGACGATAATGCCGACACCGAGGGACAGCAATACACGGCGCGTGGCAATGGCCAAGGCGAGCGCAATGGCTGCCGGGACGATGGATAAAATAGAATTCGAATAATTAATAAGTTGCATAATTATATTGTATATAAGCGGTGAAATATTTTCAGACGGCCTAAATTGGAAGACGGATAACAAAATACCCACCGCCTCTGACAGATGGGTATTTTATCATCTAACACATCATCATGCCGTCTGAAAAATCGGACTACTGCAGATTTAGCGCGAGGAACAAAGTATTGCCGTCGCGTTGTACCAAAAGCGGTACGTTTTTGCCTGAGCTTTCCAATGCGCTACGGAAAGTGGATTCGTCATTGACGCTGATTTGGCTGACGGCAATGATTTCGTCGCCGCGTTTGAGGCCGGCACGTTCGGCCGCACCGCTAACGCGCAGAACGATCAAGCGTTGTTTGCCGTCGGCGTTTTCAACCTGCAAAGTCAGGCCTGCGTTTTCAACGGTAAAGCCGTCATGGCCGCCTTCGTGTTGCGGATGTTCGGCTTCTTTTGCAGAAGTTTCCGTTTGCTCGGCTGCGCTGCCAAGTTTGACTTTGACATCGGTTTGTTTGCCGCCGCGCCAAATACTCAAAGTCACTTCTTTACCCGGCATAATCGAGCCGACCATAACAGGCAAGTCGCTGGAAGCGCGGACTTCTTCGCCGTTAACTTTGCGTACGATGTCGCCAACCTGCAAACCGGCTTGTTGTGCCGCGCTGTTCGGCATGATTTTGGCAATCAGTGCGCCGCTTGCTTTGTCTAAACCGAAAGATTTGGCCAAATCGTAAGAAACTTCTTGAATAACTACGCCTAATTGACCGCGTTGGACTTTGCCGTTGGCTTTTAATTGGTCGGCCACATTCATGGCGACATCAATCGGAATGGCAAACGAAATGCCCATGAAACCGCCGCTGCGGCTGTAAATTTGCGAGTTGATGCCGACTACTTGGCCGCGGAGGTTGAATAGTGGACCGCCTGAGTTGCCGGGGTTGATGGCAACGTCGGTTTGGATGAACGGCGTATAGTTTTCATTCGGCAGGCTGCGGCCTTTGGCGGAGACGATGCCTGAAGTTACGCTGTTGTCAAAGCCGAAAGGTGCGCCGATGGCGGCTACCCATTCACCCGGTTTCAAATCTTTCGGATTGCCGATTTTGACAACCGGCAAGTCTTCTTGCGGCTCGATTTTTAAGAGGGCAACGTCGGATTGAGTGTCTGAGCCGACCAGTTTGGCCGTGTATTCGCGTTTGTCGTTGAGCAGGACTTTGATATTGCCCATGCCGGCAACCACGTGGGTATTGGTCAGGATATAACCGTCTTTGCTGATAATAAAGCCGGAACCGAAATTCAAAGCGTCGCTTTCGGTATCTTCTTGCGGCATGTCGGGCATATTGGGAACAAGGCGCTTGAAGAACTCGTAAAACGGATCATTGTCGGGGAATTGGCTCAGGTCCATGCTGTGGTCGTCATCCGGTGTCGCGGTGCGTTTTGCCGGTGTCGCTTGAATATTGACGACTGCCTGTCCTTCGTTTTGTACCAGTTGGGCGAAGTCGGGCAACAGCATACCGACTTTCCCGTCATCGGTATTGGTTTCTATGCGTTGGACGAGTTCTTTGTTTTCGTCTTTGTCGAAAAAGGTGCTGACTTTGTCGCAACCTGAAAGAAGGGAAGCTGAGAGAACAGCAAGGGCCAGATATGTGTTTGTTTTAATATTCACGAAAGTTCCTTTTGCCGGTGCCTATCGTATTGTCGGCATGCGTTTGAGCCGGCAGGCAGTTTTATTGTTTGAATGCTGTTTAAATGTATAAGGTAGGATTTTTACACTTTAACGGTTTTTTTTCAAGCATTTCATTTTAAATGAAAAAATGATAATTGGGATTTTATTGTTTTAAGGCCGTCTGAAAACTTTGGAATATGACCTGTCGGTCGGTTCGCTTCTTTCAGACGGCCTTTAAATTGAGGTCAGTCGTGTTGATCTAAATGGTAGATCTGCGCCACGGCATCGATTAATTCGCTGTTGTCCGAGCCAGCTTTATTGAGTGTGCGTGTCGGAGAGTGGAGCAGTTTGTTAGTCAACTGAATGGAGAGGCGTTCGAGGACATCCTCGGCGGATACGCCTTTTGCCAGTTGCTTCATGGCATTTTCCAATACTTGGCGGCGCGCGCGTTCGCCTTCGTCGCGTAAGGCGCGGATAAGCGGAACGCTTTGGCGGTTTTTCTGCAGGCGGATAAATTCGCTGACTTTTTCTTCCACCATGCTTTCAGCCGCTGCCGCTGCCTTTTTGCGCGCGTCTTTACCGCTTTGGACAATGTCCATCATGTCGTCTACGGTATAGAGATATGCGTCTTCCAATTCGCCGACTTCGGCTTCGATATCGCGCGGAACGGCCAAATCCAGCAGGAAAACAGGCATGTTGTGGCGTTTTTTCAATGCGCGCTCGACCATGCCTTTGCCGACGAGTGGGAGTTGGCTGGCAGTGGAAGAAACAACCACGTCGTAATCGTGAAGAATATCGGGTAATTCGTTCAGCAGGCAGGCTTCGGCGTTGACACCGAGTTTGTCGCACAATTCCTGCGCGCGCTGGTGTGTACGGTTGGCAACGGTAATGAGCTTGGGATTTTTGGCGGCAAAATAAGTGGCCACCAGCTCAATCATTTCGCCTGCACCGATAAAGAGGACGTTCAGATCGGAAATGGAAGGGAAGATTTGCTCTGCCATTTTGACCGATGCAGAAGCCATGGAGACGGAGTTTTCGCCGACAGCAGTGTCGGTACGCACTTCTTTGGCAACGGCAAAGGTTTTTTGAAACAGGGCGTTTAAGTGGGTGTTGATGCTTTCCTGTTCTTGCGCAACGCGGACGGCATCTTTGATTTGACCGAGAATTTGCGGTTCGCCCAAGACCATGGAGTCCAAACCGCAGGCGACGCGGAAGGCGTGGCGGACGGTTTCATTGTTATCCAAGGTATAGAGGTAAGGGCGGATTTCTTCGACAGGCAGGTTGTGATATTGCGCCAACCAGTCGATGATTTTTTCGGTTTCACCGACGCAGTAAAGCTCGGTGCGGTTGCAGGTAGAAAGAATAACTGCTTCTTCCGCCGCCTCACTGCGCGCGAGGTTGGACACGGCATCCGGCAGATTTGCAGCTGCAAATGCCAGTTTTTCGCGTATGCTCAAGGGCGCGGTTTGATGATTGAGTCCGACGACGGTAAGTTGCATGGTTATGGTATGACTGGGTAGTGTGTGTGGTGGGTATTATAGCTTAAGTGGGCTTTAAAATGAATGTGTTGGGGGAGAAGATGCAATGAGGTTTGCCATCGAAAAGGCCGTCTGAAAAGATTCAGACGGCCTTTTATCAAGAAAGGCTTAAACGGCTTCAGCTTCTTCTTCCAAGAAACCGCGCAGTTTTTGCATGGCTTTGGCTTCGATTTGGCGGATGCGTTCGGCAGATACGCCGTATTCGGCAGCCAATTCGTGCAGGGTCAAACCGCCATCGTCTTGCAACCAGCGGCTTTCAACGATACGGCGGCTGCGGTCGTCCAGTTGTGCCAAGGCGTTTTGCAGACCTTCGGTTTGCAGGGCGTAGTGGGCTTGTTTGGACAACTGGCGGCTAGGCTCTGCATCGTGATCGGCCAACCAGTCGATAGGGGCGAAGTTGTCTTCGTCATCGTTGTTTTCTGCCATGATGCCGATATCGTGACCGGTCATGCGTTGTTCCATTTCCAAGACTTCGGACAATTTGACGCCCAAATCGTCGGCGATTTCTTGCGCTTCTTTTGGAGACAAGGCATTCAGGTTTTTACGCATGCTGCGCAGATTGAAGAACAGTTTGCGTTGCGGTTTGGTTGTGGCAACGCGGACCAAACGCCAGTTGCGCAAAATGAATTCATGGATTTCGGCTTTAATCCAATGCACGGCAAACGAAAACAGGCGCGCGCCGCGGCTCGGTTCGTAGCGTTTGACGGCTTTCATCAGGCCGATATTACCTTCTTGAATCAGGTCGGCTTGGTTGAGGCCGTAGCCGTCGTAGCCGCGTGCAATGGATACGACGACGCGAAGATGGGACAGAATAAGTTGTTTGGCGGCATTGAGGTCGCCTTTTTGTTGACGTTCGGCCAGTTGTGTTTCTTCTTCGGCGGTCAGCATTGGAATGCTATTGACAGTATGAATGTATTGCTCGAGGCTACCGTTGCCGCTGTGGATAACGGGTAATGCAAAAGCTTTATTCATAAAAGGATGCTCTCCTTGATTAGGCCGTCTGAAAACGGCTTTTGTTTATTTGTGTGACAAGCAGTATAACACTGCCTGTGGTTTGTTTTGTTATGGGTTGGATTTTTTCTGTAAATTAACGATAGATTCAATAGTTTTTACTGCTTGAATCTCAAGGTTTGATTGTCTTAGAAAATTTGAGTGATTTGCTAGGTTTTGGATAAGTATATTACAAACATTTCTGTATGTAAATAGTTTTGGTAATAAAAAAAGACCTTGTATAACAAGGTCTTAAAAATTTTTTTATTCTGGTTTCTTCCGGCCAATCAGGATAAGGAATACGCCGATAACGGCCAAAATGCTGATAAGCCATGTTGAGCCGCCTGCTTTCATATAAGGCGTTTCGCCGATATAGCCTTTGACGTGGCCTTCGAGGACGGTTTCTGTATCCGGTTGGGCTTCGGCAACAATCGTACCTTTAGGGGAAATAATGGCGGTCGCGCCGGTATTGGTGGCGCGAACTATGTAGCGGCCCAGTTCCATTGCACGCGCTTGGGACTGTTGAAGCTGCTGATACATGGCATTGGATTTGCCGTACCACGCCATATTGCTGATGTTGGCGAGCAGGGTGGAGCGTTTCGCCGTTGCGATGAGTTCGTCGCCGAAACCGTCTTCATAGCAGATATTGAAGGCGACTTTTTGATCTTTCATCACCAAAGGCGCCTGGTTGTCGCCGCCTTTTTGAAAGTCGGCCAAAGGCATATCCATCATTTTATAGAGACGCTCGGTAATGGCGGGCAAGGGTTTGTATTCACCAAAGGGAACGAGGTGGTTTTTGGCGTAGTAGGGGATAACATCGGAAGTGCTGTTGTGATAGTCGCTCAAATTGATGACTGCATTTTCGTAGCCGTTGCCGTCGGGCGTATATTGGCTGATGCCGATGGCCAACGCGCTGCCGTTGCTTTGCGCTTGCTCGGCGAATTGTTCCAAGATACCTTCGGGCAGGTCTTGTCGCATCAGCGGCAGGGCAGTCTCAGGCAGAATGACGATGTCGGCACTGGTCTTGCTGATTTGTTCGTAGTATTTCTGAATGGTCGGAATGATTTGCTCTTCCTTCCATTTTAGATTTTGCTCGATATTGCCTTGAATCAGGGCGACCGTGCTGGTGCTGCCGTCGGGGCGGGTGTATTCGGTTTGTTGGGAAATGTAGCCGACGGAGCAGAGCGCAACGATAAGGAATAAGGGCAGCAGGCGGTGTTTCAGACGGCCATGGTTGTCAATCAGCAACACCAGCCATGTGCTGAGGAAAGCGGTTGCCAGGGTGACCATATGAATGCCGCCCAAAGGTGCGAAACCTGCCAACGGACTGTCTTTGATGATTTGGGAATAGCCGATTGCGCCCCAACCGAATCCGGTCAGGAAACGTTCGCGGGCAAATTCTGCCAGCGTCCACAAAATCGGCAACAGCAGGCCGGTTTTAGCCCAGCGTGACAGGTTGCATTTTCTCCACACCCAAAAACAGATGGCCGGATAAAGCGCGAGAAAAGCCGGCAGCAGGAAGGTGAGGGGGATGGCGTATGAATCCGGCAAACCCGAAACATCATGCAAGGCAGTGTGTATCCAATAAAACTGCGCCGTATAACCGATTAATCCGAACAGATAGGCTGTCATGACGGCAAAGCGCGGACGTAACTCAATCAGGCGTATCAGTGCGCCAAACAACAGCGGCATCAGCCAAAAATGATAATACGGGGCGAAAGTGAACGGTGTCGCGGCGGCAATCAAGATGACCAGCGGCCAGTAAAGCAGCGGATGTTGCCAATATTGTTCGAGTTTACGGAAAATATTCATGCTTTAAATGGTATTGAGGCCGTCTGAAAAGTTTTCAGACGGTAGGGAAACAAAATCAGTCTTTTTGAAACAATTTCATTGCAGGCAGGACGATTGCGCAAGCCAATGCGCCGGCGGCTACTCCGACCACCAGATTGGCGATATGTTCCATCATGCCGCTGTCCCAATGCTGCGCATGGAGGAAATCGTGCAAAAAGCCAAGGTTGTGGGCGATCAGTCCGCCGCCGACCAAGAACATCGCCAGCGTGCCGACAATGCTCAAGCCGCGCATAAACCAAGGCATAAATGAAATTAAACCGCGTCCGATGCCTTGTACGGCGGCGCTTTTTTGGCGCATCAGCATCATACCGAGGTCGTCAAGTTTGACGATAATGCCGACCAAGCCGTACACCAACACCGTCATGCCGATACCGATGGCAACCATAACCAAAGAACGCGTCATCAGGTCATATTTTTCGACAACGCCCAGCGCGATAATGATGATTTCGGCGGAGAGGATGAAATCTGTACGGACCGCGCCTTTAACTTTTGTTTTTTCGTCTGTGACTTCAGGCTCGGCATCGTGTCCGTCTTCGTGTTCATTGCGGTGTAGAAATTTGTGCAACAGTTTTTCCACGCCTTCAAAACACAAATACACACCGCCTATCATCAGCAAGGGCGTAATCAGCGCTGGCAGGAAAGCGGAAAGCAACAGTGCAAGCGGCACCAGAATCAGCTTATTGACCAGAGAGCCTTTTGCCACCGCCCAAATAATCGGCAATTCGCGCTCGGCGGATACGCCGGTTACCTGATTGGCGTTGAGCGCCAAATCGTCACCGACCACGCCGGCGGTTTTTTTTGCGGCGACTTTGGTCATCATCGCTACGTCGTCCAAAACGGCGGTAATGTCGTCCAAAAGCGTAAAGAGAGAGGCGAAGGCCATAATGTTGTCCGGATAAAATCAAATAAACGCGCGATTATATATGAAAATTCAGTTGCTTGAATGTTTTTCAGACGGCCGTTGACGGAAATTAACCAAAGGCCGTCTGAAAATGCTATTTCGGCGTATAACGTCCTGCCATGGCTTTATACACCATATTTTCGTATTTTAAGGCTTCATAGCGTTGGTTCAGCAGGTTTTGAGCCGAGCTATATTCCGAATTCAAAGCCTCCAGCCAGTCTTTCAGTTCGTTTTTACCGTGTTGGTAGCGTACTTGATAGTAATGGCTGTTTTTCTTGTCCAACTGATAACGTTGTTCTTGATTGGCAAGGCTGGCCTGCGCGTTTTTGTAGGCAAGGTAGTTGGTGTTGACCTCGTTGAGCGCGGTGGTCAGGGCTTTTTCAAAATTCAGCTTGGCACTGTCCATCTCCGCTTGTACGGTTTTGTCTTTCCATTTCATGGTCTGCCAATTAAGGAAAGGCAGATTGATGGTGGCCGATCCGCCTAACATGGGGATATTGAACGTGCTTTTCGCTTTATCGGAAGACGTACTCAAACTTGCGCCCAAAGTAATCGACGGATACCAACTGCGTTTTTGCGCGTTGACCAATTGTTGCGACGCTTGCAGGCGGTATTCGGCGGCGCGCAGGTCGGGGCGGTTGGCCAAAACGGTAATCGGTACATCCAAGTTCACGCCTTTGACCGGCAACAGGCGGAATTGTGCCGGATCGGCGGCCATGTTTTCAGACGGCCTTAAATTCAACAAATTACGCAAAACCTGTTTTTGCGTATCCAAATTGTTTTGCAAAGACAACAGGTTGTTTTCCGCGCTCAGCAATGACTGTTTGGCTTGGGTCGGCTGACTGGAGTCGGCACGGCCGTAGCGGAATTTGGCATTCGCAATGCGGTTGATTTCCTGATATTGCTTCAGCGATTTTTTTGCCAACTCGATGGCTTCGTTCAGGTAGGCGATATTGAAATACGCATCGGCGACATTATTAATCAAAGTCAGGCGTGTGTTGGCCATGTCTTCATGCGTGGCTTGATATTCCCATACCTGAGCATCGGCAGTGGCACTGAGTTTACGCCATAAATCCAATTCGTAGCTCAAGCCAAGCTGGCTGCTGAAGGTATTGCCGTGGCTGCCGGTTTTCAGGTTTTTAGAAGCGTTCGCGCCCAACGATCCGCTGAACGAAGGCACCAAATCCGCGCCCAAAATATTGGCTTGGTACAAAGCCTTGTTGACGCTGATGGCCGCCTGTTTCAAATCGACATTGTTGGCCAACGCCTGCTCCATCAGAGCATTGAGTTGCGGGCTTTGGTAGATTTCCCACCAGTTGCCGTTTACATTGTAGCGTTCGGCAGTTTCCGCCGCGCTCATGACTTGGCCGGTTGCTTCCAGCGTAAGGTTCGGGTTGGCTTTAGACGCGGCGCACGCACTTAGGGCAAGGGCAATAGCCAATGATAAGGCTGCTTGGGAAAAAGGTTTCGTCTTCATAAAAAATCTTTCGGGTAACAGCATTTCAGACGGCCTTAAGATAATAGGTCGTCTGAAACATAATCAATCCTGAGCCAGCGCATCAATCGGGTTGAGCTTGGAAGCCTTGTTGGCAGGCATAAAGCCGAATGCGACACCGATGGCGGTGGAGCAGACCACTGCGCCGATGACGGAAGTCATGGAAATGCTCATCGGGAAGTTGGTGACAAAGTAGTTGAACACCAGGCTGATGCTTGCGGACAACAATACACCTGACAGGCCGCCGATGATACAGATTAAAACGGCTTCAATCAGAAACTGCTGCAAAATATTGTTGCGGCGTGCGCCGATTGCCATGCGGACGCCAATTTCTTTGGTGCGCTCGGTAACGGAAACCAGCATGATGTTCATCACGCCGATGCCGCCGACCACCAAAGAGATGACCGCAATGGAAGAAATCAGCAGCGTCATGGTACCGGTCGTGCTTTCAACCATTTCTTTGATGCTGTCGCTGTTGTTCATAAAGAAGTCTTCTGTACCGTGGCGTGCTTTCAGCAGCTCGGTCAGGCTTTTTTCGGCAACTTGCGTGTTGGCATCGTCTTTGATTTTGACAACGATGGAGTTAGTATGGCTCTCACCGGTAATTTGATGCATGACCGTTGTATAAGGCGACCAAAGCATCAGTGAGTCGGAATTACCAAACGAGTTGTCATCCTTTTTCATAATGCCGATGACGGTTAACGGGCGTTTTTTGAAAAGGATGGTTTTGCCTAAAGGATTGACACCTTCGCCGAAGAGTTTGGTTTTGGTGTTTTGGTCGATGACGACGACTTGGGCATCGGTTTTTACATCGTCATCATCAAACAGACGGCCTTCTTCCAATTTTAAACCGCGCACGTCGAAATATTGTTCGCCTACGCCGTAAAGCGAGGCAGTCAGGTCGGTGTTGCGGTAGGTTAAGGTGCCGCCGGAGCTGGTTTGAGGGGTGGCGGAGGCGACGTAACTTTGTTGGCTGATGGCTTTTGCGTCATTAATCGTCAGTGTCTTGATTCGTCCGCTGCGGCGGTCGCCAAAACCACGGCCGGGGAAGATACTGATGGTGTTTGTGCCCATCGAGTTAATGTCTTCCAGGATTTTTTGTTGCGAGCCATTACCTAAGGCCACTACCGATACCACCGAAGCGATACCGATGATAATCCCCAGC
Organism: Neisseria sp. P0001.S007; assembly: GCF_051963655.1. NCBI lineage: Bacteria > Pseudomonadati > Pseudomonadota > Betaproteobacteria > Neisseriales > Neisseriaceae > Neisseria > Neisseria sp. P0001.S007. The sequence goes on along the minus strand of NZ_JBQCUB010000006.1, from coordinate 9,202 downwards.
ATGGTCAGCAGCGAACGCATTTTGTGTGCCATAATCGCCTGCACAGACATTTTGAATGCTTCCATAAATTGATCGTAATAAAACGACCAGGAAGCTTTTTCTTTAATCCTCTCCACTTTGCTGGGTGGAATGTCGGGATTTTTAGACGTATCCGAAATAATCTGACCGTCGCGGATTTCAATGACGCGGTTTGCGTTTGCCGCAATGCCCGGATCGTGGGTGACCATAATCACGGTATGCCCGTTTTCGTGCAGCTTGTGGATGATTTCCATCACATTTTTACCGCTGGCGGTATCCAATGCGCCGGTTGGTTCGTCGGCAAAGATGATTTCGCCGCCGTTCATCAACGCGCGGGCAATCGAAACGCGTTGTTGCTGACCGCCGGAAAGCTCGCTGGGTTTGTTGCCTTCTTTATTTTGCAAACCCAAATCGCCCAACAGTTTTTCCGCACGTTCCGCGCGCTCTTTACTGTCCATGCCCATATACACGGCAGGCAGGGCGACGTTGTCCCGGGCGGTCAGCGAGCTTAACAGGTTGTAACGCTGGAAAATAAAGCCGAAACGCTCACGGCGCAAAGCCGCCAGCTCATCCGGCTGCATTTGCGATGTTTCGATGCCGTCGATTTGATAAGAGCCGGAAGTGGCGGTATCCAGACAGCCCAAGATATTCATCAGCGTCGATTTGCCTGAGCCGGACTGGCCGATAATCGCCACAAAGTCGCCTTTCTCAATAGAAAGGCTGACATCTTTCAATACGTGCACACGGTTTTCACCGCTACCGAAAAAACGGTTGATATTCTTACATTCGATTAAACTCATAATCTTTCCGGGCGAAAAATAGAAATACAGGAACTAAGGCCGTCTGAAACACAGCCAAACCTTTCAGACGGCCTTAATCAATCAGCGAGGAGGGCCGCCGCCCATCATCGCGCGTTCACTGCTCTTATTCTTTTCATCTGCGCTCATTTCAGAAACGATCACTTTTTCGCCTTCTTTCAAGCCGCTTTTGATTTCGGTATTCATGCTGTCTTTCAAGCCGACGGTCACTTCGCGTTCTACCGCTTTATTGTCTGCGCCCAAAATGCTGACATAGGATTTGCCGTTATGCTTTTTCACGGTTAGCGTCGGTACCAGTAAAACATTCTTCACGCCGTTGATTTCGATCGTGTTTTGAGTGGTCATGCCGATAGAAAGTTTGCCTTCGGGATTCGGTACAAGTGCACGGGCATAGTAGTAAATCGCATTGGAAGTCGTGTCCGTGCTGCTGGTGTAGTTGCCCAAAGACATGGTGGTCAGGCCGGGGTCGACACTGTCTAATTTCGCTTTAATCGGGGTGTCCGGCTCGGACAAAATGGTGAACGAAATATCCTGACCGGCTTTGACTTTCGTGATGTCGCCCTCTGCAATCTGCATTTTGTTTAACATGGTTTCCAGATTTGCTAGCTGGATAATGGTCGGCGTAGATTGCGCTGCATTGACGGATTGGCCTTCTTCAACAGGAATGGCGACCACAGTACCGTCCATGGTGGCGGTAATCCGCGTGTGGCCTAGTTCGGATTCGGCTGTATTGATGGAGATTTTTGATTGTTTAATGGAGGCCTTCAGTTCAGCAACATTGGCTTTGGCTGCGGCTAAAGAGTCTTGTGCAGATTCCAAGTTTTCCTTGGAAGTTGCCTGTTCTTTCCATAAGGCAAGTTCGCGTTTATATTTTTTCTCTGCACTGGAAAGCGCGATTTCGGCAGAAACCAATTTTGCCTGATAGGTTTCCAGTTTGGATTTTTCGGTATTTAAGGTATTGATCTGATTGGTTGAGTCGATTTCCGCAATCAGATCGCCTTTTTTCACTTGTTGGCCCAGTTTCACATACAGTTTTTTAATCTGACCTGAAGCTTCCGCGCCTACGGATACCAAATTGGAAGGTGAGATTTCGCCGGTTGCCGACACGGTTTGACGGATATCGCCGCGTTTGACCACTTCTGTAATAAAAGAAGACTGAGGCTCAGGCTTCATCAAAGACCAGCCGCCGAAAGCCGCTGCTACTACAACAGCCGTACCGGCCGCCCACTTGAAAACTTTAGACATATAAAAGGAACCAATTCAATAAAATAACGTTGCAGACAAGCAATAAATGTATTGATAGAAACAAAAAAACAACTGGATTTTACTGTAAAGACCAAGGCCGACCAAGAGACGGTCGGCTTAAATTGAAGTTTAACTTATTGAAATAAAAAATAAAGGGCAGTAAACATTTTTCAGAACTTGCACCTCATTTACATAAATTCCCAAACTCCCTCCGAATCTGAACATTTAAGCCGCAAGAAAACTACTATAATATTCATGTCTTATTCTAATTATTTACGACATAAATACAATGAAACACCAACAAGGCTTCACGCTTATCGAGCTGCTGATAGTCGTTGTGATTGCAGCCATTCTCGCTACCATCGCATATCCGTCTTATCAAAACTACATCCGCCAAACGCGCCTTGCCGCCGTCCGCACGCAGATGCTGCATAACGCCCAACAGCTCGAACGCTACTACACTCAAAAAAGGACATTTAAGGATTTTCCTGATAATGAGGATTTTCCTGCTAAAAATTTACAGCAGAATCAATATTTTGATATTGGTTTTGAAGGTACTCCTTCCGATTCAGGTTATATTTTGAAGGCAGTGCCTAACAAAGAAACCAACGCAAATGAAACCTGTACCGTTTATTACAACGACAGCGGTATCATCTGGGCAAGCAGCGACAAGCAAAACTGTCCCGGTTATGAAATGCCAAAATCAGAATAAATCGAAAGATAAAAGGCCGTCTGAATTTCAGACGGCCTTTTTGATGGTTTGGCTGTATAAGGACATTAGCTTAAACAGGGCAAAGATCGGTAATCCCGACCTGATGCGAAGTCAATCTTAGCCTTTGCGGCGCGGTTCGTCAGGGCGGATGCGGGAAGCCAGTTGGTCGAGGATGCCGTTAACGAATTTATGGCCATCGGTGCCGCCGAAAGTTTTGGTGACTTCGATGGCTTCGTTGATGATGACAGGGTAGGGGGTCTCAGGCATGGTGCTCAGCTCATGGCAGGCAACCAGCAAAACGGCGCGTTCGATAGGACTGAGGTCTTTTTCGTCGCGGTCGAGCAGGGGGCTGATTTTTTCCATGTATTCTGCGGCATGGGTTTGTGCGCCGAAAAACAGTTTGTTGAACAGTTCTTCATCCATATTGGAAGATTGGGACAGTTCGTGGATGTTTTTAGCGATTTCAGGAGCGGCGGTTTTGTTGATGCCTGCTTGATAAATGGCTTGTACGGCAAGCTCGCGTGCGCGGCGGCGTGGGCTTTTCATGGGTATTCCTTGTGAAGAGAGTGCCGATGGTTGTCGGCTGAATATTGAATGATTCAGACGGCCTCAATGTCATGATTGGGAGGCCGTCTGAAAATATGCGGTATTCAATACGGGGAGAAGCTTATTCTTCGTCGTCTTCGTATTGTTCTGACAAAAGATGGTTGACCAAGTTGGCACATTCTACGGCAACTTTGGCGGCATCGGAGGCTTTTTCTTCGATGCGTGCAACGGCTTGTTCGTCGTTTTCAGTCGTTAGGATGGCGTTGGCGATAGGGATGTTGTAGTCAAGGGCAACGCGGCTGACACCTGCGCCGGACTCATTAGATACCAATTCAAAGTGGTAAGTTTCACCACGAATGACAACGCCGATAGCAATCAGGGCATCGAATTGTTCGGATGAAGCAAGGTTCATCAGCGCGATAGGCACTTCAAGCGCGCCAGGAACGGTGGCAAGCGTGATGTTGTCTTCGGATACACCCAATTCTTTTAAGGTGCGGCAGCAAACTTTGACCATTTCGCTGCCGATTTCGTTGGTAAAGCGGGCTTGAACGATGCCGATGCGCAGGTTGGTGCCATCGAGGCGTGGTTCGATAATGTTCATGATGATTCCTTCAATATTTGTGAAATAGGGATTCGGCTCGGTTTCAGACGGCCTTGTTATAAAGAAGGCCGTCTGAAACGAAATGGGGATGGGTTATTCTTGCGGCTGCCAATCGGCAACGGCTTGGAACTCGCCGTCTTCGTTCAATTCCCACGCGCTGCCTTCTGCCTGAGTCAGCAGGGACGCGATATCGGGATTATCTGTGGTAATGGCGGAGAGGCTGACAATGCTAAAATTGTCGGGATTGTCGGTGTATTCGTCGGTTTCGTCGCCGCTGAAAATACGCCAGCCGCTGTCGTTTTCAAATACGGGGGCTTCGCGGTAGAGGAAGCCGACAGATTCTCCTTGTTCGGCGACGGTGTTGGTGACGATGCAGCGGTCGAGCGCTGCGGCCAATGCTTGGGCAAATTTGTTCATAGAGTTGACAAAGAGATGATTTGGCATGATTTTACACGATTCGCCGCTTTTCCGCACGGATGTGTGCAGGGGCGGTTTGATGGTACAATGTCGGCAAGTGTCGTCAGGTTTGAACATGACGGCTTTTAATTGTTTATCGGCTTGAAGGACGCAAGAAACAATGAGCCAAAATAAAAAAGTTGCCGGTGTAGCCTTTTTATTTTGTTTCACTGCGGATGAGGCGTGTTTTCCGGCTGTTTTTTTGAAAGTATGGAATGAAACCTGATTTGCTCAAACAGCAGGCGCATCGAGAACAGCAGGCGCATCGAGCGATTCAAAAGCGTCTGGGCTATGAGTTCCGCAATATGGAGCTGCTTCAGCAGGCTTTGACCCACCGCAGCTACAATGCCAAACACAATGAGCGTTTTGAATTTGTCGGCGATTCGATTTTGAATTATTCCGTGGCGCGGATGTTGTTTGACGCGTTTCCGAAATTGTCGGAAGGCGAGTTGTCACGGATGCGTGCGGCTTTAGTGAATGAAGGCGTATTGGCTGAAATTGCGTTGGAAATGAATGTCGGAGACGGTTTGTATCTAGGGGCCGGCGAGTTGAAGAGCGGCGGTTTCAGACGGCCTTCGATTTTGGCCGACGCGATGGAAGCAATGTTTGCGGCGGTCAGCTTTGATGCTGATTTTTCTGTGGCGGAAAAAGTGGTTCGCCATTTGTTTGCGGAACGTGTGAAACGTGCGGATTTGAATATCGGCAAGAAAGACAGTAAAACCGCTTTGCAGGAAGCCTTGCAGGCACGCCGCTTTGCCCTGCCAAAATACCGAATCGAAGAGCAGGCGGAGCAGACGGCTGATGCGATGTTTGTGATTTCCTGCGATTTGGGCGAACTCGGTTTCATCTGCAACGCACGCGGCAGCAGTCGGAAAGTGGCCGAGCAAAAAGCGGCATGTGAAGCCTTAGAGTGGTTGGAACAGAAGTTTCCTTTGAAAAAAGCTAAAAAATAATATTTCAGACGGCCTTTGAGAAAATGCAAAGGCCGTCTGAAACAATCAAGAAAGTCATATATAACATGGATATCGAAACCTTTTTGCAAAACGAGTCGCAACACCCGACGGATTATCGTTGCGGCTTTGTGGCCATCGTGGGTCGACCGAATGTCGGCAAATCCACGCTGATGAACCATTTAATCGGTCAGAAAATCAGTATTACCAGTAAAAAAGCACAAACCACGCGCAACCGTGTCACCGGTATTTACACCGACGATACGGCGCAATTTGTGTTTGTCGATACGCCGGGTTTTCAAACCAATCACCGCAATGCGTTGAATGACCGTCTTAATCAAAACGTAACCGAAGCGTTGAGCGGCGTGGATGTGGTGGTTTTTGTGGTGGAAGCCATGCGCTTTACCGATGCCGACCGCGTGGTGTTAAAGCAGTTGCCTAAGCATACGCCTGTGGTATTGGTAGTCAATAAAATCGATAAAGATAAAGCCAAAGATAAATTTGCGCTTGAGGCTTTTATCAATGAAGTACGCCAAGAGTTTGAATTTGCTGCCAGCGAGGCAGTCAGCGCGAAACATGGCCTGCGTATTGCCAATCTGTTGGAACTGCTCAAGCCGTATCTGCCGGAAAGTATCCCGATGTATCCGGAAGATATGGTGACGGATAAATCCAGTCGATTCCTGGCGATGGAGATTGTGCGCGAAAAATTGTTCCGCTATTTGGGCGAAGAGTTGCCGTATGCGATGAATGTTGAAGTGGAGCAGTTTGAGGAAGAGGAAAGCGGACTGTTCCGCATTTATATCGCAGTGTTGGTCGATAAAGACAGCCAAAAGGCGATTTTGATTGGCAAGGGTGGAGAGAAATTGAAGAAAATTTCTACTGAAGCCCGCCTTGATATGGAAAAATTGTTTGATACCAAAGTCTTCTTGAAGATTTGGGTGAAAGTGAAATCCGGTTGGGCAGACGATATTCGTTTCCTGCGCGAATTGGGTTTGTGATTTAATGTATTCAAACAAAAGGCCGTCTGAAAAATTTTCAGACGGCCTTTTGTTTTTTGTTTTATCAAGACAACAATTCAGCCAGGCGTTTGACGATTTCATCCGCTGCTTGGCGTTTCGATGTTTCCGGAAATGAGGTTTCGGCAAGGTCATCAATAATGGTGATTTGATTGGTTGGCTTACCCATGGAAACGGAAACTTGGTTGGCCACCAGCATCGGTACGTTTTTGCGCAAACGTTTTGCCCGAGCAAATTCCAAAACCTGATGGCTTTCCGCAGCAAAGCCGACGCAGAATGGTGGGGAAGGCAGGGCGGCAACGGATGCGAGAATATCCGGATTTTCCGTCAGTTCGATAATCGGGGGCTGATTGCCGTTTTTCTTCAGTTTCTCGTTGCTGCTGTTTTTGACTTTATAGTCTGCAACGGCTGCAACGGAAATAAAGACATCTTGTTCATGGATATGGCGGTGAACTGCCTGATACATGGCTTCTGCGCTGACAGCCTGTTCAGAATGAGCCAAGCCTGCGGGTAAGGCCGTCTGAATTTGACCGTAAATCAGCGTGACTTCCGCTCCGGCAGCACGGCACGCACGCGCTAAAGCCATACCCATTTGTCCGCTGGAAATATTGGTAATGCCGCGGACAGGATCGATGGCTTCAAACGTTGCACCGGCAGTAATCAGAACTTTTTTGCCACTCAGCAGCTTGGGTGTCCATAAATCCTCTAACAAATCTGCCAGATCGACCGCTTCGACCATTCTGCCTGTACCTGTTTCGCCGCAAGCCTGTTCACCGCTGTTTGGGTAAAGCACGGTAATGCCGTCTGAAACCAGCTGCTCAATATTGCGCAGGTTGGCAGGGTTGCTCCACATTTCAACATTCATTGCAGGCGCAACAGCCAAAGGGCATTTCCTGGCTGCTACCAAGTTGGTCAGTAGATTATCAGCCAATCCGTTGGCAATTTTGGCAATCGTATTGGCAGTTGCAGGCGCAATAAGAAATGCGTCGGCTTCCCGCGTCAGATTGATGTGCGCCATGCCATTATTGGAAGCACCTGAATAGGTATCCGATAAAACAGGATTGCCGGTTAAAGCTTGGAAAGTCAGCGGGGAGACAAATTCCGTCGCAGAATCCGTCATCACTACTGATACAGAATGTCCTTGCTTTTTCAGCAGTCTGACCAGTTCGCAAGATTTATACGCCGCAATACCGCCGGTAATGCCGAGGAGAATGTGTTTGCTCATAAATAACGGGTTCATTAAATGAGATATATAGGAATCAAATCAAATTAGATTTGTTCGATGTTGATTCTGGCCAGTTTTGCTTTAATCGCATTACCATATCTCTTTGGTAAGAATGCTGAAACCGCTCCGTTTTTCACTTCAGTCACATAACTGCAGACTTTAAATTCAGGAACAACATTGAGCGAGTAGTCCGGATTGACCAAAGGCGAAGCACTGGAGTACAGCGTCCATCTTGCCAGACTGCCGTCTTCATAATCAGTCGTTGCGTTAAAGCTGGTGACCCCTTCGCTGAAAGCGATTTGATAATTAGAGTAGAACTCGCCGGGAATTTTGTGTGCATTACAGAAATCAAATAATCTGTCATGTGCAAACAGATTCTGACGGATATAGGCCCACAATTCTTTTTCTAGAAAATCTTGGTCGGCAAAATGTCTGGAAGGGTAGCCCTCATCGACAAAGTTTTGAATCCTTTCCTGCATATCTGGGACTGCACCCGCTTTAGCCCCCCACATACCCGCAAGAATCAGGGCAGTATGCGAGCCTGAGTCGCGAATAGTGTGGAATAGGGTGCTACTTTTTATCCATTCGGATACGGCCGCTGCATCACGATAACAAATAATAGAATCTGCATCACGGAAAATAACGTATTCAACCTCGGGATCATTAATGGCAAGAAAGCGCCACATCGTGCCCGGCCAGTTGTCCAATGGAGCGCCAACTTTAATCACTTCGGCACCGTTATTTCTAAATCGTTGAATAGCTTCAGCCGATACAGAATCGTCGACATAAAAACGGCATGTCCAACCAGGGAAAAGCACAGGCGCAAGCTGGGTATTTAAGACAGCAGGTTCAATATATTTGGAATTATTGCCAAATAAAGAAAAGGAGATAATCCGTTTGCCGTTTTTTGGAGCTGGTGTCGGAATGATTTCATGTTCTAGGTCTGGGATGGCTTTATCTTTTAGAACCAAAGCCTGATGACCGTAAAACCCGGTTTTTTCCCAGTTATCTAGAGCGCCGTAAGCATGTGCAAGTAAATCCAAAGCAGGAATATAGGTGCTATCCAGCTCTAGCGTTTTCATTTCAGCCTCAATGGCTTTTTCCCATTTCAATTGCTTCAGATAGGCATAAGCAACTTTATGATGATATTCGACTGATTGGGGATTGAGAAGGCAAAGAATCTCGGCACGTTTTAGCGCTTCCTCGTAATTTTCCTCTTCAATAAAAGAGTGATATGCTTGTTCAAATTTTTGTTGAATCTTTTCGTTACTCATAATAGGGACTATTCTAAATTTATGATTGTTTTATTGGAGAAAGTAGAGATTGTAAGAGTAGATGGGACTAAAGCGCCAGTAATATAGAGATATAGAGTGTTTGAATGTGGCAATTAAGAGTAAAGCCGCAGGAGTATTTATCTTTGGGTATCTGTTTTATCTATCGAACGATAAAATCCAATAAATTTTAAATTATTTAAATACAGATAGTTGTGAAAATTTTTAATTTTTTTTGAAATTGGGTGTTGACTGGTTTTGTGATGGGGCGTATAGTTCGGTTCTTCGCTGCTGACGCGGTGAAGAAAACGAAGCAGACAGTATAACACAGTTAGTTAAAATTT